>DATDGR010000163.1:0-22317 GCA_036521995.1 Terriglobia bacterium | reverse complement strand
GGAGACAAGAACGAGGCGCGCAAGAAGATGTCGAAGCTGGGGCTGCCGATTCTCCCAGGATCGGGCGTATTGCTGTCGCCAGCCGAAGCGCTGCAGGCGGCGGAGGAAATTGGGTATCCCGTGATGGTGAAGGCCGTGGCGGGGGGTGGCGGTCGTGGCATGCGGGTGGTCGCTCTGGCCGGAGAGATGTCGCACGCTTTTGAAACCGCCCAGCAGGAGGCTCAAGCCGCCTTCGGCGCTCCCGACGTGTACATCGAAAAGTATGTGGCCTCGCCAAGGCATATCGAGTTTCAGATCCTGGCCGATCATCATGGCAAGGTTGTGCATCTCGGCGAGCGCGAATGCACCATCCAACGGCGGCACCAGAAGTTGTTAGAGGAATCTCCTTCGACCCAGATCAGTGCTGATTCGCGGCGGGAGATGGGTCACTCGGTGGTGGAAGCTCTGAAACAGGTGGGCTACACGAACGCCGGCACCGTCGAGTTCATCATGGATGAGAAGCGAAATCTCTATTTTCTGGAGATGAACGCGCGCATCCAGGTGGAGCATCCCGTCACCGAGATGGTTACGGGTCTCGACCTGGTGAAGCGGCAGATTGAGATTGCCGCCGGTCAGCCGCTCAACATGCCGGGTGAGACCATCGGTCTGCGGGGCCATGCGATTGAGTGCCGCGTCACGGCCGAAAACCCGGAAACCTTTGCGCCCTCGGCCGGAAAAATTACCGGATTCAACACCCCGGGCAGTACCGGGGTGAGGCTTGACACGGCCGCCTACGCCGAAGCGGTGATTCCGCCTTATTATGACTCGCTGATTGCCAAGCTCGTGGTTCACGGCTCCGACCGTGCTGAGGCGATCAGCCGCATGAGACGGGCCCTCGAGATGTTCATTATCGAGGGCATTTCGACTTCGATTCCGCTCCACCAGAAAATCATCGCTGACCCCGACTTCCGGGCGGGTAGGTTCGACACGCATTTTCTGGAGAAGTTTTCGCGCAACGAGGCCGGCCGGCGGGCGCATGGCTCGTGACCGCCCGATTCCGGCGGCCGCGTGCGAACCGTGCGGGCAGCCGGTTAATCTGAATGAGCCGGGCCAGCATGGCCATCCCGGGCAGCCCTGGCACCATGGCGCCTCGACTCGTGCTTCCGCGACTCTATGCCGTCCTCGACGCCGAGCGTACCGGTGGCCGGCCGGTCGAGGACGTCTGCCAGACACTGCTTGCGGCGGGGGTTCGCCTGTTTCAGTATCGCCACAAAGGAGGATCATCACGAGAGATGCTGGAAGCGGTCACCCGGCTGCTCCCCATGATCCGGTCTCAGGGCGGACTCCTGATCGTCAATGACCGCGCTGACGTTGCGTTCGTGGGTGATGCGGACGGTGTGCACCTGGGACAGCAGGATCTTCCGGTGGAGTTGGCGCGACGCGCGCTGCGACCGGGCCAAGGCGTGGGCTGCTCGACACACAACCTGGAGCAGATTCGGCAGGCGGCTGCGTCCTCAGCGGATTATCTGGCCTTCGGCCCCCTGTTTGCAACCGCGAGCAAAGAAGCGCCCGATCCCACCGTCGGACTCGACGGCCTCGCCGAAGCGCGGCGGGCAACATCGAAACCCCTGGTGGCCATCGGAGGGATCACAGTGCAGAACGCGCGCCGGGCGATCGCACACGGGGCGGACTCGGTGGCCGTGATCTCGGGCTTGATGGACGCCGCCGATCTCGCTGGTCGGGCGCGAGAGTTCTTGAGCGTGCTCAACGGGTAGGTACTGGAGAGACTCAGGGTGTCTGCAACCACGGATGCAAGTTCCGTTGCGAAGGGTGTTGAGACCGGTCTGATTAAGGGCCTCGGGCTGTACGATGCCACCACCATCGTTATGGGCTCGATGATCGGTTCGGGTATCTTCATCGTGTCGGCCGAGATTGGGCGCGAGGTGGGCTCACCCGGGCTCCTGTTGCTAACCTGGGTGATCAGCGGACTGATGACGGTGATCGGTGCCGTCACCTACGGCGAGCTGGCCGCCATGATGCCGCACGCCGGCGGACAGTACATTTATCTGCGCGAGGCCTTTGGGCCGCTGTGGGGCTTCCTTTATGGCTGGGCGCTGTTTCTGGTGATCCAGACGGGCACCATGGCCGCTGTGGCCGTCGCTTTTGGCAAGTTCATGGGCGTGTTCTTTCCCTGGATCTCGGCCGACAACATCCTGGCGAACCTCGGGAGCTTCAGGGTAGCCAGCCACCCGGTGGCGCTGACGCTTTCTTCGCAGCAGCTTATCGCCATTCTCTGCCTGCTGGGGCTCGCCGTCCTGAACATCTTTGGATTGCGGACCGGCGCCTGGGTCCAGAACATCTTCACTACCCTGAAAGTGGCGACGCTCCTCGCTGTTATCGCCATCGGCGTCACTTGGAGCGGGGGTCACTCGTTGGCCGCAGTCTCGCCGCAGGGATTCTGGGAAGGAGCGCACTGGGATCTGGTCACGCTCACCTTGATCTCCGTGGCACTGGTCGGACCGCTCTTTTCCTCCGACGCCTGGAACAACGTTACCTTCACCGGAGCCGAAGTCATCAATCCGAAGCGGAATCTGCCCCTGGCCCTCTTCATAGGCACGCTAGCGATCTGCGCCCTTTACCTGGCATGCAACTTCGCCTACCTGCACGTGCTCTCGTTCAATGCCGTCCAGCACGCGCCCGAGGATCGGGTGGCCACCGCGGCCGCCCAGCTCGTGCTCGGCTCCAGGGGGGCGGGATTGATGGCTGCTGCCATCATGATCTCGACGTTTGGTTGTATCAACGGGCTCACCCTGGCCGGCGCCCGCGTATACTACGCCATGGCGAAGGACGGCCTTTTCTTCCGCTCGGTGGCACGTGTGAATCCGAAGTATCACACTCCCGCCGTTTCTCTCCTGTTTCAGGGTGCTTGGGCCTCGTTGCTGACGCTCAGCGGCACTTACAATGAGCTGCTGAACTACGTCATCTTCGCCGTGGTTCTCTTTTACATCCTGACCATCGCGGGCCTGTTCTGGCTGCGCCACAAGCGGCCGGAGGCACCTCGGCCTTACCGGGCTCTGGGCTACCCCGTGGTACCCGGGCTCTATATTCTCTTTGCCCTCTTTGTCGAGTGGGCCTTGCTATGGCACAAGGCAGTCCAGAGCGTGGCAGGTTTGTGTATCGTAGCTTTGGGAATTCCGGTGTTTCATCTCTGGCGGCTCCGGGGAGCACCCTCCGGTCCAGCGAAATAGGCGGAAGCAAATGTCCGAAGGGTTCGATTCGAGACGTCTGTGGGCAGAAAGAGAAGTCGGCCGGAGGGCGTTTAATGTCTGATCTTCTGATCACCAAGCCAATCGATGCAATCCTGGCGGAGGTTGAGGGGCACGGCGAAGTGACGCTCAAGCGCGCCTTGGGCCCCATCAACTTGATCACGCTCGGCATCGGCGCCATCATCGGCACCGGCATCTTCGTCCTGACCGGCCAGGCGGCGGCCACTCACGCCGGGCCGGCGATCGTGATTTCCTTCGTGCTGGCCGGGATCGGCTGTACTTTTGCCGGCCTTTGCTATACCGAATTTGCATCCCTCATTCCCATCGCGGGCTCGGCCTACACGTATGGCTACGCTACGCTCGGCGAAATCTTTGCTTGGATCATCGGCTGGGACCTGGTGCTCGAATACGCCTTTGGGGCTGCGACGGTCGCTTCGGGGTGGAGCGGTTACTTCGTCAGCCTCCTGCGCGATTTCGGCATCCAGCTTCCGCCCCAGTGGCAGGCCACGCCGGGAACGGAAATGGTTTTTTACTCCGGGCGCTGGTCGTCCCTTAACACCATACAGCCTGCCCTGCAAAGGGCTGGCGCGGACCCCGGCACGCTGCCTCACGTGGTTGCCAACTTCAACTTGGTCGCCTTTGTAGCCATTGCGGTGGTCACACTGATTCTGGTGATCGGCGTCCGCGAGTCGGCCAACATCAACTCGGCGATGGTGGGTGTCAAAGTGGCGGTCGTCTTTGTATTTATTGGCCTGGCGACGATTTTCGTTCTACACCACCCGGCCACAGCGGCGAAGAATTGGCATCCCTTCCTGCCACCGAACACCGGTCATTTTGGAGACTTTGGCTGGTCCGGGATCGCGCGCGGCGCTGCCGTGATTTTCTTTGCGTATATCGGCTTTGACGCCGTTTCGACCTCCGCCCAGGAGGCCAGGAATCCACAGAGGGATATGCCGATTGGCATCATCGGCTCGCTCATCATCTGCACCGTTCTCTATATCGTGGTGGCCGGGCTGCTGACGGCGATTGTCCCCTACAACATCCTGAACGTCTCCGATCCGGTGGCCGTCGGAGTGGATGCCATCGGAGTGCACTGGGGCAGCGTTCTGGTGGATGCCGGTGTGGTGGCCGGGCTGGCGTCGGTCATGTTGGTGATGTTGTTCGGACAGTCGCGCGTGCTGTACTCGATGTCGCGCGACGGCCTGCTGCCGGAATGGGCCAGTGCCATCCACCCGCACTTCCGCACACCCTGGATCACCTCCATCGTGGTGGGCGTCTTTGCCGCGTTTTTCGCCTCCGTGCTCAACATCAATGACCTTTCGGCGCTGGTCAATATCGGGACTCTGCTCGCATTCGTTATTGTTTGTTTCGGCGTTTGGGTGTTGAGGGTGCGCCGCCCGGATCTCGAGCGGCCGTTCAAGACACCTCTGGTCCCGACGGTTCCAATTCTGGGAGCCCTGATTTCGTTTGGAATGATGGCCAGTCTGCCGCTTGCCACCTGGATTCGTCTGTTGGTATGGCTCATCATCGGCCTGACGATTTACTTCTCCTACAGCCGGCATCACAGCAAGGTACGGAACAACCAGTCCCGGTAGCTTCTGATTCGGCAAAACGTGACAAAATAGGTGACGGTGTTAACTCGGCGCTTGCCGGGTTCGGTGAATCAGGGTCACATGCTCGAAGTCCTGCATCAGGAATACCGCCAGCACTGGATGGCGCGCTTTGGCGTCTGGGTCCTGGCCTACGGGATCGCCCTTTGGCTCGTAAGTCGCCTGTCGGGTGGCGTCTCGGGTTTCCTCTGGTTTCTCTTCTGGATTACCTTCATTCCGGTAGCGGGCTACTACTTCTTTCGCCTGCTGGGCTTTGTGCGCCGTCACCTTCTCTGGCACCTGCGGCGGCGATTGATTCTCACTTATTTCTTCGTGGCCGTGGTTCCCATCGGCTTGCTCCTGCTTCTGGCCGGCATCGCCGCTTTCTTCCTCAACGGTCAACTCGCATCCTTTCTGGTGGTGACCCGGCTGCAGAACCGCGTCAGCGAACTCAGCCAGCTGGGGCGGCTGACGGCGCAGCATGCCCAGCACTCCGCCAACGCCTCGCATCAGGCCGCCCTTGACGATCTCCAGAACTTCGTCGGCAGCGAACTTGAGACCCGATCGAGCGACTATCCCGCGCTGCAGGTTACGGCTCGAATTGGGCCGGCCGCGAGAGACTTTCGGCTGGACGGAGAACCCCCAGCGAAGCCCGTTTCGATGCCGCCGTGGCTGAAACGCGATCACTTTGCCGGAATCGTGCTGGACGGCGACGTGCTGGCTCTGCGCGCTGTCGAACAAGCCCCCACGCCGCTCGGGCGGCTCACAGTGATCTTCTCCCAGCCGTTTACGCCCGAGCTGCTCGACCAGATCGGCCAGGGCATCGGGCCCGTAGGCGCGCTCTCGCCCCTTAAGCAGGAAGGAAGCCCCAAACCCTCGGCCAGAGAAGAGTCGAACCCGGCACAACCCAACGTCATATTCTCCACCAACGGCCAGAACCCTGGCGGTGGCGCCCCGATGCGCACCATCCGCTCCCAGTCGCTCCAGGTGCCTGCGGCGGCCAGCCTTTTTGACTTGACAGTCTACAACGGCGACACGCTTCAGCCTTATGCTTGGAGCAGCACCACCGAACACCGCGAGTCGGACCTCGGCCTGTTTTATGTGACCTCACGAATCTTTGCCTTGAATCGCCAGGTGCTCTCGACTCTGGGGAAGTTCTCCAGTCTTTACTGGACTGCTTTCGCGGTGGTCGGCGTGATCTTTCTGGTGATTGAGCTGGTGGCCGTGGTGATCAGTTGGCGGCTGACACGCTCCATTACCACCACCGTCGACAAGCTCAACCTCGCCACTGAACGCGTCAAGGCCGGCGACTTCTCTTACCGCATTGATCTTCCCGCGCACGATCAGTTGACAGCGCTCGGCGAGGCCTTCGACGGCATGACGGCTTCGGTGCAGCGCTTGCTCAAGGAGTCGCTCGAAAAGACGCGGCTTGAGGGCGAGCTCGAGATCGCGCGCGAGGTTCAGAACCGCCTGTTTCCGCAATCGGCGCCCGAGGTGTCTGGCCTCAGCCTCTACGGCCTGTGCAAGCCCGCCCGCACCGTGAGCGGCGACTACTATGATTTCCTTCGCTTGGGCGACGGGCGGGTGGCCTTGGTGGTGGGTGACATCAGCGGCAAGGGCATCTCCGCGGCGCTGCTCATGGCAACCTTGCAGTCCGCCTTGCATGCTCAATTCTACGACGGCCACTCGGGCTCAGCCGCAACCTACGCCTGGCCGGCGCACACCGCGGAGGTGGTGAGTCGGTTGAATCGCCAGATCTACGCCAGCACGCCGCGCGAAAAGTACGTCACGCTCTTCTATGGCGTCTACGACAGCGCCGACGGCAAGCTGACTTATACCAACGCCGGTCACCTGCCTCCGGTACTGTTCCGCCGGAATCAGATCGTGCGGCTCGAGGGCGGTGGCACGGTGGTGGGGTTGTTCCCGTCCGCCCGCTACGAACAAACGGAGGTCCAGATCGAACCGGGCGACCTTTTGCTGGCGTTCACCGACGGCATGACCGAGCCCGAGAATAGCTATGGCGAGGAGTTCGGAGAAGGCCGGCTGCTGGAAGTCGCCCGGCGCGCCCTGGGAGGTCCGCCGGAGGTTCTGATGGATGAGATCTATCGCAGCGTAAGCGATTGGACGGGCAGCCCCGAGTTGCAAGACGACATGACCTTGGTGGTCGCACAGGCGGGAGAAATGTCTGCGGGCGCCTCGGTTGTGACCCGGCCGTCATGATCGCGGGCTGCATCAAGTACCGCTAGTCGAACAGAGGAGTGAACCCTGTGGCAGTTCAGAAGCGCGTGGCGTTGGTGACGGGTGGTTCACGCGGCATCGGACGGGACATTGCTCTCAGTCTGGGAAAGAGCGTCGCCTGCGTGGCCTTTGCTTACCGGACCAACAAGATGGCGGCGCAGCGGGTGGAGGCTGCTCTCGCGTCGCAGGGGACCCAGCCTTTGGCGGTGCAGACCGATGTCACGGACCCGGCGCGGGTCCAGGAAATGATCCAGGCGGTCACGAATCGATGGGGACGAATCGACATCCTGGTGAACAACGTCGGTGACTTCGAATGGAAGCCGGTGGTGGACTCAGGGCTCGACGAGTGGCACGCGATCGTGGCATCTAACCTGTTCAGCGTCTTCTACACCTCCAAATACGCTCTGCCGGCCATGCGGGCCGTGCGTTGGGGGCGGATCATTAACCTGGGGGCGGTGGGCGCGGAACGAGCCTTTGGGCAGGCCAAGATTTCGGCCTACGCCGCCGCCAAGTCCGGCATGGTCGCCTTTAGCCGGTCGCTGGCGCTGGAAGAGGCGCGGTATGGCATCACGGTCAACGTCGTGAATCCGCCCATTATGGACGAGAACGCCCTGTCCCTCGAGGAGGCGGAGCGAATTCATGATGCGCGCTTTCCGGCCGGCCGGCCGCCTTCCAGCGAAGACATCACGGCGGCAGTCAAGTTCTTCGCCTCCGAGGAGGCTTCGTTCATCACAGGCCAGGTCCTGAACGTGGCCGGAGGCTGGATGCTATGAGCCGGAACATGCGCACGGAAGCGTTTTGGAACAAAGCCACGATGTGCTTTAGAATCAATAGATCCATCTATTACGTCTTCCGGTCAATGAGACTTCAAAGACGGCAGGTTGCACCGGATTGGGTGGCATATCGGGAATGGGCGGGGAGGTGGAGCGCTCATAATCCGGCAGTCGCCGTTGAGACTGATCCCCGATCGCAGCGGAAGCCCGGCCGCATAATCAATCATCCAAGTATGTTATTTATAATCAGAGACTTAAATGAGACATAGGGGTTACTTGACAACTGCCGGAACCGGAGGACGTTCCGCGTGAAAATCCTGAACGCCTCCCAAATGCAGCAGATTGATCGGCTTACCGCGGATCGATACCATGTGCCGACCCTAACCTTGATGGAGAACGCTGGCCGTGGCGTGTTGGACTTCCTGATTGGCCGTTACGCGCCGCTCGAACGGCATGCCGTCGCCGTCTTGTGCGGTCGCGGCAATAACGGAGGGGACGGCTTTGTGGTGGCCAGGCTCCTGCGCGCCCGGGGCCTGAAACCGCGGGTCCTGTTGTTTGCCGAACCAGCAGACGTGAAGGGCGACGCCGCTATCAACCTGAACCGTCTTCAGGCCTCCGGGCCTCCCGAAGTGGTGGCGACGCTCGAAACGTGGCGCGAAGTCTGTCCCACGCTGGAAGGCGCCACCCTGGTCATTGACGCCCTGCTCGGCACCGGACTTACGCGGCCGCTCGAAGGCTTCTTGCTCGAAGTTGTGCGCGGCGTGAACCGCTTGCGGCCGCAACCCAAGGTGGTTGCCGTCGATCTGCCTTCCGGGCTGTCGGCGGACACGCCGGAGCTGATCGGCGAGTGCATTCGCGCCGATGCTGCGGTCACTTTCACGGCTCCCAAGCTAGTCCACGTGTTTCCACCAGCCTGCCAAAGAGTGGGCGAGTGGGTGGTGAAGGATATCGGAACACCCCCGGAGGCGCTGGAGTCTGACGATTCGCTTCGGCTGAATGTAACCACAGCCGCAGATGTCGCCTGGCTCGCGAAGCCCAGGCCGCCCGACAGCCACAAGGGCAGTTTTGGACACGTATTGGTGATCGCCGGCTCGGTAGGGAAGACGGGAGCCGCGGCCATGGCGGCACGAGCTGCTCTGCGCGCGGGCGCAGGTCTGGTGACGGTGGCCACGCCCCGAAGCGCTCTGCCGGTGGTGGCTGGTTTCGGCCTGGAGTTTATGACCGAGCCGCTGCCCGAAACGGACTCCGGCACGATTTCGCGGGGCGCGCTCGATAGCGGTCTCATGGATCAGCTCTTGAAGGGAAAATCGGTGGTGGCGGTGGGTCCCGGGATTGGCCACGCGCCGGAGACGGTGGAATTTGTTCGCGAGCTGGTTCGGGGCACGGAGCTTCCCGCTGTGATCGACGCGGATGCGTTGAATGCCCTGGCAGGTTCTCTTGAGAGCCTTGGCTCTGGGCCCGGCTCCGCAGGCCGGATTCGCCTCTTGACGCCGCATCCCGGCGAGATGGCGCGCTTGACGGGTGGGACCACGGCGGGGATTCAGAAGAGCCGGCTCGACACAGCACGTGACTTCGCCGCTCGCCATCATGTTTATCTGGTCCTCAAAGGTTTTCGAACCCTGGCGGCTGCGCCTGACGGTACCGTCTGGGTGAATCCCACCGGCAACCCCGGCATGGCAACCGGCGGCACTGGTGACGTGCTCACCGGTCTGCTAGGGGGCTTCCTGGCCCAGTTTGGCGAAACCCACGAGCGGTCCATCACGGAGGTGGTGGCGGCCGCCGTTTACATTCACGGTCTGGCCGGCGATCTGGCGGCCGCTGAGTTCGGTGAGATGTCTATGCTGGCCGGCGATCTGCTCGAACGAATTCCGGCCGCGCTGAAGAGCATGGCTGTAGCCCCGGCTGGAGAGTGATGAAAGCTGAAGGACGAGCAACCCTTTCGGCGTTTGGAGGCCCTGTGTCCGCGGTGAGCTGCGCCTTCTACCAAGGCAGAAGGCCGGGGAAAGTGCCGGGTGAGGAGGTCTTCCCGCGCTCGCGGGGCTGAGCATGAATCTAACCCTGAAGCCCGTCTCTCGACTGCGCCGGTATGATATCGTGACGCATTCTCCTGAAGAGACCCTGGCTTTTGGGCGGGAGCTGGCGGCGCTCGTGCAACCTCCGTGCCTGGTCTTGATGGAGGGCGAACTCGGCAGTGGCAAGACGGTGTTGACCAAAGGTATCGTGGCCGGTCTCGGCGCGGCGCCGGAGGCGGAAGTCACAAGCCCCACTTTTGCGCTGGCGCACGAATACTCGGGCAACCGGAAGGTCTATCACATTGACCTTTATCGTATCGGCGGCTGGCGCGATCTGGCCACGCTCGGTCTCGATGAGATGCTGGGCCAGGAGGCAACCGTGATCGTGGAGTGGGGAGAGAAGTTCAAGGCGAACGCGCCCGTGCCGCGCTTCGAGCTGCGCCTCGAACACCGGGGCGAGCACGAGCGGCACATCGTTGTGGATGAAGTCACCGAAACCATTGACTCATTGATGCAATGACCCATGGCCTCAATGGCGATCCCAGGGTAGTTGGGTCCGAACGTCGGAGTCCCGTTATCGTGAGTGCAACCAAGGATCAATGATTCAATCAGCCGATGATTCAATCTGTCCAAAGCGATCAGGAGGAGAGCAACGATGGCAATGCCCTGGGCTCTTATTGTAGGCTCGTCCAGCGGCTTTGGCGAAGCCACCAGCCTGGAACTGGCTCGCGCCGGCCTCAACATCTTCGGCGTCCACTTTGACCGCCGCACGGCGATGGGGCACGTTAACGAGATCCAGGACAAGATTCGCGCTCTGGCGCGTGACGTGCTCTTCTTCAACATCAACGCCGCCGACGCTGAAAAGCGTGCCAAAGTGTTCGAGCAGATGGAAGAGCGTTGGAGACAGGCCCCGGGCGAGCACTTCATCAAGGTCTTCCTGCACTCGATCGCCTTTGGGTCGCTGCAACCCTACGTCGCCGAGGACCACCGGCAGGAAGTGACCCAGGCGCAGATGGAAATGACCCTCGATGTGATGGGCAGCAACCTGGTTTACTGGGTTCAGGAGATGTCCCGGCGCAAGATGCTCGAGCAAGGGAGCCGAATTTACGCCATGACCAGCGCGGGCGGCCACAGCGTGATCCCCACCTACGGAGCCGTCTCAGCCGCCAAGGCGGTACTCGAGTCGCATATCCGCCAGCTCGCCTTCGAGCTGATGCCCCAGGGCATCACGGCCAACGCCATCCAGGCCGGCGTGACCATCACGCCGGGCTCGAGCAAGATTCCCGGGATCGAGAAGGTCGCGGAGTTCGCCAAAATGCGCAATCCGGGCGGCCGCCTCACGACTCCCGAGGACGTCGCGCAGGCCATCGCCGCGCTCATGGACGGTCGGACGCACTGGCTGACAGGGAATGTGATCCGGGTGGACGGTGGGGAAGATATTGTGACGTAGCTGACCGGCGTGGCCCGGACTTAGATCTTTCAGTCATTCGTATCTCAAGGCCACTGTGGGATCGACCTTCGTCGCCCGGCGGGCGGGGATGTAGCTCGCGAGGAAAGCCACGCCGCCGAGCGCAACCGAGACTGCCACCAAGGTCGATGGATCGGCGGGGCGCACGCCGTAGAGCAAGCTCGCCAATAGGCGCGTAAGCCCGAACGCCGCCGCCAAGCCTGTGACCAGGCCGATAACCGCCAGCACCGCGCCTTCGCGCACCACCAGCCTTAGGACATCGCTGCGGGTCGCGCCGAGTGCCATGCGCACGCCGAGCTCATGCGTGCGGCGGGTGACGGAATAAGACATCACGCCGTAGATTCCCACTGCGGCCAGCACCAGCGCGGTGGAGGCGAAGATGATGAGCAGCAGCATGGTGAAGCGGCGCTCGGCGAGCGAAGCGGAGATGATCTGGTCCATCGTCTGGACGCCGTAAATCGGCTGATCTTCCGTAGGCCCAGCCACCTCGGCTCTCACGGCAGAGAGAACACTCAGGGGCTCGGGCCCTGTGCGCAGTACCAAGCTCAACCCAACCTCACCTTCGGACATAAACTTGTCCGGCACCTGCAGAAAGGGAAAGTAAAGTTCGTTGCGGACTTTGGCGCGGTCATCGGAATCGAGCCCCCAATGTCTTACATGTCCGACGACCCCTACAATCTGAGCCGGACCGAGGATAACCATATTCATCTGCTTGCCCACCGGGTCCTGGCCAGGGAAGATGTGTTTCGCCATCACATCGTCGATCACCACGACGTTCGGAGAGGCGGTGGTGTCCCGCTCGGTGAAAAATCTGCCTTCCAGGAGAGGAATACCCATAACGTGCAGGTAATCAGAGGTTGTGAGATAAAACAACGCCGACGACACCTGCTCCTGCGGCGGCTGCGGCCCGGAGCCCAGCCAAAAAGGAATCTCACTGTCGTCGTTGCTGAGAGGAACAAGCTGCGTAATGGCATCCGACCGCACGCCGGGAACGCCAGAGACGCGCGCCAGCACTTGCTGGTAAGCGAGCCGAATGCTGGCAGGACTCGCCATCACGCTGGGCGATAGCGCCACCTGCGCCGTCAGCAAATGATCGGTATTGAAGCCGGGGTTTACCTTCCACAGCCTCCAGATGCTTTGAATCATCAGGCCGGCGCCTGAGAGCAGGATAACGGCCAAACCCACCTCCAACGCCACGAAGGCACCCTCGGCGCGGTGCCGCCCTCCGCCGCTGCCTTGAGCGCCTTCCTTTAGCGCCTCCTGCGGGTTCACGTTCGAGCTTTGGAATCCGGGCGCCAGGCCGAACAAGACGCCGGTGAGGATTGAAATCGCCAGCGTGAAGAGCAGCACGTAGGGATCAAGGCCGATGTCCTGGCTACGCGGTAAAGTGTCGGGCACGGCAGCGAGCACAAGGCGGGTTCCCCAATAGGCAAGCAGCAAGCCGAGCGCACCGGCTCCAAGCGCCAGCAGCACGCTCTCGGTCAAAAGCTGGCAAACGACCCGCTTGCGGCCGGCCCCAAGCGCCGTCCGGATGGCGAACTCACGCCTTCGAGCGGTCGATCGAGCCAGCAGCAGGTTGGCGACGTTGGCGCAAGCGATGATCAGCACAAAGCCGACCGCCCCCAGCAGCAGGAGCAGCGTGGGCCGGATGTGGCCCACCATATCCTCCTTCATCTGGACCAACGTGATTCCGTGCCCGCCGTTTGATTTGGGGTACCGCTCGGCGAGCTGCCGGCCGATCCCCGTCATCTCGGCCTGCGCCGCCGCCTCAATCACGCCCGGTTTCAGGCGCCCGACCGCGTGCAGTCCCGGATGATTCTCGCGATCATTGAGCTCGAGCGGGTTCCATTGTCCCAGCGGTACGTAGAGATCCGACTGCTCGCGAAAGCGGAAGTCCGAGCGGAGAATGCCGATCACAGTGTAATTCCGCGTGTTCAGTATGATCGACGTGCCGAGAATCTTCGGGTCGGCTCCGAACCGGCGTTGCCACAAGCCGTAGCTGAGCATCACCACGCCGCCGGCGCCCTGCTGGTCCTCTTGCGGCAGGAAGCTCCGGCCGAGTAGCGGATTCACTCCCAGAACCGGAAACAGGCTGGCTGAGACGTATTCGCCCGAAAGGTGCTCGGGCTGGCCCGAGCCCGTAAAGTTGAAGTCATCGCCACGGAAGGCGGCGATGTCGGTGAAGGAGTGGTTTTCGCGGCGCCAGTCCAGAAAGTTGGGGTAGGCCACCGAGCTCTGGCTGAACTCCTTGGTCTTTTCGTACACCATCATCAACCGTGACGGCTCAGGGTAAGGGAGCGCCCGCAGCAGCACGCCGTTCACCACGCTGAAAATAGCTGTATTGGCGCCGATGCCGAGCGCCAGCGCGAGAACGGCTACGGCCATGAAGCTGGGACTTCGCCACAACTGACGCAGACCGTAACGGACGTCTTGCAGGAAGTTCTCGATGTAGTTTACTTGACGCATATCCCGGCACTCCTCTTTGATCTGCTCGACCCCACCCAGTTCACGCAGAGCCGCGTATCGAGCCTCCTCCAGCCCCATGCCTCTTGCGTGGTACTCCTCAACCAGCTTCTCAAGATGAAAGCGGAGTTCCTCCGTCAACTCCGTCTCGATGCGGGTCTTCCCAAACAGTGACCGGATTCGAAGGGGAAAAGTGTATATCCAGCGCATCATGGCCGCCCACCTCTGCTGAGGGCTGGCTCGCGGCTATTCGTGTCGAAGCGCCACGATGGGATCGACCCGGGACGCACGGTGCGCCGGCACGTACGCCGCGAGCAACGCTACCGCAATCATCCCCACGGCGCCGACCACGATCGAGATCGCGCCATTGACAGGCAAGCCTTCTATCACATGCGCTGTCAAACGTTTGCCTACGAGCGCGAGGGGAACTCCAACAGCCAGTCCCGTGCAGAGCATTGCGAAGGCGTCACCCAGCACCATCCGGCTGACGCCGCCTGGCGTCGCACCCAGTGCCAAGCGGATGCCGATTTCGCTGGTGCGGCGCGCCACCGTGTACGCGAGCAACCCATAAAGGCCAATGGCGGCAAGCAGCGCTCCCAGCGCCCCAAACCATCCCGACAGCGTGGCGATGAGCCGCTCGGGAACGATCGACGCATCCACTTGATCGGCCATCGTTCTGACATTCGTTATGGGCACAGTCTTCAGTAATTGGAGGACGGTCCGGCGCACGTCGGGAACTACGCCCTCCGGATTGATGCTGGTGTGAAGCGAAAACTCCGAGGACGCCTGCGCCACTAAGTAGATCGTGCGCGGCGCAGCTTCGCGAACCTCATTGTACTTCGCGTCGCCGACCTCTCCCACCACCTCGTAAGGCTTAGGGTCACCATCAAACGTGAAATGCATTCCGATGGGGCTCAGTTTACCGACATAATAGCGGGCCATGGCCTGATTAATGATGGCCACGCGCGGTCCGCTCTGGTCCGGGAACGTAAAGTCACGGCCCGCCAGTAACGGCGTGCCGTAAGTCTCGAAATACTTCGGAGCGACTGCGTTCACCATGATGAAGCGGCGATCCTCAGGCTTTTCCGGGTGACCTTCGACGGTTACGAAAAGCACTTCCGCCCGGCCCGAGATCGGAGTCATCCCGCTCAGCGTGGCCGAGCGGACGCCCGGAATCCCTTCCAGCCGCCCGAGAAGTTCCTGGTATAGTCGAGATAATTGGTCGCGCTGATAGCCGCTGTTGGCCGGATCGAGGGTGACCAGCAAAAGGTGGTCCTTGCGGAAACCCAAGCGGAGATGCTCGAGATGTTCCAGGTAGCCGACAAACAGGCCGGCAGTACTCAACATCACGATGGAAAGAGCCAGCTGAGCTACCACCAAACTCTTTCCGAAAAGCTGCTGGAACCTGGTTTTGCCCGCCGTCCCAGCGCGCCGTAGCGAAGAGATTGGCGCCGTCCGCAAGGCGCGCAAAGCGGGAGCCAATCCGAAAAGCAGTCCAGTCAGCAATGCAATTCCGGCCGTGAAAACCAAAACGGGCAGGTCCAGGCTTAGCTGACTCTCGATATGAGACGGAAACCCCGGGAGCAACCGTCCCGACGTCATAAGGCGAACCAGCGCGTGCGCACCGAAGTATGCCAGAAAGATACCAAGCAAGCTGCCCGCGGCAGAAAGCAGCAGGGACTCGGTCAGCACTTGGCGCACCACGCGAAACCTTCCGGCTCCCAGGGCAAGACGCACCGCCATTTCGTGCTCGCGTGCGGCTCCACGCGCCAGCAATAAACTGGCCACGTTAATACACGCGACGACTAGGAGTAGGATGGCAACCGCCATCAGCATCAGTAGCGGGTTTCCGACGTAATCGCGCACGAAAGAGAACCCTCCCGCAGCCGGCGCTACTTCAAACCTCATTTCATGCATTAGGGGATTCTTGCTGTGCTTGGAGACCTGTTCCACCCACCGCTGGCCCAGCAGCGCCATATCCGCGCGCGCTTGCTTGAGAGAGACGCCGGGCTTAAGCCGGCCCATGACGCCGAGCGCTATGCCGGACGTTAGCTGGCTCGGGTGATCGATCATGCTCTTCACGGCGAGCGGTAAGTAAATATCCGCTTTGAGTCCGACTTGTAGTCCAAAGAACCCGGGAGGTGTGACGCCGACGACCACCAGCGGCACACTGTCCACGATGATTCGCTGTCCCAAGATTGTTGGATCCAGATTGAATTGGCTTTTCCAAAAGGACCAGCTCAAAACGGCAACTGGCGTAGGATCGCCCATGTGGTCGTCCTCCGAACCGATCAGCCGCCCGATCGCGGGCTCCACGCCAAGGACTTGGAAAAAGTGGCCAACCACGTAGTAGCCATCAACGGTTTCCGGTTCGAGGTTCTCACCGCGCACGGAGAAGCGCGCAAGGGCAGCGCCGATGAGGCCGGAAAAGACGTGGTTTTGGCTTTCAAAGTCCTGGTAAGACTGCCAGGAAAAACCAGTCATGCGAGGCTCGCCGGGGTACTGGTGCAGAAGTTGGACAAGCCGGCCCGGATCTCGCACCGGCAGCGTGCGAAGCATCACCGCGTCAACCAGGCTGAAGATCGCCGTGTTGGCACCAATGGCGAGTGCCAGCGTGAGGATGACGACGGCGGTGAAGCCGGGGCTGCGCCGCAACTGACGGAGGCCGTAACGGACGTCTTGCAGGAAGCTCTCGATATAGTTCACTTGACGCACATCCCGGCACTCCTCCTTGATCTGCTCGACCCCACCCAGTTCACGCAGAGCCGCGTATCGAGCCTCCCCCGGCGTCATTCCCTGGGCGAGGTTCGCCTCGATCTGCCTTTCCAAGTGAAAGCGGAGTTCGTCGCTCAGTTCCTGCTCGACGTCGCTCTTACGAAAGAATGACCGGAGCCGAAGAGGCACCTTATAGAACCAACGCATAGGATACTCAGGCGTGTCCTCGCTTATTCGTCAATCGATAAACTCGTGCTGAGCGCAGCGGACGCATCGGCCTTCACTCGTACCGCAAGGCCACCATCGGATCGACCCGCGAGGCCCGGAGCGCCGGCAGGTAGCTTGCCGCCACGGCGAAGGCCAGGAGCAGGAGCGCCGCCGCGGCCAGGGAGAGAGGATCGGCCGGGCTGAGGCCGAACAGCATCTTGGAAACCAGCCGGCCCGCCGCGAGGGCCGCCGGCAGCCCCACGGCCAGACCCAGCGCCAGCAGGATCAGGCTCTCGCGCAGTACCATCCAGAGCACCTTCGAGCGCCCCGCGCCCAGCGCCATGCGGACGCCGATCTCGTTGGTCCGCCGGGTGACCGCGTAAGCCATGAGTCCGTAGATCCCTATGCAGGCCAGGAACACCGCCAGCAGGCCGAAGAAGGCGGAAAGCCGGGCGATCAAGGTCTGACTGGCTATGGACTGATCAACCTGCTCAGCCAGCGTGTTCTGATAGGTGACGGGGAGCGTGCGGTCGACTTCGCTGGCAGCCTGGCGAACTTCCGCGATGATCGTCCGGGGATCGCCCGCATAGCGGACCTCCAAACCGTAGTAGTACCCCACACGCTGGGTGTAAGGATAATAGGCCGCGGGCCACCGCCTTTCCCGCAGGCCCTGATATTTCGCGTCTTTCACCACGCCGACCACTTCAATGTCAGAGCTGTGCTTGGGATCATCCCCGACGCCGAAGCGGCTGCCCACGGGCGAGCCGCCGGGGAAGTACTGCCGCGCCATCGTCTCGTTGATGACCGCAACCTTGGGCGAGGAGTCTGTGTCCTGTGGACCGAAGACGCGGCCGACGAGCAAGGGTATGTCCATAGTTGCGAAATATCCCGGACCGATGACATTGTGCAGGACGTCGTTATTTGTCTCGGGCATTCGGATACTTCCTTGCACCACAACGGGGTCGTCCCACGCACCTTGGTTGAAGGTGAAGAATGAAATACTGGCGGCACGCACGCCTGGCTCCGCGCTCACCCGCTGCTCGAGCTGCTGGTAGAGGTTCACCAGGCGCGCGTCCTCTTTGTAGCCCACGTCCACCGGATCGATCCCGAACATCAGGACGTTTTCCTTGTTGAAGCCAGTGTCGACGTGGGCGAGCTTGACGAGGCTGCGCAGAAAGAGTCCGGCGCCGATCAGGAGCACTAGTGAGAGCGCCACCTGCAAGACGATCAGCGCCCTGGCCAGTGCGCCGCGTCCGGCGATGGCAACCGCGCCCCGGCCTTCCTTGAGCGCCGAAGTCAGCTGCACCCGCGTGGTGCGCAGCGCCGGAACGGTCCCAAACGTAATGGCGGTGGCCAGAGAGACGAGAGAGGTGAAGGCCAGCACGCGACCGTCCGGCGCCACGTTCAAGGGCAGAGGCTCAGGTCCGGTGGAGACCGTGGCCACCAGTGCGTGACTGGCCCACGACGCGAACAGGACGCCGAGCGCTCCGCCGCCGAGAGACATCAGTAGGCTCTCAGTCAGCATCTGCCGGACCAGCCGCGCCCGCCCGGCGCCGATCGCCATGCGCACCGCGATCTCACGCTGGCGGGTGGTGGCGCGCGCCAGCAACAGATTGGCGATGTTGGCGCAGGCGATCAGCAGCACCAGCCCGACCACGGCCATCAGGATCTGCAGCGGCAGCGAAAACTCGAAGCGCAGTCGGGAGAGCCCGCGCGAGGCCGGGGTCAATTGGATGTGAGCGTGGTCCAGATTCTGCTGTTGCTGCCGGGTGAGGACTGGGCCCGCGTATTCATGCCAGATCTGCCGGGCAAGCAGATTGACGTTGGCCTGGGCCTCGTCAACCGTGACGGCGGGCTTCAGACGGGCCACGATGTAGAGGGATTGGAACCACTTGTTGTCCAACCCGTTCCAACCGGGCGACACCTGTTTTTGCATGGAGAGCGGGATCCACAGATCGGGCGACTGGCCCACAGTGGTGCCGAAGAACTCCGGCGGCGCGACGCCGATGATGGTATAGACGGTGGACCCGAGCGTCACGGTCCTGCCCGTTATGGAAGGATCGCGACCGAAGCGCCGTTTCCACCAGGAATAACTGATCACTGCCACCGGATGGCCTCCAGCGGGTTCGTCCTCGGCCTCGGTAAAGGCGCGCCCCAGAGTCGGCTTGACCCCCAGCGTCGGGAAATAGGTGCCGGAGACCAGTTGGACGTCCATCTTTTCCAGAGCGGGGCCGCCGTCCACCGCGCCGTGCATGCCACCCAGCAGCAGACTCAGCAGGGAGCTCACGTCTGAGAACACCTGGTTCTTCTGGCGCAGCTCGCGGTAAAAGGAATAGGAATAGAGGTCTGTGACGGCAAAGCCGTCGTCGCTGCCGCCCGCGCGTCCCTTTCCCAACAGAACGAGACGTCCGGGGTCATGGACCGGCAGGTCCCGCAGCATGACGGCGTTCATCAGGCTGAAGATGGCGGTGTTGGCGCCGATCCCGAGGGCGAGCGAAAACACGGCCACCGTCGTGATGCCTGGACTGCGCCGCAACTGGCGCAGCCCGTAACGAACATCCTGCAGGAAGTTGTCGATGTAGTTCACCCGGCGCATATCGCGGCACTCCTCTTTGATTTGATCTGGCCCACCCAGCTCGCGCAGGGCGGCATATCGAGCCTCCTCCGGCGCCACGCCTCGCGCCATGTTCTCCTCCACCAGTCTTTCCAGGTGCAGGCGGAGTTCATCGGAGAGCTCCTGCTCGACCGAGCTCTTGCGAAAGAGTGACCGGAGGCGAAGGGGCACCTTATGCAACCAGCGCATCGCGAGGCCTCCTTACGAGGTTTCGAGCACCAGACCGATGGCCGCGGAGAGCCGCTGCCAGTTGGCCTGCTCCCGCTCCAGGTACTTGCGCCCCGCCGCCGTCAACGAATAGTACTTGGCCCGGCGATTGTTGTCCGACTCGCCCCACTTGGCCTTGATCCATCCGCTCTGTTCGAGCCGGTGCAGGGCGGGATACAGCGCTCCTTGATTCACCTGCAGCACTTCGTTCGACATCTGCCGGATGCGCTGCGCGATGCCCCAGCCATGCATAGGCTCCAGCGCCAGGGTCTTGAGGATCAGAAGGTCCAGCGTGCCTTGCACCAGGTCGGTCGGTTTGCCCATTGTGACTCCCGTCGGCTCCCCTCAATGATTGACAGTACAGTTTAGCTCTGCTCATGTCAATAATCAAGGGGAGATTCCGATTCAAGGGGAGCCTCGGTTCGGGAGGATGCCAGCTCACGACCCTTGCCTCCAACGCTATAATCGGGTGCCATGAAAATCCGGACGCGTCTGTTGCTGGCGTTGATCGTTCTTTCAGCCGCTGGCCGCTCCCACGCGCAATCCAACCCTGAAGAGGTTGTCTTTCCGGGCGGCGACCGGTCATTGCACGGATTTCTGTGGAGGCCCGAGGGGAGCGGCCCTTTTCGGGCCATCCTGTGGAATCACGGCAGCGAGCGACTGCCGGGTTCCGAGCCCGCCTTGGCCAGCTTCTATCTGGCGCATGGCTACGTGTTCTTTGTTCCGCATCGCCGCGGGCAAGGCCGCTCCCCGGGGCCGTACATCCAAGACCAGATCGCGCTGGCGCCTCCGGGAGGCCGCGCCCGCCTCATGGTCGAGCTTCAGCAGGACGAGGCGGGCGACGTGTTGGCCGGCCTCCACTACCTGAAATCTCAGCCCTTCGTTGACCCCGCCCGCATCGCCGTTTCCGGATGCTCTTACGGCGGCATCCAGACCCTGCTCGTTGGGGAACGGGACCTGGGCATCAAGGCGCTGGTGCCGTTTGCTCCCGGCGCCATGTCCTGGGAGCAGAACCCGCCGCTCCAGGATCGTCTGCTGCGCGCGGTCGATCAGGCCAAAGCGCCCGTGTTTCTCATTCAGGCGGAGAACGATTACAGTCTCGCTCCCAGCCGCGCCCTGGCCAAGGAAGCGCGTAAAAAGCAGAAGGACTTTCAATCAAAGGTTTACCCGGCCTTTGGCAGCAGCCATCACGATGGACACTGGGGATTTTGTTCGACAGCCACCGGCGTATGGGGAGAAGATGTGCTGGCCTTTCTCGAGGCGCAGATGAAAGCCGCGCCGTAAGAGCCGCAGCCAGGTAGCGCGTCTATAATGGCGTCGGCCCTGTCAAGCAGAATTTAGGGACACCACCCCGTCTGCGTGCGGGCGCGGGGTCAAGGGCGGTCCGGCGCTCTTGCTTTTCGCCGGACCGTTCATCGCAGACCCTTGAGGCCGCGAGCGCACGCCCGACCATGGGAGTGGACAAAGCCTTGGGTGCTTTTTTCCAAGGCTTTGTCCTAGAGGATTCTCTTTCGGCTGTCCCGACCAAGGCTCGCCTCGTGAATCCTACGGTGGACCGATTCCACCAGCCATCTATCCGGTGAGGTTTTCACCCAACCATGATTCCGTGTCCGACCTCCCCGCCTTAAAGCTGGGAGGCCCGGCGCCCAATCAGACTCCCGATGGACTTTCGTCCACCACCGCGCTACTCGGGCTACCGGACGTGCGAACCGGCGGGGTGGTCTTGCTCGCCTGGCGCAGCGTCCAGTAGAGACGCACCGCCAGGTGACGAGCCACGGCGACTTGCGCCACCGACCCTCCCCGCCGAAACTTCAAACGTTGATATTTCCGCCGCAGCTCAGGATCATGCTGCGCCGCCGTGTGGCTGACTTCCACCAGCAGCCAACGTAACATCTGATTACCTTGCTTACTGATGTGGCCTAGCCGCTGATGACCCCCGCTGGAGTGCTCGCGCGGGTTCAGCCCCAGGTAACTCACCAGCGCCCGGCTGTTCCGAAACCGCGACACCGGTCCCACCGTCAGCACGTAGGCCAGGGAGGTGACCGGCCCTATGCCCTTCACCTTCATCAGCTCCTGGCAGTCCGGACGCTTCTCCGCCTCCACTTTCACCGCCTCGTTCAGTCTCTCGATTTTCGGCTCCAGGTCGTCCAGCAGCTCCAACCACTCCTGGCGCCGCGGGCTCGCCCAGGGACCGAGGCTCAGCGCTTCCAACTCCGCTCGCCCCTTCGCACTCCACAGCCTTCGCTTTCGACACAGCCCCTGACTCATCGCCAGATAGTGCAGTTGGTTCCTCACCGACGTCTGCATCTGCACCAGCTTGTTCCGATACTTCAGCAACGGCCGCGCGTCGCGCTCCTCCACGCTCGGCACCCAGATCCGCGGAAACTGTCCCCGCGCCAGCAGGTCCCGGATGTGCTCCGCGTCCCGCTCGTCCGTCTTCTGCCGCCGCGGCTCTCGGGCCCGAATCTCCGCCGGGTCTCCTATCCATAGCTCATGACCCAGCTCGGCTACCATCCGTTCGAACCACTGTGTGTAGCCCGTCGCCTCGATCCCGATCAGCGCCGGCTTCGCCACACCTCCGTACAAAGCCCTTGCTTCTCCATTCTCGTGCTCCAGCCGGCGCGTACTCACTTCGCCGGTTTCCGTGTCTAACGTCGCAATGACCTGGTAGCGTGAATGCAAATCACATCCGATAATCAACATGTCGGCTCCTTTCCCGGCCAGCCTTGGTCTTGGACAACCTCAGCTTACCGGCCCTAAGGAGCCGACGCCATTATGGAATCAGA
>DATDGR010000162.1:0-3859 GCA_036521995.1 Terriglobia bacterium | reverse complement strand
GAAACCTGGCGTCGATTTATGCTCGAAGCCGGATTTATCGAACTGGCCCACTATTACCGCCCCACAGGACTGCCCCGCGAACAACAACCATGGCTCGCCAGCGTCTGGCGTGCTGATTCCGACGAAGTCGCCCGTTTGTACCGATATGATGCCGCCCGTTGTTCCGGGATGATGTCGCCCTCTGTACCGATATGATCTCGCCCGGCGGCGAGCCACTGTTGGCGGAAGGATTTCTGGCACTGGCGGTTTGGGTGGTCAACCTTTCTGGATAATTGGCAACGTTGTTGGTGCTGCGCAGTCGGCATGTTGGCAACGCGCATCGAATGGCTGTCGCTTTGTCAATCGGCTTCCAAATATGACCCACCGGTGTAGCAAGCCGCGAGCGAGCGCGCCCCCCATAGCGCCGTAGCGAGCGAGCGGCTTGCGGTCGGCTTGCACCGCGGTTTTGGGCATCGCGCCGAAGAAACGAGCGCGTAGGAAGGCCGCTGGCGGGTTTTTTGAGAGGGGCCGCTACCTTGGGCACCCCCTGTTTGGAAGATAACGCTCGGTTTTGCTTTCGTTGCCGGTCTCGACGATATCGCAGTGGTGAGTGAGGCGGTCGAGCAGTGCCGTGGTCATCTTGGTGTCGCGATGATGCGTTACGGCTCGGGCCAGCGCTTGCTGCGGTTGGCGATGATCTCGCATCCTGGTTCAGGCTTTACGCGACCTCTGTCGGCGCAGGCTCTCGCCCTTGAGTTCGAGACGATGGGCGTTGTGCACCAGGCGATCCAAGATGGCATCGGCATAAGTGGGATCGGCAATCAGGTCATGCCAGCGGTCCACGGGCAGTTGGCTTGTAACGATGGTGGAACGTCGGCCGTGGCGGTCGTCGAGGATTTCGAGCAGGTCATGGCGCTGGGCGGCGTCGAGAGGTTCGAGACCCCAATCATCGAGGATGAGCAGCTCGACGCGGCCCAAGATGCGCAACAGGCGCAGATGGCGGCCGTCCCCGCGTGCCAGCGCCAGATCGGTGAACAGCCTGGGCACGCGTTGATAGAGGACGGAGTGGTTGTCGCGGCAGGCCTTGTGGCCGAGAGCGGAAGCAAGCCAACTTTTGCCGACGCCGGCGGGCCCGGTCACGAGAAGATTGGCGTGCTCTTCGATCCATTGGCCTTGGGCCAGTTTGGCAAACAAGGTTCGATCGAGCCCGCGGGGCGTCTTGTAATCGACATCTTCGACGCTGGCCTCCTGGCGCAGCTTGGCGTAGCGCAGGCGAACGGCCAGCCGCTTGTCGCGGCGGAACGAGACTTCGCGGTCGAGCAAGAGCCCCAGCCATTCGGCATGGGCAAGATTTTGCACTTCACCTTGGGCTTCGAGATCGACGAAGGCTTTGGCCATGACGTGCAGGCCAAGAACATGCAGCTGATCGAGCGTGGGATGGGTGAGCATGGTGTCTCCTCAATGGTAATAGCGCGGCCCGCGGATGTTGGGATGATCGATCGGCGGCGTCTCCGCCGGCTGCGTTTGCGCTGCCGCACGCCGATCCAGATTGTTGGCGAGAATGGATTTGAGAGAGCCGTAGGTGCGCGCGCCGATCTCGATGGCGCGCGCGGACGCCGCTTCCAACCGCTGGGCGCCGTAGGAGCGCGCCAGTCGCAAAACGCCAAGACAGGTGCGAAAGCCCTGCTCGGGATGCGAGCGCTCCGCGATGATGTGATCGCACAGCGCGGCGGTGGCCGGACCGATGCCTGCCGCTTCCCGGCGGATGCGGGCAATGGTCCAGCCGGCATAGCGGCGGTGGCTGGAAGGCATGTGTTCGGGGATCGTGGTGTGCTTGTGATTGGCGCTCATATGCTGATGGACGGCAATGCGCTCGCCCCTGTGGAAGATTTCCACGGTGCGCGCCGTGATCCGCACCTCCACCTCCTGGCGGGCGAAGCGCCAGGGCACGCTGTAATAATGTCCGCCAACCTCGACGTGGTAATCGATGCCGACACGACGCACCCGCCATTCGGCGAACACGTAGGGCTCCGCCGGCAAGGCTTTCAGGGCTGGCCGCTCAATCTCCTCCAGAAGCTGGCGGCGCGTCACACCCAGCCGGCGGATCGCCCGCTCCTCGTTCAGCCGTTTGAGTAGGTCGCCGATCGCTGCATTGACTTCGCCAAGGCTGGAGAACGTTTGATGGCGTAGCCGGCCAAGAAGCCAGCGTTCCACTACCAGCACCGCCTGTTCGACTTTGGCCTTGTCCCGCGGCCGGTAAGGCCGCGCCGGCAGAACCGCACAGCCGTAATGCGCCGCCATGTCGGCATAGCTGCGGTTGATCTGCGGATCATAAAAGCACGCCTTGGTCACCGCCGCCTTGGTGTTGTCGGGCACCAGAAGCTGGGTGACCCCGCCGATCGCCTCAAAGGCGCGCACATGCGCGGCCACGAAGTCGCAAAGTCCTTGCGTCCACGTCGCCTGCGCATAGGTGAAGTTCGATGCCCCCAGCACCGCCACGAAGATCTGCGCCTGGTGGATTTCGCCCGTCAGCCGGTCCACCACCGGCACGCTATCCCCTGCATAGTCGACGAACAGCTTGTCACCCGCAGCATGCGACTGGCGCATCGTCACTTCGAGGTGGCCTTGAAAGGCGCCGTACAGCTCGCAAAAACGCGAGTAGCGGTAGCCCGTGGGATGGCCGGCGATGTATTCCTCCCACAGGATCGACAGCGTGACGTGCTTGCGTTTCAGCTCCCGGTGAACCATGGCCCAGTCCGGCTCGGGCTGCCGCCGATGGCCCAGCTTCGTACCCGACTGGGCAAACAGCTTGGCTTCCAGCGCCGCGTCGGAAAGCTCCGCTGGCAGCGGCCAGCAAAGACCTGCCGCTTCAAACCGTTCCAGCGTCGCGCGCACCGTCGAAGGCGCCGCCCCAACTCGACGGGCAATCTCGCGCACCTTCACTCCGGCATTCTTCAGTCGCATCACTTCGCGCACATGGCGCATCGCAAGCCTCTCGCTCGGCATCCCTGTCTCCTTCGCAAAAGCCGAAAGAGCAGGACCCTACTCGAGCCAATCAGAGGCTTGCCCACCCGGGCGACTTCATCCCGGAATGGTGAGCGGCATCATCCCGGAATGCCGGGCGACGTCATCTCGGAATCGTGGGCGAGATCATCTCGGAATGGTGGGCGGTATCCGTCGGAATCCGCAAGCTGGAGAATGAAATCCGGTATTTGACCGTATACCCAAGCGGCGATCAGATCATAGTCTCCGCACCGCCTGAAACCGCGAAGCGCGGCAGATAGTCATGGCATCATGGCGTGATCTCCGCCCATGACGATGGTGCTCAGCGGGGCCATTGCCTCACGAATGCGGTGATCGAGAAACCAGTCCTTTAGGCTTTGGTTGAGCAGCCTGGCAAAATCACTTCCTTCGTGCACCATCCGCTCGTGCTCTGCAGCAAACTCGCGCCAGACATGAACCATCTTGGAGTGTTCAGCGCGAATTTGTTCATTTGGCGCATTGCGGGCAGCAGCTTCACAGCGCCTGGCGTATTGGCGATAGAAGCTGATGATGTTTAACGGGTTAGCTCGTTTTGGTGCAGACTCAGCCTCTTCGGCGGCAAAACATTCTCTCACAGGATCAAGCGCCGTCCTTTGCGTGGGTTGGCCAGCTGATGCTCCAACTCGAGCGTTTTGCATGTCGTGGCGCTTGGTCATGTACCGTGCGGACGCTAACGACAATTTGTCGTGCCCTCATGTCAAAACTTTGAGTTGTCACGATGCGTCATACGTTTGACGACGCGGTTGGGCTGCGGTTTTTGACGAACCTCATGGCTGCATGGGGACTACTGCACGACTCCCGCGAGACAGTCTGACGTAATCTCGTCAGTGAACGGAGC
>DATDGR010000161.1:0-21094 GCA_036521995.1 Terriglobia bacterium | reverse complement strand
GTAGTGATCAGCCACAGCCGGCGCAACCTCGCCTGGCGGGACAATTCAACCGCGCTCGCCAGCAGTTGGGAGCCGAGTCCCTTTCCGGGACGGTCGCTCGCCAGGGTGACAATCTCCAGGTCCTCGCCCTCCAGGTTATAGGTAACCAGTCCCACCAGGGTGTTGGCCTCGAAGGCCCCCACGCCCGCGAGCTCGGCGGGCGAGAATACCTGGCCGTGGACCACGATCTTGTCCGTACGCCAATGGCGGCGGACGAATTCAGGCACCTGCGGGCCGTCCGCCTCGCGAAGGTCCCGGAGCCAGCGGCCCCATCCTGTAAGCTCGGTGGGGCTCGCCCCCTGAGAAGGCCCTTCATCGTGCGGGCCCTCCGGGCTCTCCGGGCTGCCTGCCTTCTCTTGATTCCCCTCCCCAGGCCCCCCTTCGGCGGCGTCGCGCAGCGGGTACCACACTCCCGAGCGGCGTGCCCGCCGGGCCTTATCCGCCTGGTGGGGCTTCTCGGGCTCCGATGGCTGGTGGGGCTGCTGCCCTGGGGCGCTGGCTGCTTCGTCCGCCTGGCCGGAGGGCGAGCTCGGAAAGAGGCGCGCGGTAACGCTCGCCGAGGGGTAGTGCTTGGGAATGGCGACCCAGGCGCCGCGGGCCCAGCCATGCCGGCTGAGCATCCGCTGCACGATGGAGGGGTTCACGTGGCGGCCGGCCTGCTTCTCCACCGCCTGATGGATCATACGGAAGTCCACAACGCTGTTGGGCCAGGAGTCGTCGCGCAGCCGCCGGAGCAGCTTGCGCTCGTCAGCCTCGCTCAGGACGTTCCGCCGCCTCCCCCCACGCCCCGGCCCCTCAAGGGCCGAAGCCCCTTTCCGCAAGTACTTCGACTTCACTAACCGGACGTAAGCGGGGGACCAGCCCACAGCGGCTGCCACCTGGTCCACGGTCATCCCTAGCCCCTCACGAAGCCAGACACAGAGCGCTCGCCGGAACTCATCCTTGCTGCGCGAGTTCTTCAGGACCGCCTTCACTTCCGCGGTAGATTCTTCGGTCAGCGGGCGCCGCGCCGGCATGCGATCTCCTGGGAGCAACACGGCTGTGCTCATTACTAAGATACTATGTGAGTCTCGAACCCGCGAGACGTGGGTCTTGAGATCTGACTGGGCAGGTCTCTCTCGCAGCTTTCCGTCAAAGCCAGGGACTCCAGGCAGTTGCCGGCGCGCAACGGTGTTATGATCGAACGGAAATAGGCAGGTTGGGCTTCCAGTTGGGCGAGTGCGGTTGCCATCATTTCAGTGCCGAGGCCTCATGCGCCGGATTACTTCGGTGGAGTTGCTCGATCTCGGTCTTTTGAAGCCGGATGAGGTTCAGGGAAACCTGGACGATCTGTGGCGCATTAACCGGTATCTGGGCGGAGTGTCGGGCAGCCTGAGCCTGCTTGGACGCTACTTCCGCCGGACGGGCAGGCGCC
Organism: Terriglobia bacterium; assembly: GCA_036521995.1. Taxonomy (GTDB): domain Bacteria; phylum Acidobacteriota; class Terriglobia; order UBA7540; family UBA7540; genus Gp13-AA77. Next base: position 19,641 of record DATDGR010000161.1, on the reverse strand, counting down.
GCCTGCGGGTCCTCGACGTCGGAGCCGGAGACGGACGCCTGGCCGGGAGCTTGCGCCGGGAATTGCGCCATTGGGGTATCGAAGCGGAGTTCTTCGTTCTCGACTGCCGCTTGAGCCATCTTGAGGTGGGCCGTCCCGTTACCGAAGGGCTTCATCCGGTGGTCGCGAACGCTGTGGCGCTGCCGTTCCGTGAAAGAAGCTTTGACCTCGTCACTTGCAACCTGTTTTTGCACCATTTCTCTGGGGAGCGGGCGCTGGCTCTTCTCGGCGCTCTGGGCTCGGTAGCCCGCGATGCCGTGGTCATCAATGATCTGGCGCGGCATTGGCTACCCTTTCTGTTCGTTCGTGTGGCGCCCTGGTTCTGGCGCCACCGCGCCTCGCGGCTCGACGGCATGGCCAGCGTGCGCCAGGCCTATACACGGTCTGAGCTCGAGGAACTCGCCTCCGCAGCCGGCTTCGGAGATTTCGAAGTGTACCCCATGGCGCCTTTTCGTCTGGGTCTCACGCTCTGGAACACTCCGTCGCCGGCCGCCGAAAATCGGGTGAAGGCGGAAGCCGTCAACGTTTACATTTCACGACAGGAGAAGGCCTATGACCCGAGAATGGAGAATTATTCTGAGCACTGCCCTGCTTTTCATTCTCAGTCGGATAGGCCCCAGCCTCTGCGCCCAGCAGAGCGCTCCAGCCTCCTCGACGGCCGCCACCATTCAAATGACCGCCAAGAAGTACGAATTCGATCCGGCGGTCATCACGGTAAAACAAGGTGATCAGGTGAAGCTCGTCATCACAGCTACCGACCGCGACCATGGCATCAAGCTGGCGGCTTACGACATCGATCAACGGCTCGAGAAGGGGGTTCCGACCACCGTCGAATTCAGGGCCGACAAGGCCGGCACCTTCCCCTTCGAGTGCTCGGTGGTCTGCGGCATTGGACACCACCGCATGAAGGGCAAGTTAGTTGTGGAGCCGGCCTCCGGCAGCGCTTCGACTTCGAACCCTTGACCTCCCGGCCAACAACTCGGCTTCCGCTTGGTGGAGGTGGCAGGAGAGAGGTGGTCGCTCCCTTGACAGCGGCTCGAGGTTTAAAGTATATGGAGTCTTATGGGGCTTTCTCGTGAGTCCTAATGAGCCTCCGATGGTCGTCTCGACGCGAGTTCGGCAACGCTCTTCTCAGGCGCGACGGGAGAATGGCAATTGGGGTAGGGGAGCAGGATACGAAGCCCGCCAGTCAATGTCAGTGGCACCCCCGAGTTTTCGATTATCCATTTTCGAAGCCAAGCTTATAACTATTTGTAATTGTTTAAATTTACTTCGTAAATGTGCGAAATATAGCCAAGATTGATTTGAAAGGAATCCAAACTCTTAACAGACTGATTATAAATACACAAAGTTGGAGAAACGGGTCAAGAAAGCGAAAACGAACGAAATCCAAAACAAGCCCGAGTCGGGAGGGTTCCGGACGCCCGGGCCGGACAGCGGTTCAAGGAGAAGTGAGCAGCTTACGAACGAAGCCACGATGTTGCAGAAAACACACGTGTTACGAAAATATCTCACGAATCTGAGCCCGCGTGAGATAGCGCAGGCGGTCTCATGGAATCGTCGCGATTTCCTTCGTGCCGTGACCGGTGCGAGCGCAGCCACCGCCGTGTTCAGTTTAGCTCCGTTGAAGACACTGGCTTCGGCACGAGGCCGCAAGGTGGTGGTGGTTACCTTCGGTGGAGGCGCGCGCGACGAGGAGACCTTCATGCCGGAAGGTCAGGAGAATATTCCGCATCTCCTTTCGGAACTCATTCCCCAGGCAACATTCTTCACTCAGGTGGTCAATCGGGGCATTCTGGGGCACTATGTCGCTACCGCTAGCCTGGCCACGGGTGTGTATGAGACCTTCAACAACTTTGCCGCCGTCCCTCCCGACAATCCCACAGTTTTTGAGTATTTCCGCAGGGATCTAAGGCGGCCGGCATCCGACACCTGGGTGGTAGCGCCCAGCAACGGCTTCAACCGCATTGGCGAGAGCGGAAATCGCTCTTACGGTGCGGGGCTCGGGGCGGGCGTGATCCTGCCCAAGCGTCTGCTGACGGCGGCGCTCGCTTCGGGCGGAAGAGTAGAATACGAGCACCTTCTGCGCGATAACTACGAAACTCCGCTCTATACTCCGGAACTCAGTGGGAGCGAGGTGGAGCTGCAGCAGCTCGCGGAGATCCTCAAGCTATCGGTAGCGGATTTTACCGCGCACGCCCGCAGCCTGGCCAGTCCGGATGAGCTTTCCGTGTATGTCGCGCGGGAGCTCATGCGGCAACTCGCGCCCAGCCTGCTCTGGATCACGCTGCACGACATCGACATCGCGCACTCGGGGGCCTACTCGCTTTATATCGACGGCATCCAGCGGTCGGACCGTCTCTGCGCCGAGATCTGGAAGACGATTCAGAGCGAGCCTGAGTACGCGGGCAAAACCACCCTGTTTATCCTGCCGGACTTCGGCCGCGATTCGGATACCGACGCGGGCGGGAATGGATTCCAGCACCATCGCACCGGCGATCCGCTCTCCCGCACCACCTGGATGATGGCGCTGGGGCCGGGTATCCGAGAGAATGTGGTGGTCGATCGGGCGGTGGAACCCACCGATCTGGTCCCAACCCTTGGCGCCGTACTCGGATTCTCACCCCGGCTGGCGCAAGGCAAGCCGCTGACGGAGGTCGCGTAATTGCGATGCTTCCGAGTGAGCTCACCGTCGAGCAGTTTAAGGCTTACCCCCCACAAGCTAGGCAGCTAGCCTCTGGCCGGGTCGCGCTCTTCCGGCAGCTTCCGGCCAGTTTTGCGCCCGTCCTGCTGCGAGAGGTCATTGCTTACGACTGGAAGTTCCCGGCGGAGCGCAAGGATTTGGACAGGCAGCTAGCCTACCTGGGGTCGCTCTCGCCTGACCGGCTGCAGCAGGCGATGACGGGCTTCGCCCAGGTGCGGCTTTCGTCCGAACTGGAGCGTCTCGACTGGGTGAACTCCCCCGAAGAATACTCGGACCGGCTATCGGCCTACCTCTGGGCCAGCCACCAGATCGATGCTTTCCACCGGGCGGCGGTCGACTATCTTCACCGCTATAGCACGGCGGCGCCGCCGGAGCCGCCTGCGATGGCGCGTCTCGGAATCGTGGTCCTGGGACAGGGAGTGGCGGACAACAGCTATCCGTTGTTCCGGAAGCTTCGGCCGCACGGCGTTTACTTCAAACAGGTCAGCTCGGAGAACGGCTTCAAGATTCTCCTGGACGCGGTTGCCGCGAGAGCGACAGCTCATCCGGTCCCTTACGCTCATTGGTACGTCGACGGCGGCACGGAAGAGGCTGTCTCCTGCGCAGCGCTCAGCCGCATTTCCTACAATTCGCTGGCGCCGGTTCGCACGGCCTTGTTGAACAAGATGGAGAAGGCGATCCAGTCGGGCATCGGCGGTCCGGAGGCGCTCCGTACCATGATGACCCGTTTGCGTCCGGAAGAGCTGGGTTTAAGCGGCGGCGACGCCGAAGCGGTGCTCAACCGTTTCCAGGTCAACGTGCTCACCGAGGGTTCCGGAACGCAGATCTTCAGTACTATTTTTGTGCAGTGGACGGCGCGGGAGGCGTTACGGCGCGCCCAACCGGTTACACTCCTGGCGCGCTTCGCACCCCGGCAGCGCCAGCGCCCCATGAATGAACTGATTTCAGGAAAGCCGTCAAACACCAGGCTCGATCCGGAGGGCTCGCTGGTCGATGCTGACATGGGTGCCTATCTGACTTGGCTGAATCAGCAGCGCCTGGCGGGTGCGGAACAGTCGTCGTTCCTGGCTTGGTTTGAAGATCATCATGAGGCGCTGGCCATCGCGCCGTCCCTGCCGCGAGGCACCGAGTCCAGCAGCGCGATAGACCTGGATGGTCTGCTCGGCCAGATGACGTAGCGTGGCAGGGTGAGACCTGGGCTGCACCTCAGCCGGCTCACAACGGGATTCGAGCACGAAGTGGACGTGCTGGTTTGGCCACCCTCGAGACTCTTGCCGAAATCGGGTCGGAAAATAAGCTAAACTAAGAGATCAAGCGGATTATGCGGGTATGATGCAACTCTTCACGAGGTGCGCCAGTGCGGCCCGCCACGTACGGGGGGTGGACGGAGTGCGGCCAGGGGGGGTTGGGTCCGATGCGCTTCGGACCGTGGCCGTCATGCTCTGGATTGCGGTCGCGTGCTTCTTCTGGCTGCCGGCCGCCGGTCGCGCCCAGACGGGCGTCGCAAGCTCGTCCCGCCCCGCGAGCGACGCCTTTGCTCGCGCCCGCGCCGACATGGGACGCGATGATCTGGCCGGGGCGCGCGCCGAGGTCCAACAGGGGCTGAAGCTTGATCCGCTCAGCGTGCCCGGATATAACCTGCTGGGGATCATCGAAACTCAGGATAAGAATTTCAACTCTGCCTCCGAAGCCTTCGAGCAAGCGTTACGCCTCGACCCTAAGTCAACCGAAACCCACAACAATCTTGCCAGCTCGTACTTCCAGCAGCAAAAGGTCGATCTGGCCCGATCCGAATACCTCACCGCTCTGCGGATCGATCCCACGAACCGTGACGCCAATTACAATCTTGGACTCGTCCTGCTCGCGGAAGGCCGGCCGGCGGAGGCCATCACCTATTTTGAGCGTGTCACTCCGCGCGATCCGGCGAGTGAGATGAGTCTGGCCAGCGCCTATCTGGCGGCGCACAAAACAAGCCAGGGGCTCGCACTCGTACGCAAGCTGTCGGCGGAAGACAGCGGCGACGTCCGGGTACAGTTCTTACTCGGAACCGTGCTGCTGGAGGCCCACCAATACGAAGCTGCGGAGCATCAGTTCGAGGTCGCAGACTCCCTGCGGCCCGAGAATTACGACATTCTCTGCAAGCTTGGGCAGGCTGCGTCCGAGCTCAAGCACTACGCAAAGTCGGAAGGGGCCCTCGGACGGGCAGTCGAGCTCAAGCCCGACTCCCCGGAAGCCCTCTATCTGCTGGCGCGCGACTATGCTGACCAGCGGAGGGACTCAGACGCTTTGCAGTTGCTGGTTCGGGCGAGCAAGTTGGCCCCCGAAAACACGGATGTGATCTTCCTGATGGCCCGCCTGGCGATGCTGGAGAATTACTACGAGGACGCCATTCCGCTGCTCGAGGAAGGGGTTCGCCTGGTGCCCAAGCGCGCCGATTTTCACGCCGCCCTGGGCGAAAGCTACCTCGCCGCCGGAAAAACTGATCAGGCCATCCGGGAGTTTAACACCCTGATTGAACTGGCTCCTTCGGCCGGGGCCTATGCCTTCATGGGGTTGTGCTACCGTGAGCTGGGCCGGTTTGATGAGGCAGCGAAGTACTTCACGGAAGGATTGAAGCTTGATCCCCGCAACGGCGCCTGCCTTTATAATCTGGGCTACATCGCCTCCCGGCGCGGCAGGGCGCAGGAGGCGGAGACGTACCTGACGCGGTCACTCGAGGCCAACCCCAATCCTAACGAGTCGGATGCCTTGCTGGAGTTGGGGAGCCTCAAAATGGCCGGGAAGAAGTATCAGGAGGCGCTTCCACTGCTGCAGCGCGCCGTGAAAACCGCCAGCGACCCCGGCCCTGCCTATTACAAACTCGCACGGGTGGAAGGCGCTTTGGGGATGAACGCCGCGGCCGACAGGGACCTTAAGATCTTCCAGACCCTCTCGAAGGGTTCCACTAACGTGCCCTATCCGTTCCAGCACTTCTTTGACGCCGTCAACCAGCGCGCCGAGTTGCCGGCTCAGGCTCGCCAGAAACTCGATCTGGAAGGCATTCTCGATGCCGTCCAGCATCACCCGGACGATCCTCGCAACTTGTACTTGCTGGCTGAGACCTACCTCCAGCTCAGGCGGACCGACGAAGCTCTGAAAACGGTGCGCCGCCTCGATGAGTTGAGCGGCCAGGACCTGCGCACGGAGCTGGGAATCGGCGTGCTGCTGGCGCGGTTCCGGCTTTACCCCGAGGCCATCGAGCACTTTCAGGCTGCCCTGACCGCCGATCAGAACTCCGATGAGGCGCGCTACGACCTTGCCGACGCCTATTTCAACGCCCACGATTACGCCAACGCTTTGCGGATCATGGAGCAGATCTCGTCTGGCGCGCAGAATGACGACAGTTACCTGGCCTTGCTCGGCGATGTCGATGCCCATCTCGGGCGCAGCGACGACGCCGTGAAGACGCTGGAGCGGGCGGTAGCGAAGAATCCCGACAATGACCAGTACCAGCTTCTGCTGGCCCTGGCTCTGCTACGAAAGGGATCGCCGGAACAAGCCGAGCGGGCCCTGCGCGCGGCACTTTCGCGGTCTCCCAATTCGGGCAGAATTTACTGGGGCTTGGGCGTGGTCTCGGTGATACAAGGTAACAGCGCTCAGGCGGAGCAGAACCTGGCGAAGGCTACGGAATTGCTTCCCAATTGGCAGACCACCTGGTCCACTTTGGGCATCTTTTACTTCGACACTGGACAGATATCTAAGGCCCGGGAAACTCTGCAGCGCTCCAAGGAGCTGAATCCTTCCGGACTTGCCGGCGCTTCTCGAATCGAGCAACTCCTGGACCGCGCCTCCACCGAACCCGGAATACCGGTCAGCCCACAACCCCTGTCTCCGGAAAGCCGAATCCAGTTTCTCCAGGTGGCGCTGGTCCTCGCGGACCAGGCGGTCTGACGTTCTCGGAACGGGTCTCTTATGGCGGGATCAGACGAGTCAATGAGTCCAATTGGCGGCGGACGTCAATTGACGACTGCGCTTGTTCTCTGCATTGCCGCAGCCCTGCCCCCTGCAGCCCGCCCACAGGACCCTGCAGGGTCGACCTCCCCGGTGACAGCGGCCCTCGCTCGCCAGTTTCAATCGGCGGCGGCTCACTTTGACGCCGGCGAGTACGCGGCTGCTGAGCAGGAGCTCAAGCCGTTGCTCAAGCAGGCGCCGGACAATTCTCAAGTGAACGAGCTGGCGGGACTCGTTTACGCTGCCCAAGGTAGGAATCATGAGGCCAGCGCCTACCTGGAAAAGGCGGTACGGCTTGATCCGAAGTCAGGCGCCGCGCATACCAATCTGGCGGCCGACTTGGCCCGTCTCGGCGATAATACCCGCGCCGAAGCCGAATTCCGGAAGGCCCTGGATATCGAGCCCGGGTCCTTCGAAGCCAATCACGATCTGGCCGAGTTCTATGTACGACTCAGCAAGTTCCAGGCGGCGATACCTTACTTCGAGAAGGCGCGCACCATCGACTCCTCCTCCTTCGAGAATGGCTATGATCTGGCATTGGCCGAGTTGCGTACCGGAAAACTCGATGACGCCCGCCAAGAGATCCAAGCCCTGCTTCAGCAGCACGACGCCGCTGAGTTGCACAGCCTCCTGGCTGATGTGGAAGAGCGGGCCGGCAATTACCTCGCCTCCGCTCACGAATACGAGCTGGCCGCGCACATGGACCCTTCGGAGGACAATCTCTTCGCCTGGGGTTGCGAGCTCTTGCTGCATGCAACTTACGAGCCGGCCGCCCAGGTGTTCAGCGCCGGGCGGGCACGCTACCCCCGTTCGGTGCCGATGGCGTTGGGAATGGGGATTGCGCTTTATGGGCACGGAACCTACGACAAAGCGGTGGAGGCGTTCTTGAACGCCACCGATCTCGATCCGAGTGACATCCGCCCTTACCAATTTCTTGCCAAGGTCTACGACGTGTCACCCGGCCAGGCCGATGCGGTCACGGAGCGCATGCGAAGGTTCGTGCAGATCGCGCCCGGGAGCGCCCAGGCAAACTACGACTATGCCATGACCCTGTGGAAGGCGCGGCGCGAGGCCAGCGAAGGCGCCCCACCGGATCAGGTTCAGCCCTTGCTGGAGCGTGCCATCGCGCTCGACCCCAAGTTCGCGGACGCCTATCTGCAGCTCGGGATTCTCTCCGCCGGCCAGCGGCAGTATCAGAAGGCGGTCGAAAGGTACCAGCAGGCGGTCAAATTCGAGCCTGATCTTGCCGAGGCCCACTACCGGTTGGGTCAGGCTTTGGGCCGACTCGGAGAAGCGCAGGCAGCGGAACAGGAGCTGAATATCTACCAGCGCCTCCATGAAAAGCAGATGTTGGATACGGAGGAGAAGCGGAAAGAGATCCGGGAATTCGTGCTTACTCTCCAAGGATCCGCCAATTCCACGGCATCTGCAGGTGCTCCAAAATGATGGTCGAATCCCAGCCCAGTGGTTACAACGCGCTTCATCTGTCAAAAAAAGACTTGAAGTCGCGGGTGACGTTCTTATCGGCGTGGCTGGTTATTGGAGTTCTGATAAGTGTTCGGCTTACAGCACATCCGGTACCAGGACAGCGCGAAGACCAGAGCAAAGGTGCATTGCAAGTGACGATACTCGGACCGGGCGGACTCAAGATCGCGGGTGCGAGCGTCTCGATCGAGCTAGAAGGCGCGTCATTCAGGCTCAAGGGTGTCACAAGAGGCGACGGCACCTATCTGGCGTCACAGTTAGAGTCGGGGCGCTACCGGATCGGTGTTGCGGCTCCCTGCTACGCGGCGTCGCAAGGCGAGGTCAAGGTTGAGGCGGGGCACCGGGCAACCGCCACCATCACGTTGGCTGTAGCTTCCCTGACTCCCGCGGCCCCCGGTGGAGTAACTTGTCCGGCCGCTCCCGGCGATGCGGATATGCAGTTTTCTGATTCCGGCGAACTAAAGCCCGGCGAACTTTCAGGCGCAGTGGACGCGGCCGGCTACTCCTCGCAGGCCGAGACCCAAGGCGCGGAAATGCGTCACGCGCTCGCTGATCTAGCGGCGGCGGGACCAAAGCAAACCGATAATCAGAGTGAGCCAGGCGTCTTTGACCGCGGAAATAACCTGCTGCTTCAGGGCGATTACTCGGGAGCCTCAAGCGTATTCCAGCAGGGCGCCGCGCAATATCCGCACTCGGCGGAGATGCTGCTGGGACTGGGCGTGGCTTCTTACTCGCGGGGCCGGTACGAGGAAGCCGTCGGCGTCTTGTGCCAGGCAGTGGACCTGAATCCGACCGATCGCCGGGCCTACTTCTTTCTAGTTCAGGCCTACGCGGCATCGCCGGTAAGAACCGAACCAGTCTTGCAACGGCTCGGGAGCTATGCGGCACGCGAACCTCAGGACGCTGCGGCTCAGTATTACTACGCCTTCGGTCTGTGGCGGGCTAGAGCAGGAGCCGGCCAAGTTGATGGAACCGGTGAGGCTACGAGTCGCTCCGACGCTGAGCGTGTCGAGCAGCTCTTACGATCGGCCATCGCGCTCGATCCTTCGCTGGTTGAAGCTCATTTCCAGCTTGGCGTGGTGCTTTCCGAGCAAGGCAAGAATACCCAAGCAATCACGGAGCTTCAGCGGACGGTTACCTTGCAACCCGACTGGGCGGAGGCGCACTACCGCCTGGCCCGGCTCTACGGGCAAACGGGGGAGAAGGACAAGGCCCAGCGTGAACTCGCGGACTATCAGCGGCTGCAAAAGAAGGGCGTGGCCCAAGATCCGAGGCTCCAGGACGAGGTGCGCAGATTTCTAGGGACCGGAGGGCGCTAGTGGACAGCAGCGTGCTCCGAGCTGGTGGGGTTACCCAGCCTAGCCAAAGCCAAAATCCCTTTGATAGCGGCGTTCACGAAGGGACGCACACCTATTCGATATGAATGTCTCCGGAGCCGGTCTTCACTTCCAGGAGATATCCTCCTGAACCCACCTTGCCGCGGTAGTCGTTCCGGCTGAGGGTGCCTTCCATTGTGATCGGCCGGTTGGTGGAGATCTTGCCTGAATCCGTGTGGGCGTGAAGATCGAAGGCCGCGCTCGAAGGCAAAGCTATGGTGACGCCACCGGATCCCGTCTCGAGTCGCCAATCGCCGGTGAGTTCACCTTGAGCCTTGATTCCGCCGCTCCCCGTCGCGACTTTCAGGGGTCCTCGAACGCCAGAAAGCTCGACTTCGCCCGAGCCCGTCGAAACCCGGACGCGCCCCGGGGCCGACTGTTCCAGGCGCACGTCGCCGCTGCCCGTTTCGCCCGAGAACTCGCCTGCCACGCCATTGGCGTGGATGGAGCCGCTGCCCGTACTAGCGGTCACGCTCCCCTGGATGGAGTCGACCTGAATGTCGCCGGACCCCGTCTCGGCGTGGACCTCAGCCCCGACGCGCATAACGCGAATGCCGCCCGATCCAGTTTCGGCCTTGAGGGGACCCTGGATGCCTTCTACGGATTGATCGCCCGATCCGGTCTCCGCGCGGAGGCGAGTCTCCTTGGGCACCACGACCTCATAGCTGATGGAGACGTTCTGGCGAAGGCTCGATTCCTCGATGTGGCCGATCCGAATGGTGTTGCCGTCCTGCTCGATGGGTGGATGGGCTTCGAGCTGCCGCACCTTCTCCTCGGCGCTCGGCCCGCCGCCCCAGTGGTCGCGAGCCTTGATCCTGCCGTGCACCTGCACCGTGCGGCTGTCTCCCGCGCGCACCTGAATGCCGCCGGACCCAGTGCTGATTTGGAGGTCGATGGGCCCGCTCACTTGCAGGGTGCGGTCAAACGAGCCTTCAGCGCCGAATACATGAACAGGCGCAGCGGCCACAAGAGCCCCCAGCAATCCTGCCGCCAGGACTGTCGAACGAAATCTCTGTTTCACGGCTTCTTCTCCTTCGATTGACTAATCGATGCTAATGTCCCCGGAGCCGGTTTGCACTTCGACCGGGACGCCGCCGCCCCGGACCTTGCCACGCAGCTCTCCGCGCCCCAGCGTACCCTCGACGGTGATTGGCAGCCGGCTGTTGACATCGCCGGACTGGCTGCGGGCTTGAAGGTCAAACCCGAGGTCTGAAGGAAGGCTCAGCTTGATCTCCCCGGAACCCGTGTTCAGAGTCCATCCTCCCGTGGGCTGGCCTTCGGCCTGGATGTCACCGCTCCCCGTGCGAGCTTGGAGCGCACAGTGCATGTTCCGTAGCTCAACATCCCCGGAGCCCGTCTTGACCTCCACGCGCTCGGCTTCAATGCCTTCGAATTTGGTGTCGCCGCTTCCGGTTTGAGCGGTGACGTTGCCGTGGACCGCGCTCATCTTCACGTCGCCGGAGCCGGTCTGGGCTTCGACCGGACCGCCAATTCCTTCCACGGTCACGTCACCCGAGCCGGTCCGCGAGTTGAGCCGGGTTTCGGCTGGCGCCGTGATTTCGTAATCGATCGAGATGCTCTGCCCGCGTTCGTGCTCGATTTGCCGCACGCGGATGGTGTTGCCGTCCTGCTCGAGAGGCGGATTCGATTCGATTTCATGGACCCTGCTCTCCGCCGACACCCCGCTCGACCAGTTCTCTCCGGCGTGGATCTTGGCGCGAATCTCAATCGTGCTTGAGCTTCCTGCACGAACCGTGACGTCGCCGGAGCCGTTCGTCACCTGCAAGTCTACCGGGCCGTTCACTTGGAAGGTGCGCGAAAATGAGCCGCGAACCTCGGGGCGCGGCGCCGCGCCGGCCACAACTGCGCTCGTTATCGTGAGCACGGCGAACGCACAAACTCCATTGAAAAGTCGCTTCATGTTCCCCTCCTGATGTCAGATGAGACTCGCCTAGCAGCGTTAAGTAAGCGCGACCAATAAAAAAAGTCATGCGCAATGGTGTTTGGCGCGCCCCCGTGTGTTCTCACAGTGCGGGTCCACCGCCCGGGCCGCCCTGCTTGGCGAGAAGCACCCATGACGACCGCTCATCCTGGGTCCTCAAGTAGCGGCCGTCCTCGTCGTAGATGACCTCACCACCTTGGGCCAGAAACTCGTGCATGACTTCTTCGGGCACCCACCAGGGCGAGTAACCAGCCTGCCTGAGCCGATCCACGAAGCCGACTACGTGGGGGTCATCCGGGCTCGCCAACTTGTCAAGGCCAAACAGACTGTCGGCGGCTGGTTCCTCGGGCAGGAACATCCATCGCCGGGTTGCTGTAATCCATTGGAGTCGGCCGCTAAGAACCACCGTGGATGGAGTGTGATCCTCCGAGTTGTGAAGCCGGGCCACGACACTTGAGGAAATGCTCAAGACCTGGCCGCCCAGCAACTTCTGGATCACGGCGCGGTCCGCTTCGATATGCCGCACCTGATATTCTTGCCCTTCGGCGCTGCGAGGAATGGCGGGACGAACGTAAAGCTTCGTGCCCGGCCTCAGCTTCGCAAATATCCCCTCCGCTGGCGTGGCGATCGACTTTCGCCCTTGAACAGGGCCAGGTTCAGTGCCTGCGGCGTTCGTCATGGCAAATGGATCCGCTCGAAACAAGTCCGACCGAAATCTGACCGGGACGCCACCCGTAGCACGGTGTGGTCACGGTCTCGTCACGTCGAATTTCCTGTTACTCGTAACCAAACGCCTTGACGGGATCTCGGGCTGCAAGGCCCGTACCCCGGGGCTGGCTGGCTCAAGAAGCCGACCGCCGCCAGCATTGCGGTTCATAGCGGAGACGCTTTACATCGCCCCGCTTTCACTTACGCAACCAGCAGCCGGATGGTTCCGTCCGTTTAGACGCAGGAGGAAAAGAAAAGTCATCCTTCCCGGAAGAAAAGTGCCAAAGCCAAGGCCGACCTCGACCTTTGTGCCGTTCTTGTGCCTAATCTCAGGTTATGCCATCGTTCTATCTGATGGAGCACGATCCTTTCCCTGGTTACGACGCGACTTCCGGTCCTTCCTCCCTGCCGGCCTCACTTCCAGCTTCCCTGCCGGAAGTTCACCGGACGGTGGCGGTCCCGGCGGGCGCCGGATTCTGGCGAAAGTTGGTGGCCTTCTCGGGTCCAGGCTTTCTCATTGCCGTCGGTTACATGGATCCTGGCAATTGGGCCACGGACATCGCCGGCGGTTCCGAGTTTGAGTACCGCCTCATCTTCGTGCTGTTGGCGTCGAACCTGATGGCAATCCTGTTGCAGTCGCTCGCGTCCCGGCTGGGCATCGTGACGGGTCGCGACCTGGCCCAAACTTGCCGGGAGAGTTATTCCCGCCGGACGAGCCTGGCATTGTGGATCTTCGCCGAAATCGCCATCGCCGCCTGCGACCTGGCCGAAGTGATCGGCTCCGCTATCGCCCTCAACCTTCTGTTCCACATTCCGCTGCTGATCGGCGTGTGTCTGACGGCGCTCGACGTGCTGGTCATCCTCTATCTTCAGCACCGTGGATTTCGCTTGCTGGAAGTGGTGATAGTGACGCTGATCGGGACCATCGGAGTTTGCTATCTGCTGGAGATCCTGATGGTGCGGCCGAGCGTCCTGGGCATCCTCCACGGCTTCGTGCCTACCACCGACATGCTGACCCATCGCGACATGCTCTACATTGGGGTGAGCATGCTCGGCGCCACAGTTATGCCTCACAATCTCTACCTTCATTCCTCGCTGGTGCAGACACGCGCCATCGAGCGCACTCCCCAGGGCCTGCGCACGGCGATCCGCTTCAACTTCATCGACCTGTTCCTGGCCTTGAATTTCGCCTTCCTGATCAACGCGGCGATCTTGATCATGGCGGCGGGCACGTTTTATCGTCATGGACTCTTCCAGATGGCTGAGATCCAGGACGCCTATCACACTTTGGCGCCCCTGCTCGGAGCGCCCCTGGCCAGCTTCCTCTTTGCCGTGGCCCTGCTTTGCTCCGGCCAGAATTCCACGCTCACCGGCACGCTCGCCGGTCAGGTGGTAATGGAGGGATTCCTCAATCTTCGTCTCGCGCCCTGGCTGCGCCGGCTCGTCACACGGCTGCTGGCCATCATACCGGCCATCATCACGGTGGCCCTGTATGGCGAGCGAGGCACCGCCAGGCTGCTGATCCTGAGCCAGGTGGTCCTGAGCCTGCAGCTTTCCTTTGCGGTGTTCCCACTGGTGAAGTTCACCAGTGACAGGCGAAAGATGGGCCCGTTCGCCAACCGGGGCTGGCTCCGGACGCTGTCGTGGGGAGTAGCGTGGGTGATCGCAGCCCTGAACGCGTACTTGCTGGTGCTGATGCTTTGAGGCGCAGAGAGCGGAATACCAAACTGACAACCCATGTTCAAAAAGATTCTGGTAGCTCTCGACCACAGCAAGGCTGACGCTGCCTTGCTGCCGAAGGTGAAGGAGCTGGCGCGCTTGACCGGGGCCGAACTGCTGCTGCTCCACGTCTCCACGGGATGGGCTGCGCAGTGGCAGCGGGACCTGAATCTCTCCGACTCCCCCGAAATTGAGGACGACCGACGGTATCTCGACGAGACCCAGGCCGGGCTTCGAGCCGAAGGCTTCCACGTGACCGCGCGTCACTCCACCGGGAAGCCTGCGGACGAAATTCTGAAGTCTGCACGCGAAGAAGGCTGCGACCTCATTGCCATGACCACCCACGGCCACCGGCTGCTCCAGGACTTGATCTACGGCACGACCATCACCCGCGTGCGGCATGAGTCCGAAGTGCCCATTTTCCTCGTCAGGGGACGGTAGAGCATGGCTGCATTCGGCTCGAACCGGGATGTCGATGCCCTTGCTCGCGGCCGGTCGACGGCAGTCCTGCTCATTTCTTCTCCCGATCGTAAGGGCCTGGTGGCGCGCATCTCCGACTTCATCTTCAGCCACGGCGGAAACATCCTGCACGCGGATCATCATGTCGACGCTGAAGCCGGCCTCTTTCTGATGAGGATCGAGTGGGATCTGGAGGGCTTCGACCTCGGGAGGAACGAGATCGCGAGCCGCTTCGAGGGGCTGGCGCGCGAGCTCAACCTGAGGTGGAGGCTGCAGTTCACGGACGACGTTCCCCGGTCTGCGATTTTGGTTTCCAAACAGGATCACTGTCTCTGTGACTTGCTGCTGCGGCGTCGAGCGGGCGAGCTGAACGTGGACTTTTCACTCGTCATCAGCAATCACCCGGATCACGCCAGCGTCGCGCGATACTTCGAGGCTGAATACCTCGTTCTTCCGGTTACCTCCGAGACCAAGCCCGCTCAGGAGGCGCAGATCCTGAGCGCACTCGCTGAACGTAAGATCCAATTGGTGGTCCTGGCGCGGTATATGCAGATCCTGTCCGACGCTTTCGTTCGGGAGTTTCCCGAGCGTATCTTGAATATCCATCATTCGTTTCTGCCGGCCTTTATCGGTCCCCGGCCCTACCATCGCGCCTACGAGCGCGGCGTGAAGCTGGTGGGAGCCACCGCCCATTACGTGACCTCCGATCTCGACGATGGTCCCATTATCGCGCAGGATGTGGTTCGCATCAGTCACCGGGATTCGGTCGGCGACCTGATCCGGAAGGGCCGCGACGTGGAAAAGATGGTCCTGGCGCGCGCCGTGCGGCTTCACCTCGAGCATCGCGTGCTCGTCTACGGAAATAAGACGGCCGTTTTCGACTGAAATTTTAGAATTCGACATGCAGGCGGACGGACGGTACCAGCACGGGACCGCGGGCCCGATTGTAGCCGGGGTTGGTGATGTGCTGAAGGTCGATGGCGCCGAAGAATCCGCGCCACAAGTGGGCCGTGTAGTAGCTTTCAAAGATCCGTTCGGTGCCGTAGTTCAGGGCGCCGTCACCCAGCAGGAATCCGAGACCACCCAAGGCCAGATACTCGCGGTGATCGCCCGAGATGCCGTTCACAACGTAAGCGGCGCCTATCTTGTCGAGCTTGCGCCGCCAGGCCCAGCCCCTCCAATCCATTCCGAGCGAGCCGGTGCGGTCCACTTCGGTGTAGGCGAAGGATTCGTTACGGCCGTCGTTCCAGCCCCAGCGGCCGTAAGCCTGAAGGCCGTACGGCAGGTCCTGCTGGAGGTTCACCCCAAAACCGTACTTCACGCGGCCTTGCTGCCGGGTGGCCACAATCTCCGGAGTGGGATCGAGCCCGTCCTGGTAGTCCTGGATTGCCTCCCGGTACTTGCCCATGTTGGCATGATTAACGTAGGAGAGCAGCCTGATGGCCGTCGGGTTGCGATGGAAGAGACCGGGGTGGAACTCGAACTCGAGGTTGTCGGCGCGGGCGCGGGCGATATCGGCGTCCAGATAGATGCCATTCGCCACTTTGGGCATCAGCGCCTCTCCGAATCGCACCGACCAGCCGGGCGCGAAGTACTGCACCACCACACCGTCGGTGTAGCCCCGCGTGTTGGCGGCGTAGTCCCAGGCCCCATTCTGATCCGTGGTCCAGTTCATGAACTGCAAGTGGCTGTCCGTGCCCACCTCGTTCAGGTCGAAGAAGTCGGCCAGACTGAACTTGCCCGCGATGATCTCGAGGCGCCGGGCCGGGAGGGTGGTGGCAAGGTTCAGCCAGCCGCGGCTGACGTTGGTCTCACCACCGCCCAGAGGAATGGTGTAGCGGACGAGGGCCCGCGCGAGGTAGGGCACCTTGCTAAGATCGGGATTCCGCACCACGTCCAAATTGGGGAACCCGGCGATTCCCAAGGCGTCACTGATTCCGTGCCCGCCCGTCTGTTCGATGTCCACCAGCACTTGCAGCTTCGGAGTGACCTCGTAGCCGGCGTAAAGCGTCAGTACGTCAGAGACGGCGAACTCCGGGGTGTCCTTCAGGCTGTTCGGCCCGCTATACTCCGCCGGAAACGCTTCGTGTCCCTGTCCGATGAGGTTCATCTGGCCGGAGACCCACCAGCGGCTGGTCGAAGAGTGCCTGAACATCGTTGCCATAGGATCATCCTGATCGCTGGAGTCGGTGCTGGCCGGACCTGGGGACCCATCCTGAGCCGTGGCGGACGCATCTTGGGCCATGGCTGTTGGGCTGGCTGTTCCGCCCAGCCACAGCGCCGCCACCAGGCTCAGGAGCCAGAGCCGGCCAGTCCGCAGGAAGATAGTCCGCAGGGAGATAGGGTCTGTCCTGCGGGTTTGCGGCCCCAGTATCAGGCGAAATGTGGACGCGAAAGGCATCTGTTCAGAATCTAGCACGGCGATTGTTACAGCACGGAGAAGCAGCGTCATTAAGAAGATACGGAAATCCGAAATTCTGGCAGGCGACCAGCCGAAGCCAATCCCTGGTCCGTTCGATCCTGTAAAAGGGCGTTTCGATCGCGGGGTGGGCTCGTCGGCTGGCCCGATGATGAACCACTCAAGCTTCAGCTATAGCCGTGCCGGTCGCTCTCGGGCGGATTCGCGCGCGGCCACAAGCTCGAGAGAGGTGCGATGGACCTCATCCACCGTGACTCCCAGCATGCAGCGAAAGTCGATGGGGCACTGCCGAAGTCCGCAAGGGCTGCAAGGCACCGGCTGCTTGATCACGCGCGCCCAGCGGCTCAGCGGTCGCGTGGCATGTTCGTCGGTGGACCCGAAGATGGCCACCACGGGGACACCCACCGCAGCCGCCACATGCATAGGGCCTGAGTCGTTGGCCACCACCAACCTGCACTGTTCGGTGAGAGCCATCCACTGACGGAGCGTCGTGGTGCCGGCCAAGACCAAGGGTGTGTGCTGCATGGCGCGTCCTACCGCCTCTGCCAGCGGGCGCTCGGCCTTCGACCCGAACACCAGCACGTCCGCTCCGAGCGCACCCACTAAGCGGTCTCCGAGGGCGGCGAAACGGTCCACCGGCCAACGCTTGGCTGGTCCAAACGAAGCTCCGGGGTTGAGGCCCACAAAACACCGCGGACCCCCTAGTCCCAGCGCTTTGAGCGCCTCCACCGCCGACCGGCGCTCACCCTTCGTCACCGGAAGACGCACCTCACACACTGCGCCCGGCCGGTGCTCCAGGATTCCGGACCGAAAAAGGAGCTCGAGGTACTCCGAGGACTGATGGCCCAGGTATCCCCGCGGAGGCACCCGGACCGCTTCTGTTAGCAGCAGGCCGCGGCCGTCGGTGCGATAGCCGATGCGTACGGGAATGCTTGCGCGCCACGCCATCCAGGCGGCGTGAAAGGCGTGTTGGAAAAGGACCGCGGCCTCGAAGTTCTCCCGCCGCAGGCCCTCGACAAACCGCGCAAACCCTCGCCTGCCACGATGCTCACCCTCGGGATCATAGACCATCAGCCGAAACAGGGCGGGATGATTCGTGTAAAGTTCCGCTACCCAGGGCTTCGCTACCACCACGATCTCCGTATCCGGAAAACGTGTTCGCAAGGCCTCGAGTGCAGGCAGTGAGATAACGGCGTCGCCCACCCAGTTGGTGGCTCGCACCATGATCTTGATCGGCCTGCCTAGTCTCACTCCGCGCGCGATCAAACGGGACTCTCCGCTCTTGAGCCCGGGCCCGACGCCGTTGCAAAAAGGAGCTCATCAAGAACCGGCTCGTCATCGCCCAAATCCAGGCGGACGGCACACGCCACCACAGGCACTCCGGCCTCGCCCAGATTCATGCCCGCCAAATTCATGGCGTCCTTCTCGGTGGTCACGAGCACCGCCACCGAGTTCGCGCCCGCGGCTCGCGTGGCGCGCGCGAAGCTGAGATCGCGGTAGACATGGTGATCGGGGAAGACGCTCTCGCGCACCACGTCAAATCCCCACAGACGTAGATCGCGAAAGAAGGCATCCGGATTCCCGATGCCACAGAAGGCGTGGACGGGCTGGCCGATGAATGACTCGGGAGGCAGCGTCTTGGGGCCGGTGAGCTCGAGTAAGTGATCGAGCCGGGTTCGGGCACGCACCGTCTGCACGCCTGAATTAATCCGCCGCACGCTGTTCTCGAGCCGGGCGGGGTCCGCCAGTTCAGCCCTGGTGAGCACCACGAGTCCGGCCCGGGCCAGCGCGGAGCAGGGCTCCCGTTGCAAGCCTGCCGGCAGTATGTCGCGATCCGAGATTCCGCGCGTGGCATCGAGCGCCACCACATCAAGGTCACGCGCCAGCGGCAGGTGCTGAAAGCCGTCGTCGAGCACGAAGACGTCCACTGCGTAATTCTCTTCGATCAGCCGTCCTGTCTGAAAGCGATCCGCGCTGACCCCGATGGGAACTTCCGGAAAAGCCCGCGCCAGCCAAGCCGCCTCGTCGCCTACCTCGCGCGGCTCTGGCGCCCGGTCAAGCTTCGGTGGAATCACGATGGCGTCCGGTCCGCGCCTGCGGCGGTAGCCTCGGATGAGAATGGCCGGACGCAGGCCGCGCCCCAGCAGCCGCCCCGCGATCCACCTCACCAGAGGCGTTTTGCCGGTTCCGCCAGCGGTAAGATTACCCACCGAGATCACTGGGTGTCCGAGGCGCCGCTGCCGGAGCCACCCTTGGCGGTAGGCAGCCACACGCACTCGTGCACCCATTCCGTAGAGACGCCCGAGGAGCGCCCCGTAGATCGGCGCAAAAAATGGCCCGAAGAGCGTCCGGGGTGCCGCACCGTATGGAGGCAGCACCGAGCTCACCTGGAGCGGCCTCCCAACCAAGCGGTCTCAAAGGTGGTGCCTGACTTCGTTCCCGCGGCGGGCTCTTCCTCAAACCACTCACCGAGACCTTCCAGAATCCGCGCGGTTGCGCCTGATCCTTGGTCCAACAGGCTCTTGGCTCGTTGTCCCATCGTGCTCCGCAAGTGCGCGTCTCCGAAAAGAACGAGGGTCCGAGCTGCCAGCCCGTCTGCATTCTCCACCCGGAAGGCCGCCCGCTCGCCCAGAAAGAGCTCGGCGATGTCGCAAAAATTCTCCATGTGCGGTCCGAAGAGCACCGGCTTGGCCCAGAAGGCCGGTTCGAGCAGATTATGGCCGCCGGTTGACACCAGCGAGCCGCCCACGAAAGCGACGTCCGCCAGCTCGAAAACACCCGCGAGCTCACCGATGGTGTT
>DATDGR010000160.1:0-11936 GCA_036521995.1 Terriglobia bacterium | reverse complement strand
TTTCGATGTCTCCCAATCCTTCTTGAATTGCTTGTCGAAGCCGGTCTGCGCCTGGAGCAAACCGAAGGTCAAAGGCATGACGAGGGCAGCGAGCGCGCGCGACATGCTAAAAGACTAGCATGTCCCCCGGGCTATCAATCTGCCGGAACTGAATCGCGTAGGAGGGCATGGGGTTCTCTTTGGCTTAGGTTTAAAGCGGGAACGCTTGGTCGGCGAGTTTGGGCCGATTTGGAGTCAAGCTCCCATCGGGTTCAATTCCCGTTATTTCCGAAGACTTGACGGATGGTTCCATCCGTGACCGCCGGGGCGGGAGCAAGTGTCCCGCTGTTTCCCGGCGAAACAGAGACTCAAGGTATTTGCCCTTCGCGGGATGGTGCCATCCCCTACGCCGAAGCGGGATCATGGTGACCCGCAGGCTTTTCGGCTTCGAAGCGAGGGCAAGGGAGAGTTTGTGCGGGCGGAGGCACTACTCCTCTTGTTCCGTGGAAGGCTCGTTTTTCTTCGCCTTCTTCCGCCTTATGTTGATCGCAGCGGCGTCGAGGCTGTTCTTTAGGTGGGAAGCGTAATATTTCTCTATCATCTCCACGCTGGTGCGGCAGTTCTTCGCGATCTGATAAATGTCCGCGCCTTCCATGAGACGCAGGCAGATGTAGGTGTGCCGCAGGCTGTAGGCCGTGCGGGGTTGTCCCTCGCGGTCTTTCTTGAGGCCTTCTTCGTCCAGGATCGTGTTGAAGAGTTGCCGGTGGGTCTTCGGAAAAATCACATCGGTCGGCTGGGCCTTGTTCCTCTCGACCAGTCTCTGGAAAGGCTTTACGGCACCGCTGGTGCTCTTGCAATAGCCGACGCCGCGTTTGCCCCGGACCTCGATCTCAAGGATGGTTTCGTGGCTGCCCTCATCCTCGACGATCTTCACATCGCGGTATTCGAGACGGGCCGCCTCATCGGGACGAAGGCCGGTATTCGCCATGAACAGGACATAGTCGTGAAGCTGCTCCGATTCCCATTTGTAGCGGGGATTCTTCGGCTCGCGCGCACGTCTCCGGGTGGCTTCATAGAGCTTCTTGTACTCCTCCGGGGAAAACCACGCGCGGTGCGAGACCTTCCCCGACGCGCGGTAGGGTTCGGACAGATCCGGCAGCCGGTCCAGCCAGCGGTGGCGTACGGCGGCTTTGAGGGTCTGCCGCAGA
Organism: Terriglobia bacterium; assembly: GCA_036521995.1. Lineage (GTDB taxonomy): Bacteria > Acidobacteriota > Terriglobia > UBA7540 > UBA7540 > Gp13-AA77. Next base: position 10,749 of record DATDGR010000160.1, on the reverse strand, counting down.
ACAACGATTTCCTGATGCATGGTGCTCCGGGCCGGGGGCTTTCCGTGTTCCTTCACCGCTTCCTCGTGGCGGTGAATGCGGTATTCCTGGATCTGGCCCGGTGTGATCTCGGAGAGTCCCATGTTGCCGAAGAAGGGCACAAGATGAAGCCGGAGGCGCGTGCTGTGGCCTTGAACGTACTCGGCATTGCGTTGGCCCTCGGTGATGATCTGGTATTCGCGCTCGAATTGGACAGCGGCTTCGCGGAAGGTTTTCTCGCCGGTGATTTCACCATTCCGGACTTTCCCGCGCAGCCCGAGATACCAGTCCTCGGCGAAGTCCTTCGCCTTGGCGAGGCCGTCTTCCTTGGTGGAAACCCTTCGGTTCTTGCCGGCGAGGTAGGTCGAACACTGCCACAGGCTGCTGTTGTCGCGGCGGTAAACGTGGACTTTGCCGCCGAGGATCGTGTGTTTCTCTGGCATAGGCGGTCGGGCCTCCAAAAACCTCCAAACTGTGTAAGGCTTGTGTAAGTATACCAGAGATGTCAATGGTTTAGGTATGTTCTTGAATAAAGGCAGTTTAGCGCAACTTAAAAATTAATGCGTATGATTTTGAGACCCCCGCGTCTGCCAGTTCCGCCACTTCGGCGCGCTCGCCCATGCCGGGGCCACCCTCTGAGGCGAGCATATCACGCCCTCCTAGACGCATCAACCAGCCGCTGGCTTTGCATTCGGTAAGACCTTCGACCAGTAGGTGGTACACACCAGCCTTAGCGGATCGTTGTGTGCGTATTTCGGCCTGCGCCGGGCCCGCGCATTCGCGGGGCCCAGTCAGGTGACATGGCCGTTCCATCGAGCTCTAGCGACGTACCTTCCTGAATCGGCTCTCCGGCAACACCAGACCACTGGTAGCGAAAAGCTGAAGACGTGAAACGATCTGGCTTCCACGGTCACTATAGGACGACCGGCTAGCAGCTCATCGCGGCAACGGCTGGGCATCGAAACCAGACTGGCCAGCGACGGCGCGCCTTCATCGGTCACCAAGACCATCGGTTCAAGGAGGAAAAAGTCAATGTCACATCAAGAAACTATCCGTCCGTGTGACGGAGGGTACCGGCCGAGCCACGTTGAAGCCAGGCGGGCCATGAAACTAACCCTAGTGATCGCGCTGGCCACTCTTGCCATGACGGGCCGTGCGCTCGCCGGGCAGGCAGACAGTGGAAGCGCGCCCAGTCCGGTGACCCCGCCACCCGTGTCAAAAGGCACGGCCAAGCTGGTCGAGCATTACAATCCCAACCAGATGTTGCGGCTCGCCATTGCGCTGAAGCCCCCGCATTTCGATGAGGAGCAGCAACTGATTAAGGAGCTGCATGACAAGAAGTCCCCTCAGTTTCACAAGTTCCTCACGGCGGACGAGTTTAACGAGCGCTTTGCGCCATCCGTCGAGGACGAACAGGCAGTGGTGGACTGGGCGCAAAGCCAGGGCTTGACTATAACCGCGCGCTACCCGAACCGCCTGGTAGTAGACCTCGAGGCGCCCGCCGGTACGATAGAGAAGGCGCTAAACGTCAAGATCAATAACTATCAGCTCGGCAGCACATCCTTCTTCTCGAATGATCGAGAGCCGCAGGTCCCGAGCCATCTAGCGGACGTCATTTGGTCAATTCAGGGACTCAATACCCTGGAGCATGTGCGTCCGGTCACTCGCAATCTGAAACAGCCCAAGCCCCCCGACTATACGCCGGGACCGGCGGTATCCGCGGCGCAGCCCCAGCACGTCGACGCCGTCCACTCAAAGGTGACCGGTGCGACGAAGGGTTCCCAGCAGAGCCGCAGCCTTCCGGACATCACGAACGGCAACTACGACCCGACTGACATTTACAGCTCCGAGTCCTACGACTACGGATTCTCCGCCCCCGGCTGGGGAGTGCCCCTGGGCGGCCTCTATAACCAAGGTCACTGCTGCAATCCCCTGGGGGGGTCCAGTGCACCTCCCGACGCATCGGTCGCCATCGCGGCATTTGGCGCTGATTTGACTTACAGCGACGTGACCACAAGCTTTGCCGGCCCGACCGGCCAGTATCCTTATCTAGCAGGGAACATCGACAAGGTCTATGTCGACGGCACTTACACGTGTGGAAGCTACGACGACGGTTGCCTTGAAGTCACGATGGACACCGAGTGGTCTCTGGCCATGTCCAACAGCTTCGGCTCCTGGCACGATACGGCCGAGATCTGGATATACGAAGGCGTCAACTATTACAATCAGACCGTCCTGGATGTGTACAACCGTATGTTGAGTGACGGCAACGCGCGGGTGTTTAGTACGAGCTGGGCCTGCGCGGAGGGCGACACTTACGGCGAAGGAGATTGCTACTGGGCCACGATGCAGGCCCGCGATAGCGTCCTCTCGGCCATGGTCCTTCAGGGCTGGACGCTGGTGGCAGCATCGGGCGACGAAGGGGCAACGGCTGACTGGTGCAACCCTTGGGATGGCGTCATGTTTCCAGCCTCGGATCCTAACGTGATTGCCGCTGGCGGCACACTTCTGACTCTTGATTCCGGCCCCTTCTACGTCAGCGAGACGGGCTGGACAGGCGGCACGTGGTCGGGGGCTTGCGCCTCGAACGACGGAGGAAGCACGGGCGGCTTCAGCGGTTACTGGGGCACCCCGTCCTTTCAGTCGTCGCTCGGTTTTGGCAGCCGCGCTGTCCCCGACATCGCTCTCAACGCCGCTGCGTTTCAAAATGTTTACATCGCGTCTTGGGGTGGACTGATTGGCGTGGGAGGCACCAGCATCGTCGCACCTGAACTGGCCGGCTTCTTTGCGCAGGAGAACGCTTACCTGCTGAGCCTGGGCAACGTCTGCGGCGGCGGCAGCAGTCCATGCGCCCCGATGGGCGACGCAGACTATTACATTTACGATGAAGCAGTCGATCAAAGCGCACCTCACTACCCCTTCTACGACATCACATCCGGCTGCAACAGCAATGACATCACCGCGGCTTACCTTGTGCCATATTACTGTGCGGGATCGGGCTACGACGAGGTCACCGGTTGGGGCTCGGCCAACATGCTGCAACTGGCTTGGGCCATCAACTGGTTCAGTACCATTTACACTGGCCCACCCTCGGTCACATTCTCGGGACCGGCTGTCAATCAGTGGTACAACACGGAGGAGACAGTGAGCTGGACCGTGGCCGATAACTCGAGTACCGGCATTGCCGGCTTCACTCAGGGCTGGGACTCGATTCCGACTGATCCCTACAGCGAACCTACGCCGGGCACAGGCAACTCCTTTTACAGTGGTCCGCAGTTTCCCAACGCCACCAGCGGCTGGCTGGACTTTGTGGACTACGCCGTCAGCCAGGGCTGCCATACTGCGTACGTGGACGCCTGGGACAACATGGGCGAGCTGAGGGGCGTGAGTTACGGCCCGGTCTGCTACGACACCATCGCGCCGGTGACCACAGCTACCCTGAGCGGCACTCTGAGCGGCAGCGTCTACGTCTCCTCGGTAAATGTTACGCTCACCGCGACGGACAGTGGGAGCGGCGTCGCCAGCACCTCCTACCAGATCGACGGCGGATCGTGGCTCACTTACACTGCGACGTTTGCCGTCTCGGCCCTCGGCACCCACACCGTTAATTTCTACAGCAAAGACAAGGCTGGCAACGTGGAAAGCACCAAGTCAGTCAGTTTCACGATCGATTCCAGCACCACCACCTCGGTGGCCTCGTCCCTCAACCCGTCGACGTACGGCCAATCAGTGACCTTCACCGCCACAGTGACGTCAACGGGCGGCACGCCCACCGGCACGGTGACCTTTAAGGACGGGTCTACCACCCTGGGCACGGGCACCCTCAGCAGTGGCAAGGCAACATTCGCCATCTCCACGCTGTCGGTCGCCAGCCACTCCATCACGGCCGTCTACGGCGGCGCCGGCAGCTTCCTCGGCAGCACGTCGGCAGCCCTGACGCAAACGGTGAACGCGGCGACCAGCTCCACCGCCGTGGCTTCGTCCTTGAACCCGTCGACCTACGGCCAATCGGTGACCTTCACCGCCACCGTGACGTCGAGCGGGGGCACGCCCACCGGCACGGTGACCTTTAAGGACGGGTCTACCACCCTGGGCACGGGCACCCTCAGCAGTGGCAAGGCAACGTTCGCCATCTCCACGCTGTCAGTCGCCAGCCACTCCATCACGGCCGTCTATGGCGGCGCCGGCAGCTTCCTCGGAAGCACGTCGGCAGCCCTGACCCAAACCGTAAAGGCGACGACCAGCTCCACCTCGGTTGCCTCGTCCTTGAACCCGTCGAACTACGGAGCCGCGGTGATTTTCACCGCCACCGTGACTTCGAGCGGGGGCGTCCCGCAGGGCACGGTGACCTACAAGGACGGCTCCACGACGCTCGGCACCGGCACGCTCGGTCCGGGCGGCAAGTCGACGTTCACCATCGCCACGCTCGCGGTGGGAGGCCACTCCATCACGGCAGTCTACGCAGGCAATGTCGACTTCAGCGGCAGCACCTCATCCGTGCTGACGCAAACAGTCAATAAACCGACGAGCTCGACCACGGTCACCTCGTCATCCAACCCGTCCACCTGGAACCACAGTGTCACCTTTACCGCCGCCGTGACTTCGAGCGGAGGCGTCCCGCAGGGCACGGTGACCTACAAGGACGGCTCCACGACGCTCGGCACCGGCACGCTCGGCCCGGGCGGCAAGTCGACGTTCACCATCGCCACGCTCGCGGTGGGAAGCCACTCCATCACGGCCGTCTACGCGGGCAATGTCGACTTCGGTGGCAGCACCTCACCCGTGCTGACGCAAACGGTCAATAAGGCGACGAGCACGACCACGGTCACCTCATCCTTGAACCCGTCGAAGTCGGCCCAGTCTGTCACTTTCACCGCCACCGTGACCTCGGGCGCAGGCACGCCTACGGGCACAGTGACCTTCAAGGACGGCGCCACCACACTGGGCACAGGCACGCTCAGCAGTGGCAAGGCGACGTTCAGCACCTCGAGCCTCACCGTCGGCACTCACTCGATTACCGCAGTCTACGGAGGTGCCACCGACTTCAACACCAGCACCTCAGCAGTCTTGAGCCAAGTTGTGAACCTCTGAACTTCGCGAGTGCAGGGCCCATTCGGTCATACCCTGACTCGTGAATCTGCAACACTCGGCCAGGCGGACCGCACAAGCGATCCGCCTGGCTCTTTTTCTTAGATCCCCCGATTCCGGCCGAATCTCTGCGGCCGGGCTCGGTGACCGAGGATCGAGGCCGCGATTCTCGGGCGACGGCGTTGTGGCAGCGGATGGGAAGGGTGAACGAGCCAACCAGGCGATGACCAAAGCGGCTTAACTTAATTACGATCAGCCACATCGTGGGATATCCGCGAAGTCGGTCTTTTCAAGGGATCACCACCAGCCTGCGGCGTTGATCCGCACGCTGCCAGGCGTCCTCGATCTCGGCTAGCGGCACGCGCTCCGTCTCGACGCGGAGCTCATCGCGGGAGGCGCGCGCCATGAGCTGACGGTAAGCGTCCATCAGAACATCGCGCGGCGGGATGCTGCCCGAGCCGGCGCCTACGATTTCGAGACCGGAGCTGCGCAGCGCGGCGGCAGGAAGCACGATGGTAGGTCCGGCACTCTCGCCAACCTGGACCAGGCGCGTCCGGGAGGAGGCCTTCCAGTCCGTACGGGTGATCGCGGAGAGCAGCGCTTCCGTGGGAGGGCCCCAGAGATAGTCGATGACCACGTCGAAGCCATTCTTGCCGCTGCCGCAAGCGCCGGCTTCACGGGCAAACGCCTCGGCCAGGTCCTGTACTGGCTGGTCGAGGCGGATGGTCGCGTCGGCGCCGAGGCCCGGCAGCGCAGCGAGCGCCTGTTCGTTTCTTCCGGCGGCGACCACCCGTCCGGCGCCGAGGAGCTTGGCGATCTGAACGGCGAGCTTGCCAGTGACCCCGGTCGCACCCAGGATCAGCACGGTCTGGCCTGGGGCGAGTTGAGCCCGCAGGCTGAGCGTGAGCCAGGCGGACATCCCCGGGTTCACCAGGGCTGCGGCGGTGACGTCGTCGACATCGTCCGGCAGGGGCCAGCACCAGGCGCGGGGCGCCACCGTGCGCTCGGCCATGGCACCGTATGGCCGCCGTGGTCCGCCGAAGAACACTCGCGTGCCGTCATCGAGGCGCCCAACCCCGTCCACCCCGCACACTACGGGCAGTTGGCGCGGAGCGGCGTAGTGCGATCCGCTGGCCATCTGCTTGTCGACGGGCTTGAGCGCGGCGGCACGCACGTGCACAAGGGCTTCGTTTTCGCCCGCCACGGGCTCGGGGAAGTCTTCGAAGCGAGGCGGCTTCCCGAGAGTGTGCAATACTGCAGCCTTCATCGCAGCTCTCTTTCGACGCTCCCTTCCACGACGGGATCCTCCGCCGCTCCGGGAGGGTTGGATCCGAGGCTCAGCCGGCCCCGATACGAGAACAATCCTAAGCGAACCACGCGAGTTCGGCAATCGGTGGTCCGATTGTGCGATGATGAATTTGCATGGCCAAGAACCGGCACTCCCGGGGTGAATTTTGGGCGATCGGCTCCGTATTTGGTTACGCCTCAGCCAACATCTTCGACCGGCTCGCGCTCGGCGGCGGCGATCCGCTGGTGGGCCCTTTTCTTCGTGGCCTTCCCAGCTTGGCCCTGGGCCTGGTGTTGATGTGGAAGCACCGCACCTGGGATCAACTCAAGCGCGGCTCGGCGAACTACATCGGCCGGCGCGCCATAGCCTCCTTCGTCTGGGCGGGGGTACTCTCAACCCTGGGGCTGTTCCTTTACTACTTCGCCCTTCGGGCAGGCGGCGTGATTCTCACTGTTCCCCTGCTCGAAACCTGGGTAATCTGGGGAACCCTCGCGGCCTGGCTGATGCTCGGAGAGGAGCTGCGCGGGTTTTTGCTGGTGGGCTGGGCGATCATCGCTGTGGGCCTGGCTTGCCTTGTGTTCGGACAGCTCCGGGGCCAGCCCTTGTCGCACGCCTGGTTTTGGACGCTGCCGCTCGCCCTCCTCACAGCGGTCTCGTACGGCGTTTCGGGCGTGCTCTGGCGCGACGGCCAGTTGCGCGGAGCGCACCAGTCGACGGCCATCTTCCTGCAGTTTCTCTCCAGCGTGACCGTGGGCCTGATTGGGCTGCTGCTTTACGGTCGAGGCAGAGTCTTGCTCGCCACCCCGGCTCGAAGCCTCCTCAATTTCCTGGGTGGCGGTGTCTTCTCCGGCGTGATCGCAGTCTATTGCCTCTTCATGGCCCTGCGGCTGCTCGAGGTCGCGCGCGCTTACGCCTTGTCGTCACTCACCCCTCTTACTGCCACTCTCTTCGCCCGGTTTTTTCTGCACGAGAATCTGAGCCTGCCCACCCTTACCGGGGTGGTCCTGGTCTGCGCCGGCGTGACGCTCACCCAGATCATGAGGAGCCGGGCGGAGGCCCGGCACCGGGCTGCGGAGTCCGCCCCGGAAACCTAATAGCAGATCGCGGTCTTAAGGCCCCGTCGCTGAGCGAGGAGAACGGGACTGGCCAGCAACCGCGTGCGAAGAGGGATCTAAGCTACATCATGTCAATGAGTTAAGGCCAGGACGGCGCTCAGTCACGAAAAACAGGACCAAAACCCGCCATTTTGGGGCCAAAAACCGGGTAGAAACGGCCGGAAGGGCGGCGAAGATCAAGTTAAACTACATGCTTTCAACGAGATGCTGGGAGATGCTGGGATTTTAGTCTAACACTCTTTTTATCAATAAGTTGCTGGGTTCGGAATGAGCCCTTTTAGTTCTCGTGTTGATTCTAAAGGACTCTTAGGCTTCGATCGATACTTTTCGATTTTTTTCGGCGCGGGACCCCCGTGCAAAAAGCTCGATGTCCTCTTTTCAACAACATACACAGAGACTCCCCAGTTCCTCTCGACTGAGAGCCAGACCTCTCTGGAAACCCCGCCGCGGCAAGGCCCCGCCCAGGGGAAGGATCATCGAAGAGGACGCGATCCGATTACTCATACTTGATTAACTATACCACTGACCCAAGGATGTCAAGCGGAAATACGGCAGAGGGTTAGTCTGCGGTGTAGCGGCGTGTTTACCCCGCCACCCGCGAACCCGGCTAGCCCCTACCTGGGGTAGAATGCTTCCTCATGGCCGAAAACGATAGACTGCGGCCAGGACGGAGCATCGCTCGAAAATGGGCCGAATAGCAGGCCTGCCGCAACGCAAAATTGCCCAGGGTTATTGGCCACCCCCTACGCACGAGGCAGAACTGAGCCGCGGATAAGAATCGGATCAAACGCCGTGCAGCGTGAAGAAGCGATCCGTGGGTCCTTCTCCTTGGAAACTGCCTTAGGCTTCCGATCGAAAAGATCCTCGGCTTTCGTGTTGGCCGCGGAGGGCGACCCACAATCTTCTGTCGGGCGTCCGACGGTCATTTGCCGAAATTTTGCGGTTTCTTTACTAACGTTGATTGCTGGGGCTGCTTCCAAGGGTGCATGGTGCATAAACAGTCTTGTTGGCTGCCCGCTGGCGTCCTTCGCATCTGCCTCAGCCCTCATCTCGCTGTCGCGCTACGGTATAAACAGCGCTGCGTTGTTGCGCTCGGTTGCCAGCACCTGGCCGTTCAAGAGCCGCGTCAACCAGCCGCCGCCGTAATTTGGATAATTTGGATTTACGGGCGAGCTGGCCGCCGGCGTCCACTCGTTGATGGACGGATCATAGAGGGCCGCGTTGGAACCCCCACTTACGAGGCGCTTCCGACAACCAGAACGTCGCCCGTAGTCAGCAGCGCTAACGGGCCGAGGACGTTCGGTTGGTTAGAAGTTGGTTCCCAGACGTTCGTGGAGGGATCGTAGAACTGGCTGGCGGAACCCGCATCGATCAGCACGTCGCCATTGGGAAGCAGCGCGGCGAAGGTTTCGGTGGCGCAGCATTGAGCCATGTCCGCCGTCAAGGTCCACTGGCCGTTCGAGAAAATCTCCGTAGTGCACCCTGCATCACCAGTGCCGCCTCCTGCAATCAAGGCGTCATCGTTTAGGAGCAGCGCCAATTGCGGGTGAAAGCGCACGTAGTGCATGCTGCCGGTTGCGGTGAAGGTGCCGGTGGAGCCAGACTGGCGCCGTGACCAACACTGCCGAGCTCTATAACCCCTGTGTGTGTTTCGCCACCGCGACCCACACTTCTAGGCCCTCCCATTACGCTACGGCGTAAAGAGCTCTGCGTCGTTCTCGGCGCTGCTAAGCTTGCCACCGGCGGCCAGCGCTTGGCCGTTTAAGAGCGGCGTCAGCGTGAGCCCGCTGAGAGATTGCTTCAGGCTGCCCGTCGACGTCCACTCATTGGTGGACGGATCATAGAGCGCGGCTGCGGAACTACCAGGCCCAGCAGGAGCCCCAGCAGGAGTCACGCCGGCAACCAGAACCTCGCCGTTAGCCAGCAGCGTCAACGGGCCGACGTTGATGTCCGCGGCGCCGAGAGTCGGTTCCCAGACGTTCGTGGAGGGATCGTAGAACTGGCTGGCGGAACCCGCATCGATCAGCACGTCGCCATTGGGAAGCAGCGCGGCGGTGTTTGTGCTAACGCCACAGACAGGCAGCGGCGACGTCAACCTCCACTGACCGTTCGAGAAAAGTTCCGCCGTGCACGAAGCGTTATCCCTGCCGTCGCCGCCTCCTGCAATCAAGGCCTCCCCGTTTGGGAGCAGGGTCAGTGGCGCGTTAGCGCGCGCATAGTTCATGCTGCCGGTTGCCGTAAAGGTGCCCGTGGTGGGATTGTAGACCTCGGCGGCGTTGGTTGACGACTGGCCGCTGATGCCTGAGGATGCAAGTCTGGTAAAGCCACCCGCAACCAGCACTTGACCGTTTGGGAGACGCACTACGCTGTGATTAACACGGGCCATGGTCATGCCCCCGGTGTAGCTCGATGCCTCAGTGGAAGGGTCATACAACTCAGCGGCTTTCAAAACCTTAATGCTGTCGAGGGCGATGCCCCCGGTAACCAAAACCTCGCCGTTCACGAGCAGCGTTGCCGTGTGGCCGTATATCTCGTTCTCCAGGGTGCCGGCCGGCGTCCACGTGCCCGTAGAGGGGTCGTACAGATCGGCGCTGGCGGTAGCTCCCCCCCCGGTAGCTATGTAACCGCCCAAAACCAGCACTTGGCCATTGTTAAACAGCGTAGCGGTATGGAACCGGCGAGCGACAGGCATGCTGCCGGTGTACGCCCACGTGCCAGGAGCCTGCGCGAGAGCCGGGACTGCGGTGGCCGCTGCCAGTCCTGCGATGAGCAATCGTGATAAGGTGTTGGTGAAGAGCCTTGCGACTTTCTGTGTATTCATTCGAGTCATGTCCGCCTCCTGAGCAGAAATCTAGTTGTACGGGTATTCCGAGCAGTGTCGAACGCCTCCTGGAAGCGAAGCACGGCGGTAGCATTCCGGCAGGCCGCGTCCGAAAGTTGCGCGACCTATTGAATTTTCCTGCGGCGAGGCACAGCCAAAATCGGTGCAGCGTTCTTCTCGTGTACTCGCTCACGTCGTCCTCGTCGAACTCAAGCTAATTGGAGCCCAGTCTAGCCCTGTCTGCCGGCCCTGAATGTCACGGCCGAGTAAAATACTTGTATCTGGGTATCCACTTGACTCAGGTGACCCCTACCGGTTGTGGTTTCGCCTCGGTGTTTCGAACGATTGATGCGTAAGTGGCTGGTTCTACGGCCACCGCCTGCTGGACAAGCCGGAAGAATAGTTTGCCTCGGCTGCGC
>DATDGR010000159.1:0-9927 GCA_036521995.1 Terriglobia bacterium | reverse complement strand
TTATCCGGTTGCTTCAGCAGACCCCAATGGGTTGGGGCAAAGATCCCTCGCTCCCCGGATTTGTTCGTACTTTGTTGATTTTTGGTCGGTTCCGAGACCCAGGAGTGTGTGAAATGCGGCCAGGGGAGTCTGGCGGCGATTATGCCGAAAGACGAATTCGTCGAGGTAGGCCTGGAGTTGGTCCTGGCTCACTCCGTGGTAGGTGCCGATCAGCCATTGCTGGAGGTTCCCCATGGCCCGATCGGCGAGTGGGACAGCGGACTTCGTGCCTTTGCGTAGCTCTGATGGGAGCGGTTGGTTGCGCGCCACGTGTTTGAAGCCGGCCTCCGCGAGATCGGCGAAGCTTTGGAAGCCGTCCGTATAGAGGGTGGAACCCGGAGCAATGTTCTGGGTGAGGAACGGAATTATCGTGGCGGCTTTGAAGTCAGGAATCACGCTCATGCGGGCTCGACCGGAAGCGTTACCACGCTTTTCGACAGCCGCCAGGACGAGGGCGGCTCGGCGGTTCTTGAGTTGTCGGCTCCCTCGGAGACCGGCTTGTTCCCCGCCAACCCACGTGTCATCAACCTCCACCTCTCCACGCAACGGTTCCCGAGTCGCGTTCACCATCGCTCGGCGAAGTTTGTGAAGCATCATCCAGGCAGTCTCGTAACGGGGAAAGACCGCGTTAATGCTGGAGCAGCAGTGCCAATACTCCACGCTTGTCCGTCGTCATCCGATGCGCCGCCCAGAACCAGTGGGTCAGCGAGGTCTTCGTCCGGTGAAGAATGGTCCCGGAGGTCAGCGAGACCTGGTGACGGCTCTTGACGCACTGTTGGCGTCGCTGCTTCACCAACTCGTAGGCTCGCCCATGCCCGCATCGAGGACAGATGAAGCCATCCGGCCACCGACAAGCCGCCAGGTACTGCGGGCAGGCCTCTTCCGTGGCGAAGTCCGATTGACTGGCGGAGCGTCTTGGGGAACGGCGGTCGTGGCACCGCTCTACACTACCTGTTGGGGTCTGCTGAAGCAACCGGATAATCAGAAGCCATCTAAGACACTCGTTTAGCGGTGTACTCGATAGTCTGTCCGATGGCGGGAATCTCAACCGTAAACTTGATCTGGTCGCCTTCCACCTTCCCCTTGTAGTTCACCTTGCTTTCCGTGCCTTGAATGTTCACGGTGAGCGTGAAGGAGATGTTGTCGCCATCGACTTTGCCGTCCTCAATCTCCGACTTGCCGAACGCGCTGCTGGTGGTCTCACCCGTGAGTTTGTTCCCATCTACTTTGAAGATGAACGTCCTTTCGATGGGTCCGTTGGGTGTTTGAGCTGTCCCCTTCCAGGTTCCGCTGACGTCGGCAGCCGATGCTGCGACCGCCAAAAAGAGAATTGAAGCCCACAGCCATTTCATAGGCATTTTCCAGCCTCCGCCCCCCATTTCAATTAGAGCAGAGACCATCTTAAGCCATTTTGCCCTCGTGCTGCCTCCTCATCTAGGCGAGTTGCTCAGGTGCTCGCTGGCGCCCACCGGTCAATGAGACGGGAAATGGCGGAAACTAGAAAACAGAAAGCAGAAGGCAGAAGTAAGAAGTCAGAAGCCAGAAGCCAGAAGGCTGTCATTCTGAGGAGCCGAAGGCGACGAAGAATTTGCTGTTGCTTCACAAGCAGGCTGTTCGCTTGCTCTCAGGATGACAGGCTGGAGGCGGTTTTTCCTTCGGGCTCCTTACTTCTGCCTCCCTCTTTCTGGTTTCTGGTTTCTGATTTCTACTTTCCGCCTTCCCCTCACGCGTCCCGCACCTCCGGGGGTGACGACGCCGCCGGCTGGCCCCGCGCCTTGGCCTCCCGTTCCGTGTACTCGCCCTCCAGGCGGTGGAACTCCTCCAGCAACTGCTCCGCCTCCGCCGGCTGTCCCATCTGATTCAGCAGCATGGCCTGGATCAGCATGTCCATGTTGTCCGGCCGCGACGGCTTGAAGATCTTGAAGTCCTCGTCCTCGCCGTAGCGCTTCACCAGCAGTTGGTAGATGACCCAGTGCAGGCGATAGTTGGCGGCGTGCGCCTGCTGGTAGGCCTGGCGCCGGTGGCGGTGAAACAGGCGCACCAGTTGCTCGGCCAGTTGGGTCGCCGACCGCGCCGGCGGCCCGTCGCCAGCGAGGCTATGGGAGTAGGCTTGCCGCAGAGCCTGCAGTTCCTCCCGCTCCGCCTCCGCCTGCCGCCCATAGACCCCCAGCCGGGCCCACAGCGCCTCGGCAAACTCCTGCAAGTCCGGATCGGCCCCCTCCGGCGCCGGTCCCGCCGTCGCGTCTCTCCCCAGCGCCGCTTCCACCAGCCGCCGGAACTCCTCCCAGCTTACTGGGCTAGCCGGCTGGCCCTGAGCCTCCTGCTTGCGGGCGTGGGCGAGGCGCTGGGGATCGTCGGGACGCATCTGTTCCCGCACCGGCTTCTCCAGCCGGCCCTCCGGCTGGCGCCCGCTGCCCAACCGCCGCCAGGCGCTCACCGGCGCCAGCGCCACCCGCTTCGGTTGCAGCCCCTTCATCACGGTCGCGGCCGACACCAGCGGGTTGCCCAGCACCTCGGCCGGCCAGACTTCGTAATTGTCCGTGACCGGGCCCCACTGGGCGCGCACGTAGAAGCCGGGCTCCTCGCGCTCGATCAGCAGGGCGCGGACCAGGATCTCGAGGCGATTCTCCAGGGTGCGCAGCTTGGGGCCGAGCGCGGAGCCGTAGCCTAGCGAGCTGTTGGCGAGGTCGATCATCCAGACCAGCTGGCGATTCTGGGCCCAGGCCGCCTGCTGCGGCGCCGTCAGGACCCCGGTCAGCACGCTCCAGGCGCCGCCGGGCCCGCGGTCCTGGGCGAGCCGGGTGAGGTCCTGGCCGACGGTGAGCCGCTCCCACTCGCCAGCAGGCGGAAACCGCGCAGCCGGCGCCAGGAGACGAATCCCAGGGCGAGGGAGAGCTTGAGGATGCCGGTGGGGGATCCTGCGGCGAGGGCGGCGGCCAATTCAGAGCCTAGTCCCGAGCCTAGGGGCTGGTCTTCGTCGTCCTGGGCGAAGCTTCGGACCAGCCACTCCAGGTGCGAGGTATAGTCCGGTAGGCTCTCGCCGGCCCGCTTCAGGCTGCGCGGCAGGCTGAGGGCCGACAGGCCGTCGCGGAAGCAGGGGGCGTAGGCGCCGGAGTCGTCGTGCAGGTTGCGGTGGATGGCCTGCTTGAGATTGGAATGGGTGGCGTCGAGGTAGCGCGAGCTGGGCTGGAAGCCGGGAGCCTTGCGCAGGTCGATCCAGCGCCGGCGAGCCTTGGCCACGTTGCGCCGGCTGGCCTCGATTCGGGCGGGGCTGGCGGGACGCCTGGGACGCGGCTCGGCCGGCCGGGCCTCGGCCGGCTGGGGTTCGCAACTCGCGGTCTGAGGCTCGGTGCTCATGATCGTCTCACATTCCCCCACTGTGGCAGGCGGAAATAGGACGGTGGCAAAAAGGGAGACTGGTAAGAGGAAAAAGTTACCCGGTTAGTTTGTGGGGATTAGGCTGCTGAAAAAGCCCGGTCGAGACGTTGAGACAGAATCAGCGCGCAAGTTCTTTACAGTCTTGCGACACGGACTTCATCGGGGCGACTGGGGGGTAGCCACGCTGTTGAGGTCGGCTGATACGGTGGAGAGCTGCTTAAAGGAGGAGACAATTCTCTCCTTAGGAGGGATGTTGGTCATTGGAGTCAACTCCTTGTCGGATCACCGCCAAACGCGGTGGGATCGAAACCGCTCGGTGCAAGCACCCTTCGACCCTCGACCCTCAACTAATTTATATAACAAGTGAATCTCGGACAGCAACCCCTGATGTCCAAGATCGGAAGAGGGCCCCCCTTATGTATTTATGAGAATCCGTCATGTGGAAAACCCTTTGGCGGCGAGGACGGGATTCGCGAACCTCTCGGCACCGCTCCTTCCGCCGCGTCTTTTCAGGCCCCTCGGCTTATTGTCACAACAGTGCCATCAGCCTCTAGGCTAGAGGTCGAGCAAAAACGACACGCTGGAGATCCTGTTTGGCAAGGGAGCCGAAAGGTTCCAGGCCGCGCTAAGCTACAGTCTGAGTGATCGAGGCGAATCGGTGGGCGTGGGAGACTTCGACTGGCGGCATCAACCTCAGTGCACCCGTTGAACGCGCTCCGAGAATCCAACGACTGGTGCTGATCGCATGCGAGTGGTGAAGCCGACATCCCGGTTTTCAGGTTCGTCCCCCGCCGCGCGCTGGGCGGGGGTTTGGGCGTGGGTTTGTCTCGCCGCGCTCGGGAGCTGGGCGCGGCTCGACTACGCCACCACCGCCGTTGCCCTTTACACCAAAGACTTTGCCGTGGTCGCCTCGGATGGCAGGGGCAACAAGGTGGGGCCGGTGATCTCCGGCCACCAAAGCGAGTGTAAGCTCTACCTGGCCGACGAGAAGGTGGCCGTGGTGGCGGGCCTGGCGGAGGAGCCCGATTCCGGTTTTGACGTCCGCAGGATCTTGCACGCCGTCATGAAACAGGCGACGCCGGCTCCCCGAGCCGCGGACCTTGTCGAACAGCAGATCCAGCAGGCTCTCCCGGCCGCGCTTCGCGAATTTGAGAAACAGAACCCCGGCGCCTTCCAGGAGCGCGCCGCCGGCTCGTCCCAGCTCCTGATGGTGGGAGTGGGAAGCGATGGAGAAATCCAGATAGCGAGACGCTCGACGCCCTACAACCAGGCTCGTCGGGCCCAGCGTGAAGACGCCACCGGAGCCGCCGACCGCGTGGGGGTTGCCTTGATTGGCGATACGGCGGCCATCGATCGCGACCTGGAGCGGCTGCACAACAGCAACGGCTGGGAGGGCATGGCCAACCCGACCGATCTCGAAAAGTTGGCTCGCCGCTTCATCGCGCTTGAAGTGGTCGATAAGCCGATGCAGGTCGGGCCGCCCATTTCGATGGTCCTCGTCGACGGGAACGGCGTCCACTGGGTTGAGCCCGGCGCCTGCAAGGAATGACTCACGGTTGAAGTCTGCGCCGAAGGCAAGAGGCCCACGGTCAGGACAGCTCTGACCGTGGCTACCTCTGCTCGAAAAAGGACGGAAGATACGGCTCACGAATTCCGGGAGACCGGGACGTACTCAATGAAGACGTGACCGTTCACGCGGCCGACCGACTTCGCCGGATTGCTTTCGCATTTGGCCCAATAGGAAAAGCCCACATGAGGCCGGTCCGGTCCATTAACCACTGCGCCCTCGGGAATGTCGTCCACGTCGATGATGGCGTCGATGGTGCGCAGATTGGAGTTGTTCCCGTGAGTCTTCTGGGCTTTCCATTCGCACGCAGAGGCGCCGTTCTTACCCGTCAGCTTGTCGTCGCCAAACTGCGAGGGGGAGAAATCATCGAGGGTGAATAGGTCAACTGCGTTCTCTGACAGGCCCAGAGCTTGCTTGAGGTTCAGATTGATCAGTTCCAGGGCCTTGTTCTTGGCCGTGCCCAGCTTCCCGCTGATCCTGGCTGCGCCGTCGGTTGCAGGGGGATTATCTTGAAGATCGAAATCATATTGATTGAGCTCATAGGTGCCGCCTCTTACTTTTGCCATGTTGCAAGTTCTCCTTTTATGGGTTGTCGTGCCGAAAGAATCCTGACGCGGGTCGAACTGCCTCGGGACCCAACCGGATGTGAATCAGCCTCCCGACACTCAGATAAGCGGCGTCTGGAGGCAGATTCCCTCACTCGCGGGGCCCGGCAGCGAAATCAATTCTCGCCCGGTGCCCGGCGGGGAGCTATACTCCGGGTAGGCGCCGGCCGGACTCGAAGGCACGCGGGCGGCAGGATGCGGGTCGAGGCTCTGATGAAGTACGTCAAGTATTCGCGTTACGTGGCGGACGCTCTGGAGGGGTTGAGCACCGAAGACTTGATGAAGCTGCTCGAGAACTACCTTCTGGATAGCGGATTCTACAGGCAGTACTATGACTTTCGCGAGATGGACTCGGAGCGGACGCTGGAGGAACTGCGGCAGGCGTTGCTGGAGGCCATGCGGGAGAACGAGATGCTGCCGGAAGAGCTGCTCCAGGAGCTGCTGAAGCGGGCAGGGCAAGCGGACGGCGAGCCGCGGGAGGGCGGTTCGGATCTGGAACGGGCGCTGAACCGGCTGATCGATCAACTGATCGCACGCCTGGCCCAGGAAGGCTACATCAGCGTGGACGCTCCCCCTGAGGCAAGCCAGCGCGATGAGGCCCAGGCCGGTTCGCTGGGGAGCGGCGAAGGACGGGTGAAGTTTGAGTTGACGGACAAGGCGCTGGACTTTCTGGGTTACAAGGCTCTGAAGGACCTGCTGGGATCGCTCGGCAAGTCGAGCTTTGGACGGCACGATACGCGCGAGCTCGCCACCGGGGTGGAGGCGTCGGGGTCGACGCGGCGCTACGAGTTTGGGGACACGCTCAATCTGGATGTGAACGCCACCCTGCTGGCGGCGATCGAGCGCAACGGGTTGAAGATGCCGCTCGACCTTGACTACCCGGACCTGCAGGTCCGCCAGGCGGAGTATCAGAGCTCCTGCGCCACCGTCCTGATGCTCGACTGCAGCCACAGCATGATCCTGTACGGCGAAGACCGCTTCACGCCCGCCAAACGGGTGGCGCTCGCGCTTTCGCACCTGATTCGCAGCCAGTATCCGGGCGACTCGCTGCACATGGTGCTGTTTCACGACTCGGCCGAGGAGATTCCGGTGGGGGAGCTTGCGCGCGTCAAGGTGGGTCCTTATTATACGAATACGCGCGAAGGACTGCGCCTGGCGCAGCGTGTGCTGTCGCGGCAGAAGAAGGACATGCGCCAGATCATTATGATTACGGACGGCAAGCCGTCCGCGCTGACGCTTGAAGACGGGCGCATCTACAAGAACGCCTTTGGACTCGACCCGCTGGTGGTGTCCGAGACCCTGCGCGAGGTGGGGCGCTGCCGGCGCAACGGAATCCTCATCAACACCTTCATGCTGGCCTCGGATTACGGCCTGGTGAACTTCGTCCAGAAGGTCACCCAGATCTGCCGGGGCAAAGCCTACTTCACCACTCCCTACACCCTGGGTCAGTACCTTCTGATGGACTATATGGAGAAGAAGGTCCGGACGGTCCATTAAGAATCAGGCTGCTGAGCCGTGGGTGGTCAGACGGGATCCCGGCATCATCGCTTTCGGGTGGCTGGGAAAAAAGGGGCGTGGGTGCGGGGGATCAAAAGGGGAGGAACCCGCAGCCCACGCGTGTTTCAGCAACAACGTTACTGTGAGCCCGGCTCGGGGCGGGAGCAGTGACGGAGGTCACAAAGCGTTGTAACGGCCGCCTGAATTTGCCGGCCGGAGACCTGCCGAAGCTCGATTCATCAATCCTTCAATCCTTCGCGGTGAGTGTTTCCAAGAAACCGGCGTTCTGTTCGTATCGCTCTATGCGACTAGGGCTGAATTCCAGTCCAAGCTGCCTAAGAGGAAGTCAAATTGGAGCGTCCAGGAGCGTTGATAGCGGGACGAGATCGGACAAAACAGGGGTGGGAACCGGGCATAACAAAGAATGTTCTTGACACGTAGTTAATAGTTGCAAGTCTGAAGACGCCAACTCCGTCCTCCGCAGCCGGAATATCACCCGCGGGCGCGCCGCAGCCGGCTCTGCAGTCAGATCCTCCGTCTGCTCCAACCCCTCTGGCGCAACCTCAGAAACCCCTCGCGCCTGAATCGAACAATGCGATGCCGGCGGTAATTCCGGTGGCTGCGGTCCAACCAATCCTGAGCAGTCCGGCGCTGCTCCAGAACTACGGCTCCCGAGGCCCCGACACGAAGGATGTCACACCAGGCGTCAGCCAAAGCCCAGCTTCTCCGGCGGTCGGCGTGGCCGCGTCCCAGCCGGTTCTGAACAGCCCCGCGGCACAACTTCAAAGCATCAGTTCACCGGCGCCAAGTACGAAGGCTGAGCTACCTGCCCCCGGGCAAGGCCCGGTCTCAACTCCGATTCACGTGAGTGCATCCACGCCTGTCCCTCCAAGCCCGGCTACGCAGCTACAAAGTGGCAACTCACTGGTATCCGGCAAGACGGGAACCGCAACGCTGTCCGTCGCGCAGCTCTCACCTCCGGCCCAAAATTTGATCTCACCATCGCAGATTGCGCCTTCGCTGGTCCCGGCCACGCCGCTTTCGGGCGCAAGCCAGACCGACCCTGCCTCACAGGCGTCCCAGTCACAGACAGGCACAAAATACACCGGGGAAAAGATCACGCTTAACCTCAAGGATGTTGACATCAAGGACTTCTTTCGTCTCATCCACGAAATCAGCGGCCTGAACATTATTGTGGATCCAAATGTTTCGGGGACATTGACCCTGGCACTCGACGATGTGCCCTGGGACCAAGCGCTCGACATCGTGCTCAGGAATAACAGCCTCAACAAGGTCCTCGAGGGCAATGTGCTGCGCATCGCCCGCAACGATACGCTGGCGACGGAGGCGGACAACCAGACCAAGCTGACCGAAGCCCAGGCTGCCGCAGCGCCGCTGGTCACGGTGGTTCGTTATCTTAGCTACGCCACCG
The DNA here is from genome assembly GCA_036521995.1 of Terriglobia bacterium. GTDB lineage: Bacteria > Acidobacteriota > Terriglobia > UBA7540 > UBA7540 > Gp13-AA77. The sequence continues at coordinate 1,409 of DATDGR010000159.1, read as the reverse complement.
CCGCAGACGTTCAGTTGAACAACGCCACGGTGTCCTCGGCGGGCGGAGCCACCGGTGGTGGCATCACGGCCGCCACCTCCATCTTCGGAGTCGCCAGCATTCTGATGAAGATGAAAACCGCCATCATGAGCCCTAGGGGCATGGTCACCGCCGACCCGCGGGACAATGCCGTGGTGATTACCGACATTCCCCTCCAGATTCCGATCATTGAGGCGGTGGTCGACAAGCTCGATCGAAAGTCGAAGCAGGTGTCGATTGAGGCTCGTATCGTTCTGACCACAAATGATGTGGTGCGCCAAATACAGACGGCGCTCAACACACAAATAACAAATCACAGCGGATCGGTGGTTACGGGCGGGGTGACAGGCACTGGAGCTTCCGCGACTCCTACGACCCAGCCGAATTCTTCGACAACGAGCCGGCTTGGCCTAACTCAGACCAGTGTTTCAGGGTTTGGGGCGTCGCGCTTTCCAACCTGGGCGGTCTGTACGCCATCAACGCGGCCATTTCGGCGGCCGAGACCAAAAACCTGGCCAAGACCATCTCGGCGCCCACCATCGTAACGCAGAACAACGTGCCTGGCCTGGTGCAACAGGGCACCCAATTGTTTATCCAGACAACGATCAATAACACCGTAACCTCGGCGCCCGTAAACGCCTCGCTGGCGCTGGCCGTCACGCCCCAGATCACCGAGGACGGTCACATTTTCTTGAACATCCAGGTCCAGAATAACTCGCCGGGTCCCGTAGTTGCGGGGACCACGAATCCTGAGATCAACATCCAGGGAGCCACCACGCAGGTGCTGGTGCCGGATGGGGGCGTGGTGGTCTTCGGCGGCATCAAGGTGACCTTGAATACGAAGTCACTGAGCCAGGTCCCTGGCCTTGCCAGCATTCCCGTGCTTGGGAACCTTTTCAAGTCGACTAACCGCGAGGATGAAGTGAACGAGCTCATCTTTATTGTTTCTCCCAAGATCCTCCCCGGATAGGTCTTATAACACAACGTTAGAAGCCGACTCGTCCTCCCGGCGTGTGTCATTCCGACGCCGAGCCAGGCGGAGTGGAATCTCGCTCTGGTTGACTCGGGAGAAGAAACCAAGCGAGATCCCTCGCGAAGTTTACCCCGAGCTCCTTCGCTGCCTCAGAGCCTGCCCTGAGCGTAGCGAACGGGATGTTCGCAGCGGAAGAGCGAACGGGCTCGGGATGACAGGCGACGGAAATTCGCGGCGACTTCCGGCGTTACGTGTAGATTCTGTGGCCCTGTCGCGCCTAGACTAGTTTCTGGTGCGAAACGCAAAAATTGGTGTTAAAAAGGCGCATTCTACCAGGAAATTAGAGGCGTTGGGGTGGCGGTTGTTGGCCTTAGGGATGCGGAAATCGTTGGTGAGTGTCGAGTCGAAACACTGAAGT
>DATDGR010000158.1:0-1982 GCA_036521995.1 Terriglobia bacterium | reverse complement strand
GCAAATACCCGTCTCAACCAAACGGAATCACGGTCCGCGATTCGCCTCAACCGGAGTTTTGCAACACAATCCGCGGGGAAGCGGACTTCCGCTTAGCCACGGCGGATGTCTGCTTTTGACCCTGGCTGCGTGAAAACGAGCTGTCTGCTATGATTCGCTTGGCGATTTGCCGGGGGGCGATTGATGAAGCGCTTCGTTGAAGGTGCCGATCGCGGACAAACGACGCTGTTACCGGAATGCCTCGATGAGTGGGTCGAGGAGAGCAATTCCGTTCGTGTGATTGATTGCTTTGTCGACTCGCTCGATCTGGCCGATCTCGGCTTCGAAGGCGTCGAGCCTGCAGCGACAGGCCGGCCTGCCTACCACCCTTCGGTTCTTCTGAAGCTTTACATTTACGGGTATCTCAACCGGGTTCAGTCGAGCCGGCGGCTTGAGCGCGAGGCCGGCCGTAACCTGGAAGTCATATGGCTGCTCGGACGGCTCGTTCCCGATGACAAGGTGATTGCGGATTTCCGCAAGGACAATGGCCCGGCGATCCGCAGGGTGTGCGCGCGCTTCGTCAATCTCTGTCGCCAGATGGGTTTGCTGGCGAAGGCGAGCGTCGCGATCGACGGCAGCAAGTTCAAAGCGGTCAATAATCGAGATCGCAATTTTACACGAGGGAAGATCGATCGCCGGCGCGCGCAGCTCGAGGAGAGTGTGGCGCGGTATCTCTCCCAGCTCGATACGGCGGATCGGCAGGAGCCGTCCGACGTGCTCGTGCTCAAGACGACGCGGCTCAAGGAGAAGCTCGACAAGCTGAAAGAGGAAATGGGCAAGCTCGCAGCCTACGAGAAGCAGATGTTGGCCTCGCCTGACGGCCAAATCTCGCTCACTGATCCCGACAGCCGTTCGATGGCAACGAGTGGGCGTGGCTCGGGCGTCGTCGGCTACAATGTGCAGGTCGCGGTCGACACCGTGAACCATCTGATCGTGACGCACGAAGTGACGAATACCGGTTCGGATCGCTCACAACTAGCGAACGTGGCGCGGGAAGCCAAGGCCGTTCTGCATGTCGATAAACTCGAAGCCGTCGCCGACCGCGGCTACTTCAACGGTGAGGAGGTCCTGGCCTGCGAGCAGGCAGGTATCTGCGTGACGCTGCCCAAGCCGATGACATCGGGCGCTAAATTGGAAGGCCGCTTCGGCAAACAAGACTTCATTTATTTGCCCGACGAGGACGTCTATCTCTGCCCGGCCGGGCAGCGACTGAAGTACTCCTTCACTGCCGTGGAGCACGGGCAAAAGCTGCGCCGTTACATAACCAACGCCTGCCGTTCCTGCGCAATCAAAGATCAGTGCACCACAGCCAAAGAACGCCGGATCACGCGATGGGAGCATGAGCACGTTATCGAAGCCGTGCAGCAGCGGCTGGATGAGGATCCCCAGGCCATGCGCCGTCGGCGCGAGACGGTTGAGCATCCCTTCGGCACGCTCAAGATGCGGATGGGCGCGACGCACTTCCTGATGAAGACGCTGCCGAAGGTCGCGAGCGAGATGGCGCTGAGCGTACTCGCCTACAATCTGACGCGCGTCATGAACATCGTCGGTACAGCGGCGTTGCTGGCAGCGATCAGAGCGTGAGTGTGGAGACCCATTGCGGCCTATCTCGAACTAGACTTGCCCAGCACTCCCCATGGTGACTCAGAGGTGGCCCCTGATCCTCCAACAGGAAAAATTGCTCAGATTAGCCGTGTCGGACTACATTGACCGGGTCGTGGATAGTCGCCGGCTGCGTCAGCGCGTTATCACGCAACCAAGACCCAGAGCGGACCTCCGGTCCGTGCGACCACAAGAATGGTGGGCCCAACCAAGAATGCCACAGAAGGCGCGGCCGAGCGCAATATCAGCCTGAGGCCGTCGTGCCCGATTTCGTGAACCGAGAATTTGTTGCGGGCTTCTTCCGCGCTCTCCGCTTTTTGGTCGCGGTATCGAGTGAGATG
>DATDGR010000157.1:0-14334 GCA_036521995.1 Terriglobia bacterium | reverse complement strand
ATATCAAACCCAACACCAAAGCAGAAATTATTCCCCATATTGAAGTCGAACCGGGCGGCAAAGGCCTCGATGAGCTACGCGGAGAATTCTCCAAGCCGTTGTTCGTCCTCATGACGGTCGTAGGGCTGGTGCTGCTGATCGCGTGCGCCAACGTTGCCAATCTTCTCCTGACACGCGCCGCTTCGCGCCAGAAGGAAATCGCTCTACGGCTGGCGATTGGCGCCCGTCGATTGCGGCTGATCCGGCAATTGCTGACCGAGAGCGTCTTGCTGGCCGCCATAGGCGGTGCTTTAGGAATGCTCCTCGCCTTCTGGGGAACGCACCTTCTGGTGGCCTTCATGTCGAGCGGCCGCGAACAGGTCGACCTGAGCGTGACGCCGGACCCGTGGGTGCTAGGCTTCACCGCCGCGGTCTCGCTGCTTACCGGCATTCTGTTTGGACTCTCGCCAGCGCTGCGGACCACCCGAGTCGACCTCACTCCCGCGCTTAAAGAAAGCGCAGGAAAAATGCCGGGCGCGCACGAGCGCCGTCGCGGCTTTCGTTTGGGGCTCGGCAAGACGCTGGTGGTCACGCGAGTCGCGCTGTCTCTTCTGCTGCTAGTAGGCGCGGGCTTGTTTGTCCGCACGCTCGCCAATCTCCAAAATGTCAATGCGGGATTCAATGAACGAAACATCCTGCTGTTCGGCATTGACCCCACGCAGGATGGTTATAAAGAGCAGCGCCTGGCGGATTTCTATCAGGAGTTCATGCGCCGTCTGCAGGCGCTGCCCGGAGTGCGCTCCGTGACAATGTCGGGAGCAACGCTGATTGGGGGAGGAGCCGGCACTCGACGCATTTACGTCCTAGGGTATGAGCCAAAGGCGGGCGAGAACGCCGACCAGATCAGCGCCTACGATAACACCGTGGGACCGCGGTTCTTCGAAACCCTGGAAATACCGCTGCTGCTCGGCCGCGGCATTGTTGAAGGCGACATCGAGGGCGCGCCGAATGTGGCTGTAGTTAACGAGAGGTTCGTCCATCAATTTCTGGGGGGCGGAAATCCGGTTGGGCGCCGCTTCGGGCTAGGGGGAAGGAATAAGAAAGCGGACGTCGAAATTGTGGGTGTGGCGGCCGATGCCAAATACAATGATCTGCGCAAGGATGTTCCTGCTACCATGTACAGGCCTGCGCTCCAGGACGTGAAGTTCTTGGGTGATATGCACTTCGAGGTGCGCACCGCGGGCGATCCCATCGCACTTGCCCCTGCTGTGCGCGGCGTCTCTCAGGGCATGGACCCAAACCTCGCCCTCTTTGAAGTCAAGAGCCAGGTTGAGCAGATCAATCAGACCCTGTTTCAGGAGCGCCTCTTTGCACGCCTCACCAGCTTCTTCGGCCTGCTGGCTGGGCTGCTGGGCTGCGTGGGGGTTTACGGCATCATGGCCTTCGCCACCTCGCAGCGAACCCGCGAGATCGGCATCCGTATGGCCTTGGGCGCAAATCGCGCAGAGATTCTTGGCATGGTCCTGCGCGAAACCCTTATTCTGGTGGCCCTTGGCATCGCGGCCGGAACGGTAGCGGCGCTCGAGGCTTCGCGACTGGTCGCTTCCTTTCTCTTCGGCTTGAAGCCCAATGATCCGCTGACCCTCGCGGGCGCGGCGCTGCTGATGCTCGCGGCCGCCGCGCTCGCCGGCTATCTTCCGGCGCGGCGCGCCTCCCACGTGGATCCCATGGTGGCGCTGCGCTACGAGTGACTGAGACAGTAACAAGCGGCGAGAGGCGAGCATTTAGCACTCAGCTTTCAGCCCTCAGCCGACGCGGACTTCGGCTTGCTCACGGCTGAGCGCTGGCGAGGATCGATATGGGCATTCGACACAGACTCCATGCGCTGCTTCCTCGAGCGCGGCGGAGGCGCAAATGCGAAGCAGACCTCGAACGCGAGTTGCGTTCCCATCTCGACCTGGAAGCCGAGGAACAGCGGGACGCGGGATTGCCGCCCGACGAAGCTCGCTACGCTGCCCGGCGCGCCCTCGGCAACACGGCCCTGGTGACACAGGAAGTGCGCGAAGTGTGGGGATGGACATCGCTCGAGCGACTTGGACAAGACCTTCGCTATGGCATACGGCAGCTTCGGCGTGCTCCTGGCTTCACGGCGGTGGCAGTGTTCACGCTGGCCCTCGGCATCGGCGCCACCACCGTGATCTTCAGCGTGGTGGATAACGCCCTGCTGCGTCCCTTTCCTTACAAGGACGCGGACGGCATCAGCATCTTCCGGATCCACGACCTCGATGAGGCCGGCGAATCCGGCCGCCTGCAGCTCTCAGCGCCCGAATTCCTCGACTATCAGGAACAAAACCACGTCTTTGCGGAGATGGTCGGCACCGGCGGTGGGGAAGTGCTCTACACGGGCGGTGGGGGAACGCAAGAACTGAGGGGAGTCTCTGTCACCACCAATACCTTTCGATTCCTGGGCGTGGAGCCGCTCCTTGGCCGCTGGATCACGCCGGACGATGCAAAGGCTGGCGCTCCTGCCGTCTTCATGATGAACTACCGCCTGTGGCAGGAGCAATTCCACGGTGACCGGAACATCCTGGGAACCGCCTTCAACCTGAATGGCGTGCCGAGGGCGCTCGTCGGCATCATGCCCCCGCGCTTCCAATACTTCGGTGCGGACGTCTGGTTGCCCCTCAGCTTGAGCCGCAGCGGGGCTCGCGCCACGGGCGGCACCGAGACGGCCGGACGGCAGATATATCTGATTGCCGAGGAACGCCGCAAGCCCGGCGTCAGCCTCGAAGCCGTGGCAGCGGACTTGAACGTGATTGCCCACCGGCTCGCCCAAGTCTACCCCAAAGACTATCCGAAGCGCTTTAACGTGAGAACGGACGCGCTGGCGAGCGACGTGGTAGGAGACTTCAAGGGGATGCTCTATGTGCTGCTGGCCGCCGTCGGGATGTTGCTCCTGATCGCCTGCAGTAACGTGGCCAATCTGTTACTGGCCCGGGCGACCTCGCGCGAAAAGGAGATCGCCATCCGGGCGTCGATCGGCGCCAGCCGCGGCCGGCTAATCCGGCAACTTTTGGTGGAAAGTTCCGTATTGGCGGCCACGGGCGGCATTCTCGGGTGCCTGTTCGCTTACTGGGGTCTGAAAGCGGTGATGGCGGTGATGCCGCCGGGCACGTTGCCCAGCGAATCGGTCATCGAACTAAATTCATCGGTCTTATTGTTCACGGTAGCAGTCACCATGATCACCACGCTGCTCTGTGGTCTCGCACCGGCCCTGCACGCCGTGGGCGGCGAGCTGCACCCGCGGCTCAAGGACACCGGGCGGGGCGTAAACTCAGGCTTCCGGCATGGCAGATTCCGCGCCGGTCTGGTGGTGGCGGAGGTTGCGCTCTCGATTGTGCTGCTCGGGGGCGCCGGCTTAATGATGCGCAGCTTCTTTGCCATCGAGCACGTGAACCTCGGGTTCAATCCGCAGAATATCCTCTCCACGCGTTTGGTCTTTCCGGAGGGCCGGTACAAAACGGCGGAGCAGAATAAGCTTTTCTTCCAGCAAGTGCTGCCGCGCATTGGCGCCGTGCCCGGCGTAGTAGCCGCCTCGGAGGCCGTCACCTTGCCGCCCTTCGGCGGCCCGTTGAGCGAGGTTACGGTGCCGGGCAAAACGCACTCCGAGCGCTGGAACTCTATGGTCGAGTTCTGTACTGAGAGCTGGTTCCGGACCGTAGGAGTCCCTTTGGTGCGGGGCGGGTTGCTTTCTGAGACCGATGTCGATTCGGCACGACATGTCGCGGTGATCAATCAGACGCTGGCGCGGCGCTTCTTCGGCCAGGAAGACCCCATGGGGCAGAAGATCAAATTCAATGCGCTCGACGGCGTGCCTGAAGCGCCGCACGACGCCTATTTTGAAATCATCGGCATCGTGGCGGACACCAAGAACAATGACCTGCAGCAGCCGACGCTGCCCGAGGCCTTTGTTCCCTATACCGTCGCCGACTTTGGCCGGCGGGGCATCCTGGTGAGGACCACCGGTGACCCCGCCTCGATGCTGAAGAGTATCAGCCGGGCGGTGTGGGCAGTGGATCCCGATGTGGCCTTGACGCAGACGAGCTCGATCCAGGCTTTCCTCAAAGACTACGCCTATGCGGGGCCGAAGTTCGGTCTCGTAGTCTTGGGCGTGTTCGCTGCCATCGGCCTGATGCTGGTCATCATCGGCGTCTTCAGCGTGATGGCCTACTCGGTGTCGCTCCAGGTGCACGAGATCGGCATTCGCATGGCGCTCGGCGCCCCGCGCCGCAGCGTTTTCGGCATGGTGCTCGCCCGCGGACTGCGCCTAATCGCTGCCGGCGTCACACTGGGCGAGCTTGGGAGCTTGGCCTTGGGCCGGCTCATGGCCAGCCAGATCTGGGGTGTTTCGGCGCGGGATCCCTTGACCCTTGGCGCCATCGCAGCGGTTATTGGAAGCGCCGGTTTGCTGGCCTGCTGGCTCCCGGCCCGCAAGGCAACGCAAGTAGACCCACTCGTTGCCCTGCGCCACGAATGAGGTTGCCTTGACCTCTTAGGAGATTGCGTCAAGTCGTGTCGCGAGATCTAAACATTCCGCTTAACTAGGCCAAATTAACTACATGGTTTATGGCTGGCTGAGCGGCGAACTCATTTGTCCACCGCCTATTCTTTGTGTCTTAACGCCTTTGCAGCTATATGCCTTTGCTGACTCACCCGAAGTCCAGTATCGACAGCTCGATTCTCCGTCAGCCGCCACGTTGGAAAACTCTTGCAACTTAGCGGTACTGACAGAGCGCTGGTCAGGGGGCGGGCTGCAGTGAGTGCCAGGATCTGCTGCCTGGGGCGGGACGCCCGTCGTTCAAAGCCATTGATTCTGTTATGCTTCCTGACAAGGTTCGGGCGGAGCTCCGAATCGATAGCACTGCGACAATTGGTTCCCGGCTTGCTCACGTGGTAATCTGTGCGCGCTGAATTGGAACTCGGCCGGCCTGGCGTCAGGCTGTTCCTGAGAAATGCCGGCACCGAAAACGGGGAGAAGTGGGCCGTGTCGGTAGCCTACTCTCCGGGCTCGCCTTCCCACTTATCCGCCCGCACGATCGATATTCAAGCTCAGCTCGACCCTTCGTCTGCAAGCCCGCTAGCTCGGGAGGCACAGATCATCCGCACTCCGGCCGCGGCCCTCGCTCAGACTGGCAAGCTGGGTCGAGGTCGACTGAGCTGCCGAAGCGCCGACGCCACCCAAGGTTGGCCGCTGGATAGAACATGGGCTGAGGTGAATCGCAGGCCTTGGCTGCGTGCCCAACACGAAACTGAGGAGAGCCTGGGAATCGCGCGGCTGGATCTCTACGCTTAGTCCACGGCGCGCCGCGCGATTGAGCGGGCTTGTCTTCCGGCGTCCGTCACCTGCTGCTTTTCCTTTTTCCGGCTGCGCGGCAGCCGGCACACACCCCTCCCACTTCCAACCGAGTCACGCTGATCTCAAACTTACTCCGCTGGGCGATCTCGTCCTTCAGCCGCTCGAACGCAGGGCTGGAGTACTCCATAATCTTGCCGCATCGGAAACAGGCCAGATGAAGGTGGTCGGATTGAGGCTTGGCTTCGTAGTAGTGCTTCTCGCCTTCGAGGTGCATCAGGTCGAGCTCATCGATCAGCGCCAGCTTCTTTAGCAGCGAGAGGGTGCGATAGACCGTGGCGCGGTTCACCCTTGGGTTGTGCTTTCGCGCCGCCTCCAGCAGAGTGGACGCGTCCAGATGATGGTCCGCATCTTGGATAATGCCCACCAGCAGGCGGCGTTGCGCGGTCAGACGGAGCCGCCGCGAGGACATCTCTTGCAAGAGTGCGCGCCGCATAGGGACTCGGGAGGGCATAAGCCGATCGCTCCTTGGCGAAGTTCCGCTGGCGTTTCTCCGGGCATTATATCGCGATCGGAAGCGCAGAGGCCAAGAACCAACGCATGAATTGGGCGACGCGGGTGCGAAGCTGCTAATATGGCTCGCGACGCCATCAGCCGGAATCGTTTCGCTGCTGATGGCCCGAACATGATCCGAATTCTAATATCCGCGGCCGGCACTGAGCGAATGGCCGCCGCGCGCAACTTTGTGGCCTCCTTCCCGCCTGCGGCGGAGCGACTTCTGGTGGGCGCCTCGCGCGAGGCAGTGGATCATTTCGCCCGCACGACCTCCCTCTCTTCGAGGGCCACTTTCGGCCTGCACCGCTTTACCTTGACCCAACTCGCCGCGCACTTGGCCACCGCCGATTTCGCGCGACGCGGCCTCAGCCACAGCACCGGACTGGGCGCGGAGGCTGTAGCGGCGCGCTCGGTGTTCGAAGCGCTCGAACAAAAGGCCCTGGATTACTTCGCACCTGTCGCCCATCTGCCCGGATTTGCGCCGGCGCTCGCCTCAACCCTGGCCGAACTGCGCCTCGCCGGCGCTAAACCGGATTCCGTTTCGGGGCTGGCGGCTTCGGGTCGAGACTTGGCAGGGCTGCTTCAGATCTTCGAGAAGCAACTAGAAAAAGCTGCCATCGGGGACCGGACCGCTCTGTTTCGAGCGGCCATCAGTGCTCTCGGCGAGCCAGGCGAGACCCGCTTTGCAGGCTGGCCCATGCTGTTCCTCGACATGGCCCTTCCTTCGGCAGCAGAACTGGATTTCCTCCGTACCCTCGTGGATCGGGCATCAAACGTCCTGCTCACGGTTCCCGAAGGCGACCAGCGGACGATCAAGGCTATCGAATCGATTCCGGGAGTGCAGCCCATCGAACCCACAAAGCATGGACCGGATACGAGCCTCAGTCGTCTGCGCTCAAATCTTTTTGAACCCCGGAATCCAGGCGAGGCGGAGGCGGACGGCAGCGTCTGCTTCTTCTCGGCACCCGATGAGGGACGCGAGTGTACTGAGATCGCGCGCCGCATCCTGGACGAAGCGCGGCGCGGAGTTCGCATCGATGAAATGGCTATTTTACTCCGCGCGCCCTCGGCCTATGCCTCGTTGCTCGAAACCGGGCTTGACCGCGCCGGCATTCCTGCCTTTTTCACGCGAGGCTCGAGGCGTCCTGACCCATCGGGACGGGCCTTTCTGGCCATCCTGGCGTGTGCCGCCGAGAGGCTCTCCGCCCGGCGCTTCGCGGAATACCTCTCGCTCGGGCAGGTTCCCGAATTGGACGCGGGCGGCGCGCCGCCACCGGCGCCCCGGCCCTGGGTACGTCCTGACGACGAAGCGCTCGGTCCCGCGGCGGGGGTCGCGGAAGTGGAAGAGCCGGAAAGCGACCTGGAGCCCGAAGCCGAAGCGGCCGGACCTGCGGGCGACACCGACGATGCGCCCGCGCTCGAGGGCACCCTGCGCGCGCCCTGGCAGTGGGAGAAGTTGCTGGTGGAAGCGGCGGTGATCGGCGGCCAGGACCGCTGGCTTCGCCGGCTCGATGGGCTCGAGGCGGAGCTTCGCCTCAAACGGGACCGGCAGAGGGACGAAGAGCCGGAGTCGCCCCGGGTGCTCGGAGCCGAGCGTGATCTCAAGAACCTGGGGCACTTGCGGGTTTTCGCCCTGCCCGTGATCGGGAGACTCGCTGCGCTGCCCGCCACCGCGCGCTGGGGCGAATGGCTGGAGCACCTGAAAGACCTTGCGCCGGTGGTGCTCCGTCATCCCGAGCGCGTCTTGGGACTCCTGGCTGAACTCGAGCCCATGGAGCGCGTCGGTCCGGCAACGCTGGAAGAGGTTCGCGGCATTCTGGCCGACCGCTTAGTGTCGCTCGAACCCGAGCGTCCGCCGCGCGACTACGGCCGGGTCTTTGTGGGAACGCCGGAGCAGGCGCGTGGGCGCAGTTTTGAGTTGGTTTTCGTGCCCGGAGTGGCGGAGCGCATCTTTCCACAGCGGGTGAGCGAAGATCCGATTTTGCTGGACGAGTTGAGACGGAAATTGGGGCCGGGGCTGCGCGTGCAGGATGACCGAGTGGACAGCGAGCGCTTGCAACTCCGTCTGGCGGCAGGAGCGGCGCAACGGCGGATTTGTTTCTCCTACCCGCGGCTGGACGTGGCCCAGGCGCGCCAGCGGGTGCCTTCGTTCTACGCGCTTGACGTCCAACGGGCCGCGACAGGAAAGATTCCAAAGTTCGAGGAGTTGGAGGCCGAAGCGAGGCGCGAAGCGGACGCCGCCCTGGCCTGGCCCGCCCCCACGGACCCGAGCCGCGCCATCGACGACATGGAGTACGACCTCGCGGTCCTGGGCGCGCTGTTGCGCCAGCCTTCGGGCGCCGCCACCGAGGGACGCGCCCGCTACCTCCTGGAGTTGAATTCACACCTGGCCCGATCATTGCGTTCGCGCTGGGCGCGCTGGCGCAAGCCCTGGTCGGCGGCTGACGGCCTCTGCGAACCGACCGTGGCCGCCACCGCGGCGCTGGCACCGCATCGCCTCGGCGCCAGGCCCTACTCGGTTTCGGCCTTGCAGAACTTTGCCCTGTGCCCGTACAAGTTCCTGCTGTCAACCATCCACCGGCTGGAGCCGCGCCAGGACGCCGTGTACCTGGTGCAGATGGATCCCCTGACGCGCGGCGCCATCTTTCACCGCGTGCTCGCCGAGTTCATGCGGCAGTTGCAGCGGGCGGATGGGCTTCCGGTGACCCAGGCGAATCTGGCTGAGGCCCAGCAGCGGCTGGATGAGACCGTCGACCGCGTGGAACAGAAATACCGTGACGATCTCGCGCCCGCCATCCGGCAGGTGTGGCAGGACAGCATCGAGGGCATTCGCACCGACCTTCGGGGCTGGCTGCAGCGCGCCGCCGAGTCACCGGGCGACTGGACTCCGATTCACTTTGAACTGGGCATAGGATTTCCTCCCGAAGCGGGCCGCGATCCCGCCAGCCTTCCCGATCCCGTGGTCCTGGCGGGCGGATACCAGTTACACGGCATCGTCGACGTTGTCGAGCGGCGGGTGGGCGGCGCGGACGAGCTGCGCGTGACCGACTACAAGACGGGCGCCAATCGGACCCAGGAAGGTATGGTGCTGGGCGGCGGCGAAGTGCTCCAGCCCGTCCTCTACGGGCTGGCGGTCGAGATCGCGAAGCGCGCGCGCGTCGCCGAGGGTCGTCTTTACTTCTGCACGTCGGTGGGAGGCTTCAGCGAGCGCGTGGTGAAACTGCACGACGTCACCCGGCTGCGCGGCCGCCAGGTGCTCGAAATCATCGACCGCGCTGTGGAGCAGGCTTTTCTGCCGCCGGCTCCGAAGGAGCGCGCCTGCTCCTGGTGCGACTTCCACGAGGTCTGCGGTCCTTGTGAAGAGATTCGGGTCACACGGAAGGATCAGGGCCGGCTGGACGACCTCAATACGCTTCGAGGTCTGCCGTAGGTTCAGCGAAACCGGATGCCCACTTGGAGGCCACAAGATTGAACCGTGTGAGCATTCCGCGGCGCCAAGAGTTAGTTGATGGCCGCCTCGCGTTCACCGGGGTTAACGGCCGCTTCATGAGAACCCAATTGCAGCGCGCCGGCGTGGGCCTGCTAGCTGGCTCCGTGGCCGCCATTGTGGGCCACTTGTTCGCGCGTGACCGCGTCTTTACAGGCTTGCTGCGCAGCGCGTGGACTGCCCTTCCCGCCAAACTGCATTTCGACGGCTTTCAGGCTTATAGCCTTGAGCTAGCCCTTCTGTGCCTCAGCGTCGCTGTGCTTTTCTTGCCACCTGCTCTGCGGTGGCTCCTGCCCTTTACGCGTGCTTGGTGGGCGGGAATTGTCAGTCTAACGCCTCTCACCGTGGCTCTTTCGATCTTCGTGGTTGTAACTTGGGGACCGATCCACCCAAAAGCTACCGTCTTCGCTGGAGTGGCGCTCGTCTTAGGCGTCGTCGGGGCCGAGTGCTGGCGGCGGGCAAGGCCACCCGCGTCCGCAGAGCTCAGCATCAAGCTGGACATTCCCGTAGCCAAACGCAGTGCCTCCTCCGAACACGTGTGGAAGCCGAGTACCAGCGACGATCCGATCGGCAGTTGGGACCAAGATGTCATCGGCCGGGCAGCGGTGGTGGAACTGCTCGCCGACCACGCTCTTCGTCAAGGCAGCCCCATCGTGGCTCTACAGGGAGATCTCGGCGACGGCAAGAGTTCCGCACTAAACCTCCTTAGAAGAGCCGTCGCGGGAAAGGCAATCGTGGTTTCATTCAGCGCCTGGCTACCCGGGTCAGAAGTAACCCTTTCTACCGACCTTTTTAGTGACATCGCAACAGAATGCAGGAAGTACGTGCACGTTCCGCGACTTCGCAAGACGCTCCTCACCTATGCGAGGGCGATAGGCGGCTCCGTACCACGCCTGGCGGGGATGAAGGAATTACTTCCAACACGCTCGCAACGTGACGACATTCAAGATCTCCGCGAAGCGCTCAGTCGACTGCCCGTCCGGATATTGGCTCTCATCGACGAAATCGACAGAATGCAGAAAGAAGAGCTCGCTGTCCTTCTGAAGGTGCTCAGAGGAGCATTTACGATTCCCAACGTGTCGTTTGTCTGTGCGTTCAGCGAAAAGCATGTCACCGATGAAATGCAAGAGTCCCGCGATTATCTTGAAAAGTTCTTTCCCGTCTCCGTCAGTCTGTCAGGGCCAAGCTCAGACCTAGTCGGCAAGCTGTTCCAAGCTCGCCTAAAGAACGAGCTCGCCCAGCAGAGGTGGTTCATAAAGGAGGAGGACGAAGCAAACTTCTCGAAGCTGTTGGAAGGGCTCTGGCAAGATGCGCTTGCAATGCTGTGCACGAACCTTAGAAAGGCCAATATCTTGTTGAATGACATCTTCGCAGCGGCCCGGTCGATCGTTGGAGAAGTGAATCCGTTCGACTTGGTTGCTATCGAGGCTGTTCGGCGCTTCTTCCCGGAGACATACCGCTTAGTGAGAACGAATCGCCCGTATCTGACGCCAGGGAGCAGCTCCTGGGCCAAGTACGAATACAGCTGGGAAGAGAAGAGGAAGGAGGGCATTGAGAAGTTCGCCGCAGAAGTAAAACAAGCATCGGCGGACGGGGGCAAGCCTGAGGCCGCCCAAGCCCTGCTGAGCTGGCTCTTTCCGGCCTATGAAAGCCTCGTCAATGCCAGCAGGCGGTTTCACTCGCACGTCAATCGCAAAAACGAAAGCACGGCTGACGCTGAGAAGAGGATTTGCTCAGCTGATTACTTTCACATCTACTTTCGGGGTCAAGTCCCCGAGGAGATGTTCAGCAATGCAGAGCTAAGCCAAATGGTTTCGGACCTGAACGAAGCTGCGTCGGATGCGGGTGCGGGACGGATTTTCAGTGGAATACTTGAGTCGATCCCTCCGAAACACCCCAAGCGAGAGGACTTCCTCTGGAAGGCGAATCGGGCAGAGGGGCTTACTGATCTCGCGGTCGAACGCCTCGCCTACGCGGCGGCTGATCGAGCAGCTAACTACGCGTATGACTTCCTCAAAGTCGGCGAAGCGGCTCAAGCTCTGAACCTCGTCTTCACAGCTGCGCAGAGACTGTCTGCCACGCATGACGCACAACGCGTGTTAGAGACCGCGATGGCCCGCGCATCTGATGATACATTCGCGTTGAGGATCCTGGAGTTTACCGAGCACCAGGATCGGAACAAGGTGCTCACAAACTTCACTCACATCAACGCTGGGACTGTGAGAGCTGCGTTCATAACGAGAATGCGCAGGCGGTATGGTGCAGACAGCGTAACCCAGGAGGTCGATCTCAAGTGCGCCGATTGGCAAGCGTTCCGATTATGGGCGAATAACTCCCCGGAGGATCGGGAGATCGCGTACGCATTTTGGCGAGGGTTCATAGGTAAAAGCCGAAGGAAACTGGCGCAAGCTGCCGACTTTGCTTTTCCTCGCGGCGTTTCGTGGTCGGGGGGATATCCCTCTGCAGCAGTGAGCGACGTTTTCCCGGCGGATGAGTTCAGACGGCTCCTCGGCGATATACCAGAGGGAGAGCCCTTGAATGAAGTCGAGATGAAGGCCATCGGACGGATGGAGAGGCTGGTTGCCGGCACTTGGGAGGGCGAAGGCGAACTTCCTGGCCTCAATATTTCGTGAACGTGTCCGTTCGAACGGCCTAAGCAGGCGAGCGGCCAGGCGAAAGGGCCGCGGTCCGGACAGCACCGACCCTGGCCACCAGTTGACCATCTGCATTCCAGAAATTAACTTGACCGGTGCCTCCCGATCGCGGATGTTAGAGGCCTACCGCAGAGACGCAGAGACACAGAGGCAAAGCTTTTTCAGAAGCCGTTTCTCCTTGCCTCCGCGCCTCTCTGGTGAATCCTTTTCATCGCTCAGCGAGGCCAGGGGCGTCGCTAGCGGCGAGAAGTAACGTTACAAGAGGAAATTCGAGAGGGCTACGTTCAAAGCCACGATCTCAAAGATACTAAACAAGTTGCTCGGATATGTGGCATGGAAATCGCAGACCCGTATCAGGCGGCGGCCAGGACGGAGCCGGTAACGCGTCAGGCGGACAAGACGACGTTCAAAGCCACGATCTTTAACAAACCCATCGGGTTGCTGATATATGTGTCAGTTCAACGACCGTGGGGACCTCGATGCCGGACCACGTTACACGTTACGGGCGAGCGCTGACGGTTACTGGTGCCCCGCTCACGAACCACACAGTTGGCGCTGGGCCCGGGGGCGGCGGGCCCGATCCGCGGTCCCCGGGGTTCCGGGTTGAGCTTGGAAAGAAAGCCACGATGTTATTTAGAATCAGTAGATGCGAAAATTAGGTCTCCGGTCAATGAGGACCGGGTGGGCCTAGACGAGGGGGTACGCCGGGGTCAAGGCGAGAGCCGCTCGGGAGCCCAGACCGCCCTGCGATGCCAGGGTGTATCCTTGAACGGCTTGAATTGAGTCAGTCCTGTTGAAAGTGCCATGACGACGCTGCTATGACTCCGCTGGTTGATCAGAAAGACCGGGATCTGATCCGGAATGCTCTCGACCAGAGCATGATCGTCGAGGCCGCCGCCGGAACCGGCAAGACGACGGAGTTGGTCAACCGCATCGTGAATGTGATCGCGGAGGGCCGGGCCGGAATTCATGAGATCGTGGCCGTCACCTTTACCGAAAAATCCGCGGGCGAACTGAAGCTGCGGCTGCGGTCGAGGCTGGAAGAGGAAAGCGAGGCCGCCCGCAGCGATGATCAGCGCTGTAATCTTCGGAATGCGGCCGCCAGGCTCGAAGAGTCTCACATCAGTACGATCCACGGTTTCTGCGCCGATCTGCTGCGCGCGCGGCCGGTGGAAGCGTGCGTCGATCCGCGCTTCGAATCCCTGGACGAGGCGGCGGCCAGGCGGCTCTATGATGAGGCCTTCGAGCGCTGGCTGGAAGAGAAGCTGGAGAATCCGCCGGAAGGGATCCGGCGCGCCCTGCGCCGACGCTCCCGAGACGACGATCCCACGGCGCGCTTGCGGGCGGCGGGCTGGGAGCTCGCCGGGTGGCAGGATTACCCTGCGCCCTGGCGCCGCGATCCGTTTCCGCGAGAAGCGGAGATCAACGCGCTGGTGGAAAGATTGCACCGGTTCGCGGAACTGACCAGGTCTCCGGCCAAGAGCAACGACGGCTTCTACGAAGACACCCGGAAGGCGCGGCGGTTGAGCGATGACATCCGCTTGATCGAGAAAGTGCGGGAGCGGGACTACGACGGCCTGGAAGCTGAGTTCGTGAGCTTCGTCTCCTATGTGGATGAGGAAGGCAGGAAGTTCCGCAAGCCTCGCAGCGGGTTTGGCGCCGAGTACGCCGAAGGGTTGCGGCGGGAACAGGTGCTGGCGGCGCACTTGGAATTCCTGGCGGCCGTGGAACGCTTTGCCAAGTTGGCGGACGCGGATCTGGCCGCGCTGCTGCACCACGAGCTGAACGACTCGATCGAACGCTACAACCGGCTTAAGGCTCGCGCCGGAAGGCTCGACTTTCTCGATCTGCTGCTGCGCGCCCGGGACTTGATCCGCGACTGCCGTCCGGTGCGCGAGGAGTTTCAGCGGCGCTTCAAGCGCATTTTCATCGACGAGTTCCAGGATACCGATCCTCTGCAGGTGGAAATCCTTCTGCTGCTTGCCGGCAGCGATCCCGAGGTCAGCAACTGGCGCGACGTGAAGCCGGAGCGCGGGAAGCTCTTCATTGTCGGAGATCCGAAGCAGGCCATCTATCGCTTTCGCCGCGCCGATCTGGGAATCTACCAGAGGGTCAAGGAGCTGCTGGCCGGCCGCGGAGCAACCCACGTGAACCTGACCACCAGCTTCCGGTCCGTGCCTTCGATTCAGAACGCTATCAATGCCGCTTTCGAAGCCTTGATGACGGGCGACCGGACTACGCTTCAAGCCGGTTACGTGCCGCTCTCACCTTCGCGAGAGGAGGACGGCGGCCAGCCGACCGTGGTG
>DATDGR010000156.1:0-8590 GCA_036521995.1 Terriglobia bacterium | reverse complement strand
GCTGCTTCGGCCCAAGAAGGAAGCGCGGGGTCCGCTGGGGGTGTTCTTCGGCTGGTTCAACCGGTCGTTCGGACGGGCGACGCACGGCTACGTGAACTGGTGCCGCGCGCTCATTCACAAGATGGGGTTCACGATCATTCTGCTGCTGGCCTTCGTCGTTCTGGCCGGTTTCTTCGGCTCGAAGCTGCCCCGGAGCTTCATGCCCAACGAAGACCAGGGTTTCGTCTTCGGGATCTTGCAGCTTCCGAATGCCTCTTCGCTACAGCGAACCGACGCGGTGGCCAAGCAAGTCGAGGAAGTGCTGAAACACTCCCCAGGGGTGGCGCACGTGACCACCATCAGCGGTTACAACATTTTGAGCAGCGTGACCAACACTTACAGCGCCACTTTTTTTGTGACCTTCACCCCCTGGGACGAGCGCACGGCCCCCGACGAGCAATACATCAATATGCTGCTTCACATCAATGGTGAGCTGAAGCAAATACCAGGAGGCACGGCAGTTGTCTTTCCACCCCCGGCCATCCAGGGCGTGGGCAGTTCGGGCGGCTTTACTTTCATCCTGGAAGACCGCTCCGGACAGGGGGTCCAATTCCTGGCCGGTAACCTGGAGCGGTTCCTGGCGGCGGCGCAAAAGCGGCCCGAGCTGTCCGGCGTGTTCACCGTGGCCCTGCCGTCCGTTCCACAGCTTTTTGCCCGGGTGGATCGCGACAAGGTGCTGAAACAAGGGGTGCCACTGAGCGACGTCTATAAAACGCTGCAGGCCTTCATGGGGGGCGCCTTTATCAACTTCTTCAACCGCTTCGGACGCACCTGGCAGGTTTACGTTCAGGCGGAGGGTGACTATCGAACCCAGGCCGAGAACGTGGGCCGGTTTTACGTGCGCAACAGCACCGGGCAGATGGCCCCGCTCTCAGCGTTAATCTCGATCGAGAACCGGAATGGCCCCGAGTTCACGATGCATTACAACCTCTACCAGTGCGCGCAGATCAACGGCAGCGCCGCCCGCGGCTACAGTTCCACCGACGCCATGAAGGCGCTGCAGGAGGTCTTTGCCGCGACCATGCCGCGCGAAATGGGCTTCGATTACTCGGGCATGTCCTATCAGGAGCAGAAGGCGCAGCAGGGATTACCGCCCGCGGTGATCTTCGGGTTCTCGGTCCTGTTTGTGTTTCTCATCCTGGCAGCCCTGTACGAGAGCTGGACACTGCCCTTCAGCGTCCTGTTGAGCACGCCGGTGGCGGTGTTTGGCGCCTTTGCCACACTGTTCTCGCGCCGAATCATCGACCTTCTGGTCTTTAAGCAATACACCGGCTTGGGCCTGGAGGACAATGTCTACACCCAAATCGGCCTGATCATGCTGATTGGTCTCGCAGCCAAGAACGCCATCCTGATTGTGGAATTTGCCAAAGCCGAGTTCGAGAAGGGACGGCCGCTGGTGGACGCCGCCCTGGAAGGGGCCCGGCTTCGCCTGCGTCCAATCCTGATGACCTCGTTTGCGTTCATCTTGGGCTGCGTGCCGTTGTGGACGGCGGCGGGATCCGGCGCGCTATCGAGGCAGGTGATGGGCACCGCCGTCATCGGCGGAATGACGGCTTCGAGCGCCATTGCGATCTTTATTATCCCTGCCTTGTTCTACGTGGTCGAGAAACTCAGCGGGGCAAAACACGAAGAGCCGAACGCCAAGGGCGACTTGGAAAAATGACCCAGAGGAAACCCATCGCGAGGTACCCTCGCCCTTCTGCCCTTGGCTTGGTGCCGGGACGGCCGAAAGTGCGATGCAGGCCTGGCGTTATTCTGGCGTTCGCCCTTTTGACCGTGATCATCCTGCTGCCGGGTTGCCTGGTGGGTCCCAACTACAATCGCCCCAAGGTGAACGTTCCACCCGCTTTCCGGGGGGCCGAGGGCGCCGTCCAACAGGCCTCGTTCGCCGATCTGCCGTGGTGGGAGGTCTTCAAGGACCCCACGCTGCAAGGGCTGATTAAGACGTCCCTCGCTAACAACGATGACCTGTTGATCGCGGTCGAACGCATTGAAGAGGCGCGACAGATTGAAGCGCAGGCCCGGGCGCAGTTCTTCCCCTTCTTTAATTATCAGGGAGCCATCGGCGGCACTAAGAACCCGCTGGGTGCAATCGCCGGCGCCGGCCAGACCGGGTCGAAGGCGCAGGGGGCCGCGCTGGTTGCTATCGGCGCGTCCTGGGAAGCTGACGTGTGGGGCCGCATCCGGCGATCGAACGAAGCGGCCCAGGCGCAATATCTGGCCACCGAGGAAGCCAAGCGCGGCGTCATGCTTTCACTGGTCAGCAACGTGGCGCAGGCTTACTTCCAACTACTCGGCCTGGACTTACAGCTCCAAGTCGCCCAGCAGGCCACGGCCTCGTTCGGCGACACCCTGAAGCTTTTCACCCAACAGTTTGAAGGAGGTGTCGCCTCCAAGCTGCAGACTTCCCGCGCCGAAGCCGCCGAGGCGACGGCAGCCGCCAACATTCCGGAGCTGGAACGGCAGATTGCGCTCACAGAGAATCAGATCAACGTGCTGCTCGGTCAGAATCCGGCCTCCATCGATCACAGCGCCAAGTTGCTTGACCAGACTTTGCCCCCGGAAGTCCCCGCCGGCCTGCCTTCCGCCTTGCTGGAGCGCCGGCCCGACGTGCTGGCGGCTGAGGAACAGGTGCGGGCTGCCAACGCGCAAATCGGGATCGCGACGGCCAATTTCTTTCCGCAGATTGGCCTCACGGCGTTCCTGGGGCGTGGCAGTTCTCCGCTCTCCAACTTCTCGTCCCCGAATTCGACGATCTGGAACGCCCTCGCCAACGCCGCCGGGCCCATCTATCAGGGCGGCGCGCTCAAGGCCAAGAAGCGCCAGGCCGTCGCGGCCTGGAAGCAAACTGCGCTCCAATATCAGCAGACAGCGCTCAATGCCTTTCAGGATGTCTCCAACGCATTGATCTCGCGCGAGAAATACGAGGCCACCCGCACCGAGCAGGCGCGCGCCGTGCAAGCTTACCAGGAGTCTGTCAAGGTCGCCCTCGAGCGCTATACGGCCGGGAAGGCCGGCTACTTCGAAGTCTTGGAAGCGCAGCAACTGCTCTTCCCCGCCCAGAGCAGTCTAGCCCAGACGGAGCTGAACCGGCGCCTCGTGATGGTGCAGCTTTACAAGGCCCTGGGTGGCGGCTGGAATCTGCAGGACCCGCAGTGGACGGGTCCGTCCGGGCCCACCGCTCCAGCCAAAGGACCGGCGGGCCAGCAGCCGTAGCTCCGGACGGGCAATCGAAATAAGATTGTCATCGAATTCCATCAGCCAGCCCGTTACAGTTGGACGGGGAGAATGCTGCGATGCCAGGCCAGGCGTCCACCAGAGCTGCGGGGAAACCGCCCATCGATCTGCTCACGGCCCCCTTCACCCGCTTCGCGCAGATGGAAGCGTCGGGCGGCATCATCCTGCTGATTTGCACCGCCGTTGCGATTGGGTGGGCAAACTCGCCCTGGGAGCATAGTTATGAGGCTCTCTGGGACGCGCCGCTCACGATTCATTTCGGCAGTATCTTCCTTTCAGAGACCCGCCACCACTGGATCAACGACGGCCTGATGTCCGTCTTCTTCTTCCTCGTCGGTCTCGAGATCAAGCGTGAGGTTCTGATCGGCGAACTTTCCTCGCTCAAGCAGGCTGCCTTTCCTTTCATCGCGGCACTGGGAGGCAGCACGATCCCCGCCCTGATCTATTTCCTGGCCACGCGGGGCACTGGCGCCGAACGAGGCTGGGCAGTTCCCATGGCAACCGACATCGCCTTTGCCTTGGGCGTGCTGGCGCTTCTCGGCGATCGCGTTCCGGTCACGTTGAAAGTCTTCGTGGCCGCGCTGGCGATCGTCGATGACATTTTCGCCGTGCTCGTGATCGCCGTCTTCTACACCGCGCACATCTCGATGGTCAGCGTGGGAGTCGCTCTGGCCGGACTCGCCATCTGCTGCCTCGCCAACTGGCTCGGTGTGCGCAAACCCGCCGTTTATGCTGTGATCAGCGTCTTCGTGTGGCTGGCCGTGCTGAAGTCAGGTATCCATGCGACCATAGCGGGAGTGCTTTTGGCTTTCACCATCCCGGCCAAAACTCTTATCGACCGTCCCGAGTTTTTGGAACGTAGCCGATCCCTTCTCGGCGAAGTTGAAGCGGCGGAAGAACACTCGGCGGAAGAGCACGACGCCGTTCATGCCCTGGAGTTGCAGTGTGAACTCATCCAATCCCCGCTTCACCGCATCGAACATCGCCTTCAACCTTGGGTAAGCTTCTTCATCATGCCGGTCTTTGCCCTGGCCAATGCGGGCGTTCACATTCTCGGGAATATCGGGGCAGCCGCCACCCATCCCGTCACCATCGGAGTGGTGCTCGGACTGTTGGCCGGGAAGCCGCTGGGTATTGCCACCTTTGCGTGGCTGGCGGCAAAATCAAAGATGGCGTCGCCGCCCGCCGCGATGAGCTGGAAAAAGATCTTCGGCGCGAGTTGGCTGTGCGGCATCGGTTTCACGATGTCGCTGTTTATCGCCAGCCTGGCATTCGGCGAGGGGACACTGCTCGATATGTCGAAGATCGGCATTCTCTTTGCTTCACTGCTGGCCGGCGTTGCTGGTGCGATTATCCTCCGGACGGATAAACAGCCACAGGCACCCACGGGATTAACGAGCAGCAGCGGAGGAGGAGTCCCATGAGCCGGACGAAGGTCTTGCTCGCTGATGACCACACGCTGCTGTTGGAAGCTTTCAAGGGCCTGCTGGAGCCTGAATTCGAAGTCGTGGGGACCGTGGGTGACGGCCGGGCGTTGCTGAAGGCAGCTCAGACATTGAACCCCGATGTCATCGTCCTGGACATTTCTATGCCCTTGCTCAACGGGCTGGACGCGGCTGAGCAACTGAAAGCGAAGTCGCCTCGCACCAAGCTGATTTTCCTGACCATGAATCCGGATCCCGACATGGCGCTGGAAGCGTTTCGAGTGGGCGCTTTAGGCTACCTCCTGAAGACCTCGGCCGCTTCGGAGTTGACCATAGCCATCCGCAACGCCTTGCGCGGCCTGAAATACGTCACGCCGGGCGTGAAACGGCGACTTGATAAAGCATTTATCGAAAACCCTCAGGGTAAGAGTGCGCGCCGCGCCCTCACTTCGCGGCAGCGGGAGGTTTTGCAGTTGCTGGTCGAAGGCCACCAGATGAAAGAGGTGGCAAGTATTTTGAACATGGCGCCTCGAACTGTTGCCTACCACAAATACAGAATAATGTCGCTTCTTCGTCTGACAACCACGGCCGAGTTGATCCAGTACGGCGTCAAGAACAAGGTGATCCTGAGTTGAAACTCTGAGCCCTTGTGACTCCGTGCTCGGCGCGGATTTAAGTGCACATTCTTAAAAGCACCCTCCTTCTAACCTGCTGACTATATATGAGTTGTACGACGCCAAAAAATGATAGTGTACAGCACACTTTTGTTGATTCTAAAGGACATTCCAGCTTTGGGCGAGTTTTCCATAGGTTTATCTTGCTGATTCTAAATCACATTCCAGCTTTGGGGGTGGGGGGTGGGGGGGGTATACGGTTTTTCGACCCTTTGGAGCCTGATTTTGGCCCTACACACGGAGGCTCTGTCCAGAATCTCCAGTCCCCGGACTTCCGGGACGGCTCTAAACATATCGATAATGTACACTCAGTTCAGCCCGACTGTCAAGGCCTTGGGCGGGGGTAGGTAGTGTCTCTGAGACACTACCGGCGGGTAAGGGCGGCTAACGTCGTGTCTCCGAAGTTCGCTCCAGAAATCAGCCCGCAAAGCGGGCGGCATCGGGCGGCATAAAGTAGGCCACGGCGTGAGCCGAGGGTCGCGACCTGGGCTACGTCATTTCGCCCCTATGGGGCCAGGCGACGGCCTTTCTAGATTCTAAAAATCCGCACTTCGTACACCAACTTCTGAGACATGACACCGACACAAAACCAAAGTGGATGACTGTTAGTTTTGCCAGTGGCGCTATGCTTTCCGGAATGTTAAATGTCTTCGGTGGGCGAAGGTCTCTTCATGAAGTCCCCCGCCGATACCATGCTAAAACGCCTCCGCGTTCTGTTGGCAGATGATCACCAAGAAATGCAGAAACGTGTGAAGGACATGCTGGAGGCCGAGTTCGAGGTGGTGGGCACTGTAGACAACGGGCAGGCCCTGGTGGACGCGGCCGCGGAACTGAAGCCGGACGTTCTGGTGGTCGACATCGCCATGCCCGTGCTCAACGGCATTGATGCCGTCAGGCAGATCCGGCAGTCCGGCAGCACCGCCAAGGTGATCTTCCTGACCGTGCACGAAGATCCCGATTTTGTCCCGGAGTGCTTTGACGCCGGGGCGCTGGCTTACGTGGTCAAGTCCCGCCTGGGCTCCGATTTGATTCGAGCCATCCGGTTCGCCTTAGAGAATCGTACCTTCGTCTCACCCGTCGTACCCTGGAGTTCCTCGTAAGGGTGAAGCAGGCTATTCTCGAAGATGTATTTGGCACGAAAGGGGCGGTGTCTTCCGTCTCGGTCTTAGGACGCGGAGGGAGCTGGACGAGAAGACAGGGTCGCAAAATCCCGATCGGATTCTGCTTCTGTTTGCGGCCTCGCGCCAGTGCACTGTCAGTTTTGACAGTTGTGGTCCTGGCGAGGGCATTCTATAAGCAGTTAGAGGGCTCGATTTGGGGACTCGCACCAAAGGAGGTCAGTACGGCGGGCAATAGGCCACTGAGGATCGTCGAAGGCTTCTTGTTGGTGATGGGATTGTTGCTTCTGGGCGTTTACGTCGCCGCACGCCTTCACGGTGCCGTGCTGTCGCGAGTCAGTGTGCATCGATTTTCCCTGGCGGCGCAAGCGAAACCCGGTCTGGTGGATACCGCCGGAATTCAAGGCGCCACGGGACGCGACATCGATTTCAGTTTGTGGTCGATGAAGCGCATCGCGGCCTACGAGGACAGCTTGACCCGGCACTTTGCCCCTCCCCTGGCCTTGCTGAAAATTCCCAGGCTTGGTCTCGAGGTGCCGGTGCTCGACGGCACCGATGATTTGACGTTGAATCGCGGCGTGGGGCGAATTACGGGAACGGCGCACCCGGGAAAGGGTGGCAACCTCGGAATCGCAGGGCACCGGGACGGTTTCTTTCGGATTCTTAAGGATGTTGTGGTGGGGGACAGAATCGAACTGAACATGCCGACGGGAACGGAAATCTACATCGCGGACCAGATTCGAATTGTGGACCCCGAAAACGTGCAAGTCTTGGAGGACCGTGGCGTGCCCACCATCACGCTGGTGACCTGCTACCCCTTTTACTTCATCGGTAATGCGCCGCAGCGCTTCATCGTTCGAGCATCAGTTTCGGACGACCAACTCAACCGAAAAGCAAGCATCCCCCGATCAGCGATGGGGGAAATCGACCCTTAGGAGAAGAGAACATGAAACGAGGAAAGCTTACTCGAAAAGCTATACTCAGGCTGCTGGTGGTGGGGCTCTTGGCGGCCTTCCCCGTAAGCCTGATGGCGCAGGTGGAGACTCAGACCACCACCGCCGCCGCCGGAAAGGCGACCAAGGAAGTCAGCGTCGAGAAAGGCACAGTGGTCAGCGTGACGGGCAACGACCTCGTGGTCAAGATGGAAAACGGAGAGATCCGGCACTTCGCCAACGTTCCAGATAGCGCCCGGGTTACGGTCGGCGGGCAACAACTGGGAATCCACGATCTCAAACCCGGCATGACGCTGGAGCGGACCATCACCACCACCACCACCCCGAGAATGATCACCACCACCCAGACGGTCACCGGGACGATCTTCCAGATTACGCCGCCTATTTCGGTGATCCTGAGCATGCCGGACGGACACAACGAACGGTTCAAGATCCCGAATGGGCAGAAATTCAATGTGAATGGCCAGATGGTGGACGCTTTTGGCCTCAGAAAGGGCATGCAGATTTCCGCCACCAAGGTGGTGGAAGTGCCGGAGACCGTGGTCAACGTGAAGAGAGTCACGACGGGCCAGCTGCCACCGCCGCCGCCGCCGGCGCCCGATGTTCCCATTCTGGTCTTCGTGGCGATTGTTGCGCCGCCACCTCCGGCACCAGCTCCCGAGGCCGCGCCCGCTCCGGCTCCCGAGCCCGCACCGGCGAAACTACCTAAGACGGGGTCCGATCTGCCCACAATCGGACTGCTCGGCGCCTTGACCTTGGCTTTGGGTCTGGGGCTGAGAGCCATTCGGACGACTCGCTGAGGAACGACGGGAGGGACAAGGTTCGTTGCTCCCCCCGACTTCCAGGTTCAGCGCGGGCCGCCGAAACATCGATGGGGATCGCGACGAAGCTACTCATCGCGGCTTAGCCGCGCCACGCTGCCTGCCCAGATGATCGAGCCTCCGCGTCCTTGAGCCTTCG
Source organism: Terriglobia bacterium (assembly GCA_036521995.1). Classification (GTDB taxonomy): domain Bacteria; phylum Acidobacteriota; class Terriglobia; order UBA7540; family UBA7540; genus Gp13-AA77. Next base: position 185 of record DATDGR010000156.1, on the reverse strand, counting down.
CTGAGGATCAAGATGCGGCCGGAAGCCCTTGCGCGGGTCCCGCGGCCGGCTTGGCCGAGGAACTGTCTCACAACCTGCCGGAATAGAACGAGGATGAGCGACACACAAAGAGGAGACCACATGAAGAACCGAATCTGGAGAGCACTGTTGGCGGCTTCGACCGCTTCCGTGGCTGCTGCGGTCAT
>DATDGR010000155.1:0-12041 GCA_036521995.1 Terriglobia bacterium | reverse complement strand
TGCAGGAGATTTATCCCGACGAGCGGTACCACCGCGTGGTCGAGGACATGCAACTGATTGCCCGCGCTAATCTGGTTTTCGGATTACACGTGCATGTCGGCATTGAAGACCGCAACACTGCCATCCACATCATGAATTCCATGCGGTATTTTCTGCCGCACATTTTGGCGCTCTCCAGCAACTCGCCCTTCTGGATGGGCATGAATACCGGATTCAAGTCGTATCGGGTGAAAGTTTTCGAGCGCTTCCCGCGCACCGGAATTCCCGACACGTTTGCTAACTGGTCCGAATATGAGAACTTTGTCGATTTGCTGGTGCGCACGAACTGCATCGACAATGGCAAGAAGATCTGGTGGGACATCCGGCCGCATCCCTTCTTCGACACCCTGGAATTTCGCGTCTGCGATATCCCGATGCGCCTTGACGAAACCGCGGCCCTGGCGGCCTTGATCCAGGCCACCGTGGCCAAGCTTTACAAACTTTACTCGGCCAACCAGGGGTTCCGGCTCTATCGGCGGGCGCTGCTCATGGAGAATAAATGGCGCGCCGCGCGCTACGGAATCGAGGGTAAGCTCATCGACTTCGGCAAGCAGGAGGAAGTTCCCTTCCGCTATCTTGCTGAGGAGTATCTGGAGTTTATCGACGATGTGGTGGACGAACTCGACTGCCGCGAGGAAGCCGGCTACGTGCGTGACATTTTGGATGGAGGCACGGGCGCCGATCGCCAACTTCGGGTCTTCGAGGAGACTCAGGATTTGAAAAAAGTGGTCGATTACATCATTCAGGAGACCGAAGTGGGATTGGTTGAATCCGCTTCGGCCGAGGTGCGGACGGCCCCATGATCGAACCCTTTCGAAATCAGCCGCTCGATTCCGAACTGACGCTCGGGGCGCAAAACGCGGTACGGGTCTGCCTGCGCACCCAGCCTTCCGAGAAAGTCACCCTGATTACGGACCGGGAATCCCTTTCCATCGCCGCCAGCCTGGCGGGGGAGATCGAAGCGGTGGGCTCGCCGTATCACGCCTGGGTGCTGGAAGAGGTGGCGCCACGCCCGCTCGGCGACATGCCGGCCCGAATCCTGGCGGACCTCGAGACCAGCCAGGTGAGCATCTTCGCCGCTCAGGCGCAGAAGAACGAACTGCGCTCGCGCATGCAGATGACCGAGGTGGTGAATCGCCGCCGCATCCGCCACGCCCACATGGTGAACATCAACCGCCAGATCATGATGGAGGGAATGCGCGCGGACTTCGCCAAGGTGGATGAGATCAGCGTCCGAGTGAAAGAGATCGCGAGTTCGGCCAGGACGATCCGCGCCCGCAGCGCCGCCGGTACCGACGTGACCGCGGCGCTGAACCCTCACTATCGCTGGATCAAGACGAGCGGCATGATCAGTCCCGAAAAGTGGGGCAACCTGCCGGGCGGCGAGGTGTTCACCACCCCCGGCGAAGTCAACGGCACGTTCGTGATCGACGGCGTGGTGGGCGACTATCTCTGCGCCAAGTTCGGCGATCTGCGCTCCGAGCCGCTCCGCATTCGAGTGAAGAAGAATCGGCTTGTCGAGGCGGTAAGCCAAAATCGTGAGCTGGAAGACGATTTCTGGCGCTACACTCACACCGATGAAAACAGCGACCGGGTGGGCGAGTTCGCCATCGGGACCAACATCGCGCTTGATCACGTGATCGGGCACATCCTGCAGGATGAGAAGATCCCCGGCGTTCACATGGCCTTCGGAAATCCTTACGGTGATCACACCGGCGCCGAATGGTATTCCGGCACCCACATCGATGTGGTGGGCACGGAATTTGATATCTGGGCCGACGACCGACAGATTATGCGGCGAGGACGCTTCACGCTGGATGAGCCTAGCCGAGACGGATCATAGACTACATATATAGGCTACATCTCTCCGCATGATTCCTCACTTGCGGCGCCGGTTCAATTCGAGTTTCACTCCCGAAAAATACCAGGATTTCCTCAGCGGCCTGAATCGCGCCTGCGGGACGCACATCAAGTTTCGCAATTCCGAGACGCCGTGCTTTTTCCCCAAGCCTCTTCTCGAGCGCATGGTGACGGCAGGTCGCGAGATTATTCGCCAATTAGTCGACAATCCTGATTACCGGCGCCGCTCCGAAAGCGCCATCCCGGCCGAGTTTCGGATGCCGGGCGCCACGGAGCATCCTATCTTCGTGCAAGTGGACTTTGGCTTGGTGCGCGGCCCGGGAGGCGAGATCGAGCCGAGGCTGGTGGAGATCCAAGGCTTTCCCTCGCTCTACGCCTATCAAGTGGCCATGGCCGAGCAGTACCGGGGAAGCTATGGACTCGATTCCAGTCTGCGCTTTCTTCCGCCCGGACTTGATGTGGAGGCTTATTACGGTTTGCTCCGGCGCGCTATCCTGGGCGATCATGACCCCGAAAACGTGGTGCTGCTCGAGATCGACCCGTTCGAACAAAAGACGCTGCCAGACTTTCTTCTAATCGCCGAAATCACCGGAATCAAGATTGTCAACGCTTTCGAGGTGATCGTGAAGGACCGGCGTCTGTTTTATGAAGCCGAGGGGCGGCAGGTTCCCATCCACCGCATTTACAACCGCGTCATCTTCGACGAGCTCGCGCGCAAGGGGAAATCGCTGCCGTTTCGTCTCACCGATGAACTTGAGGTGGAGTGGGCGGATCACCCGAGTTGGTTCTTTCTCATCAGCAAGCTGTCGATCCCCTTCCTGCGCCATCCGGCCGTGCCGCCAACCTGGTTCCTGAGCGAAGTCGATCCCTTACCGGACGACCTGCAGCGCTATGTCCTGAAGCCCCTCTATTCGTTCGCTGGCCTGGGCGTGGTTATCGGGCCGGCGCGTGAGCAATTGACAGCCATCCCGGCTGAGAAGCGCTCGGAGTACATCCTGCAGGAGCGCATGGAGTTCGAACCCCTCATCGAAACGCCGTGTGGTCCGACCAAGGTCGAAGTGCGCGTCATGTTTCTGTGGCTCGATGAGCTCCTGCACGGTGCGCTGCTGCTCCGTATGGGCCGCGGCCAGATGATGGGCGTCGACTACAACCGCAATATGGATTGGGTCGGTTCGTCGGCAGGGTTTTATCCGGCAGACTGACGGCGTCGTGGCCAAGAAGCGCCTTCGCATCAGTCCGCGGTAAGCTTGCGGCAGATCCGGATCAGGCGTGCGTGAGGAATCTCTCCGGCACGGTTCAGCAGCACGAACTCGCCGTCGCGAAAGCTGCTGTAATACCAGCGTGCCAGAATCGCGAGGTGCTCCCACGGTGGCAGCGAATGCGCTGCGACGGGGTCCGTGCCGTCTTGTTCGATGAGGGGCACGAGTGAGGCCAGCAAAGCCTGGAGCTGCTGGTCGAGCGGAGCCGGCGACGCGACTCTCTCGTCGAGCGAGAGGAGCGCCGGGCCCAGCAGTTTGCCGGCCTGGACACGAAAAAAGGCTACACTCTTAGGCTCGGCGCCGGGCTCGATGATCACGGCGTGCAGGTCAGCCACGTTTCGGGCCAGAGGGGGCCGGCGGCGCAGCACATCTTGGGCCTTGTCCAGACGGTGATGCAGGCGCGCGGCCTGCTCAAAGTCCAGTCCCTCGGAAGCGCGCTCGCGCTCGCCTTCGAGATCACGCACCAGCGAGGCTCCTTCCGTGTCCAGAAAGTCGACGGCACGGGCGAGTTCCCGCTGGTACTCGTCGTCCGTGCAGCCGGCGAAGCACGGCGCCAGGCACATCCGCATCTGGGAGTAAATACATCCCGGATGCTTCGGGTCGGGATCGAGGTCTTCCACGCAGCGCCGGATCTTGAAGAGGTCCAGAAACTCGCCGGCAAAGCGTTCGGCTTCGCTGCGGGAAGGGAATGGGCCGTAGTAAAGCGAACCGTCGCGCGCCAGCCGGCGCGTGGGATAACAGCGGGGAAAGCGGTTGCTCAGGTTGACTTTCAGCAGAGCGGGCGGCTTCAGACGTAGCCTCTGCCGGTAGACTCGCGGGTAGTAGGCGCGATTCAGTTGGTAGACCAGCCAGGCCGCCTCGAAACTCGATCCTACACATTGGTGGTCGACACGGCGAGCGAACTCATGCAGATTCAAGCGCCTCAGGCCTGGGCGCGGGCTGGCCAGCAGGCGCTCAAGGCGATGGCGGAGATTGCGGGTCCGGCCGAGATAGGGTTGAGTGCCAGGCGCGGGATCCCGTTCCGGCCAGAGCGCGAAGACGGCCGAGGCGGCGGGTAGATCTGCTATAAAGGTCTCGGCCTGGCTTCGATCAAAGGGCGCGGATTGCTGAAGTTTCATGGCCCTTGAGGAAAATCGTCAGCCTGCCCCGAGGCCGTGCCCCGCTCCGCGGCACCGTTAGGAACTCGCCGGCCTTTCCCGGAAAAACCCCACCAGCTTCTCGTAACTGGTACCTAGATCTTCCGGCAGCACACGCGATTCGCCCACCGTCGTCATAAAGTTGGCGTCGCCGTTCCAGCGCGGCAGCACGTGGAGGTGCAGATGATCGGCAATGCCCGCGCCTGCGGCCCGGCCGAGGTTCATGCCGACATTATAGCCTTGGGGCTGGTAAGCCGTCCGGAGCGCGGCTTCGAGGTCGCGTGCCAGCGCCATCATTTCGCTGAGGGTATCAGCCTCAAGCTCTTCCAGACTAGCCGCGTGCTGGTAAGGGGCAACCATAGCGTGGCCGCTGGTGTACGGGAACAGGTTGAGGACGATCAGGTTAAAGCGGCCGCGGTAAAGGATGAGCCGCTCCGCATCCTGAGCGGGATCTGCCCAGGACATTTCGCAAAAAATACAGCGGTCGCGCCTGACCTCGCCGCTGGTCATGTACTGAAATCGCCACGGGCTCCAGAGATAGTCCATCGGGGTCGAGGCGCGGCAAGATTGGGCTCCAGCGACCCACCTGCTGTCGGCGGAGTCGCAGAGGTCAAACCAGCACGACGGGCCTTCCGAACCTACATCACAGGTCCGGCCGGGGTGACCGCTTCGCCGGTTCCGTTGATCAAATCCTTCAGCTCTTTGCTGGGCTTGAAGTAGGGCACGGTCTTCGGCGGGACTTCCACGCGCTCTCCCGTCTTCGGGTTGCGGCCCACTCGCGCCTTCCGCTGCCGGCTGCGAAAGCTCCCGAAGCCGCGAATCTCGATCTTGTCACCGGCACGAAGGGACTTCACGATGCTCTCGATGATGATGTCGATCACCGTCTCGGAATCCTTCCGGCTCAACTCTACCGCTTGCGTTACTTCGTCCACCAGATTGGCTTTCGTCATCCTTCACTCCTCGCGCCGGTTTTCTTCGTTCCCGGGTGTGCCGGCCTGGGTCTGGGGAGGCCGTCCCGCCGGCCTCTCGCTCATCATCTCACGACTGGGCCTTGGCGGGTAGACTTTCCGCCTCCGCGGCGGGCTCAGCCGATGGGTTCTGCGCAGCCGCAGGAGGCTTCGACCCTTCTTCGCCGGTTCCGGAGGTCGCGGCCATCCTGAGCGGAGCACCCACGTCCGCAGTTGGCGACTCAGCCTCGGCCTGAGCACTTTCAGAGCTGCCGGCTTCGCCCGCGCCGGCGGCTCCGATGCCCGCACCCGCCTCAATGCTGCCGTCCCCGGCAGCGGCTTGGGACGGTTCAGCAGGACTCGGCTCGAAGCCGCCCCTTGCTGGCGCGTGAGTTCCGTTCGCTTCCGCACTCTCCGGCCCTTCCACCCCGGGCAAAACGCTCGCTTCGAAACTTTCCGAACTCCGCTGTGAAGGGGCTTCCACGTGAGTGGAGGCAGGGGCGGGTGCGGGTGCTGGAGCTGGCGTGGATTCAACAGGCTGGGGTGGCCGCCGGGCCGCTGAGGCTTTGGCAGCCGCCCGAATCGCCTGGGCCATTTTCTCGCCCATGGTGGTCGCGGATGCCGATGCTGGGGCTTCGGGAGAGGCCGCAGTTGCCTTGGAAGAGGCCGCACTCACCTTGTGTTTCGCGGGTGGGTCCTCGGCCTCCTCGATCTCTCTCAAGCTCAGGCCGATCTTCCGCTCCTCGCGGTTCACCTTGATTACTCGAAACGGCAGCTCGGTGCCCGCCTTCAACGGATTCTTGCCATTGCGCCCGTGCTCCCCCCCCATCTCGGAGGCATGGCAAAGACCTTCGATGCCTTCTCTCAGCTCCACAAAAGCGCCGAATTGCGCCAGGCGGACTACCTTGCCCGGTACGATGCTCCCTGCCGGCGTCTCGTCGAAAAACGCCTGCCAGGTGTCGGGCTCGAGTTGCTTGAGCCCGAGTGAAATGCGGCGCAGTTTGGTGTCGATACTCACGACGGCCGCCCGGATCTTCTGCCCCTTCTTCAAAACCTCCGACGGATGCTTCACGTTCTTCGTCCAGGAGAGGTCCGAAACATGGATTAGGCCCTCAACCCCGTCTTCGATCTCAACGAAGGCCCCGTACTCGGTCAGATTTCGCACCCGGCCTTCTACGACCGCGCCGGGCGCGATACGCTCCGCCAGGGTGGTCCAGGGGTCGCCCAAAGTCTGCCGCAGGCTCAGCGAGATGCGCCGCTGGGGTGAATTCACCTCGATGACGGACACTTCCACCTGATCGCCAACCTTAACAAACTTCGAGGGATGCTTGTGGTGCCGGCTCCAGGTCATCTCCGAGACGTGTATCAAGCCTTCGATGCCGGGCTCGATCTCGCAGAACGCGCCGTAGTCCGTCAGGCTCACGACGCGGCCCTTCAAATGGTCACCTGGCCGGTATATGGCCACGACGCGCTCCCAGGGGTCCGGCAGGAGCTGTTTCAGGCCCAGCGAGATTCTCTCCTTCTGAGGGTCATACTTCAGAATCTTGACGCGGACCTCCTGCCCCACCGCTAACACCTCCGAGGGGTGTCCCACACGTCCCCAGGCCAGGTCGGTCACGTGGAGCAGGCCATCCATGCCGCCTAAGTCGACGAAGGCGCCGTAGCTCGTCAAGTTCTTAACCTGCCCGGTGACCTCCGCGCCCTCCGCCAGGCGTTCCGCCAGCTCGGCCTTGCGCCGGGTAGCCTCCTCTTCCAGGGCGGCCTTCCGGCTCACCACCACGTTGTTGCGGGCCTGGTTCAGCTTGATCACCCTGCACTCGATCTCCTGCCCGATGAGGGAGTCAGGATTGCGCAAGGGGCGAATGCTCGCCTGCGAAGCCGGCAGAAAAGCGCGAACCCCGGCCACCGACACCGTCAGACCGCCCTTGGTACGCTCCAGCACGCGGCCCTTCACGTTGGTGTTTTCATGCGAGGCCCTCTCCAAGTCCTCCCAGGCCCGCAGCACCACTGCCTTGCGATGGGAAACAGTGAACGTTCCTTCCTGCTCATCGTATTCTTCAATAAGGACGTCAACCACGTCGCCCCGCTGCACTGTAAGCTGGCCGTCTTCCGTCAGGAACTCGGCGCGCGGAATGGCGCCCTCGCTCTTCAAGCCAATGTCCACCATGACTTCCGAGTCGGTGACCTTCACGATGTGGCCCTTCGTGACCTGGCCGACGGGAATGCCCGACACTTCGGGCATCACGGTCAGCATCTCGCTGAGTTCTGATGATTCGACAGGCGCTTCGCTTTCCACCACGGGCCCGGCTGTCGCTCTCGGTGATTCGGGGCCGGCATTCACGTCCGGTGAAGAACCGGCCAGATCTTCGGGGTACATTCCTGACACTCCTTTGCCCAAAAAGCCGACGCGGGCTTAACAAGGGAGATGTTATTCTACCGTCCGCCAAAAATAGAAGTCAATTGGATTGAACTCGCGACAGTTCCCTCCCACGGTACTGGTGGCGCGCTCATGAACGTCAGTTCGCCGCCAACTCAAACCGGCGGCCGGTTTCCAGATTTCCCGCCTGAACGCTCGCACGCCGACCCCTTCGCCCGCGGGAGCCGCAACGAGCCTCAGCCCCATGGAGCAAGCCGTCAGTTCGAATCGAGTTCCTCACTTGGGTCGAGCGGGCGGAGTCGAGTGAGGCACGGACCTTGACACGGGCTCGGATGCGGAGACCCTTTGGAGTCCGTCGGGAGACCCGGCGGGGACCTCCAGGCCCCAAACGGCTTCGGCCGACGTCATTTTGACCGCCGTCCGGCCGCCCGTCCGTCCGGCCCGGCCCCCGGGACGGCTCATTGACCGGGCGACGTAATTTTCGGATCTGCTGATTCCAAAGGACATCGTGGCTTTGTTTCAGTCGACCCCGGAAGACTCGGCCCCGCGGCGCGCCGCCTCGGCCGCCAGACACCCTCCGCCAGAGCGGCGAGATACAGGGCGTTTTGTCATGCTCGCGTACCGGAGTGTGAACCGAGTCGCCCGTCGCGGGGAAAGTCTGCTGGGGGTACCAGCCGCGGAAGACTGAGCAAGAGGCCGAAGGGTGGCAAGAATTCCTCCTCGGTTCGGACTTGGTCATGGCGACACGCCCTTCACTCAACCGGCCGATCACCGGATGCGGTGATCGTCAGGCACCGTGAGTCATGGTATCAAGCCAATCTCAGGTCAATTGAGAGTCAATCGCGGGTCCGCCGCCCCCCGGCAGGTAAAGGGCTGGCAGGCGCCCGCCTGTCAGCCCGCATCACCAAGGTCTGTGACGCTCGTCACATTGTCGCCTGGGCGGACAGGTTGAGTATTGCTAGCAGTAATACCTTGGGAGGTGGCGATGAGAGATCTCCTCACGATGGGATCCCGCACAGTTCGCAAAGCGATCGCCCGCACGCTGGCCGGATTTGTCGAAGCCCAGCAGTCCGGCAATGCCGAAGTGGTTCAGAGGGCATACGAGGAGCTTTTCGCCCTGTGCTATGAGAACGACCTCGAGCTGAGCGCCTTGCTGGCCCAAGTCGAAGTGAGCGGGTACGAGGCCGAACCAAGCTGGCCCGTCCCCAAGGCGCTCCGGGGCAACCCGACGGCAACCACCGCAAATCAGCACGCCAACCACTCTCATGTATGAGCGAAGAGTGAGGAAGAGGCGGGGCACCCCGGCCATATTGGGTTCTCCCCGGTTAGGTTGCCGGGCTCCAGCCGCCTCTCCATTACTGTTCTCGGATATCTCCAGTGAAAACTTGAGGACACAACCGCCCGGGATTTGGGAGGGGCCGGCACCCAAGCTTTCTGCGCCAATTCTCCGCCTTCGTAGCACTCAACGGACCCGGAGCGGGCGACTCTGCTGGACGGGCCGAGCGCGACAAAAAGATGCCAATCCGCACGGCCAGGTTGAGTTACAATTGGCTTGCCGGCCGTTCGGTCTTGGAAGAACAGCGGGACGTTGCATCCCGAGCTGATGTCACTACTTGACGCCAGACCGCCGAAGCCCTCACGACGTATCGGGCGCTACGTCCTTCTCGCCTTTGTGGCAGCCATCATTATCGGTGGCGTCTCGTACTACTTCTGGGACTACCCCGAGGAGCGCGCTGTCACACGCTTCCTCGAAACCGTCCAGCGCGGTGACTACAAGACGGCTTACCAACTCTGGCAGCCGAGCTCCTCGTACTCTTACGACGATTTCCTGAAGGACTGGGGCCCGGCCGGGGACTACGGCAAGATTCGTCAGTTTGAGGTTCTGCGGGCTAGTTCAGCAGCCTCCCAGACGGTCAGCGTGACGGTGGAAATCAATAATGAGACGCCGGTGCTGAAGCTGTTGGTGGATAAGAGGACTAAGGGACTAGCCTACTCGCCTTTCTAGAGTTAGCTGGGCCGGGGGAGCTTGAGCGTTTTCGGAGCCCTTGCGGCTGCCGGAGACGGCCTTTCTCTCCTCAATCCGTGTGAAACACCTCTTCCATCACGGACCACCAATCCCCCTCCTTCGCGCCAGGCAACGGCTTCTGCATCGGGTCCATGATGGCCCACCATTCCTGCGTTTTGGTATCGGCCGCCATCTTGGCCATGTCGGCGGCGTAATCTTCACCGATGTACTCGAAGTAGGCAAACAGCAAGCTGTCTCTGTGAAAAATCGTATAGTGCGGATGTTGCAATCGTGGATCGTCTTGAGCACTTCAGGCCACACGGCAGCGTGGTATTTGACGTACTCCTCGTAGACTTCGGGCCTGAGCCCGATGATCTGGCCGTACCGCTTCAATCTGGTTCCATCCATGATTTCCTCCCGCTTCGTCAAAGTTATACCGCGACTGGCCGGTCACCCTCCATGGCCCGCTACCCGAGCCGGTATACGCGGATGGCGTTATCGTGGAAAAGCCCGGCCCGGCTTTCTTCGCCGGCGTTGGCGGTGAGTGACGATAGAGCTTCCACCCATTGCCGGAACGTGGCCGAGAGTGTGCACACGGGCCAGTCACTGCCGAACATAACCCGGTCCCAGCCGAAGCATTCAATCACCTGCTCGATGTACGGGCGCAGGTCCTCGGGCGTCCAGTGCTCGGGGTCCGCGTACGCCACCAGGCCTGAGACTTTGCAGGTTACGTTGGGAAAGGTGGCGATCTCACGGATATGCGCCCGCCAGGGGTCGAGCACCCGTTCCTTCACCTGCGGCACCCCGCAATGGTCAAGGATGAAAGCAACCTCGGGGCAATGTCTTACCAGCTCGATGGCGATCGGCATCTGGCGCGCCAGCACGCAGAGATCAAAGGAGAGGCCATAGTCGGCGACGGTCCGCACATGGTTCTTGAACGTCTGACCTCGGCCGAGTTCGTCGGGCTGCGTGTGAAGAATGCGACGGATGCCCTTGAGCTTCGGATGGCCGGCGATCTGGTCGAGATAGTTCCTGAAATCGCTGCTCTCCGGCCGCGCGCAGGCTACCACGCCTTCAAGTGGATTGTCCGGGCGGTCCGCGAGCGCCAGAATATCCCGTGTCTCGGCGAGCATGTGCCGCTCGTCGACGTCGGCTTCCAAATGAACTGATTTCTCCACGCCCAGGCCCGCCGTGGCTTCGAGGTAGTCAGACATGCGGAAGCTTCGGTTCAGCACGGGCCGCCCAGCCGCGACGCTCCCGGACGATGGCTCCGTGGCTGCCAGCCAGGCGTAGGAGAACAGATTGAGGTCCCACAGGTGCTGGTGAGTGTCGATAATTCGCATACCGTTATGCAATCTTCCGATTGGGTGGAGAATCTATCGAAAGAAGGGCTCGCCCGTCAACTGAGAGCGCGCAGCCGCTACCGGAAGATCATAACCATCGGGTGTGGGGACACGAACTGAAGCACCGCGTCGCAGCGCGGTGCTGGAGCGGCGATAAACGTCCGCCACTCCTTGTTAGTCCTTACTTGCCATTCGTTATTTCGCCAGGTATCGGAGCTTCCTCGGGCACAAGGTTCTGGGCCTTCAGCTCGCGCCAGAAATCGTGAGGGATCGATAAAGTCATCAGGCGAAAATTCTCTTCCATCTCCCTTGCCGAACGAGCACCCGGAATCACGGAGGTCACGGCGGGATGCGCCAGTGGAAACTGAAGAGCGGCCGCCTTGAGGGGTAGCGAATAGCGAGAGCAGAGGCTTTCAAACCGCCGTACTTTCGCCACGATTTCGGCGGTCGCATTCTGATAATCGAACTTTTCACCCGAGACCGTGCCGCCGGCCAGGATGCCGCTGTTATAGGGTCCGCCGACGATGACACCGATGTCTCTCTCGACGCACAGGGGCAAGAGTTCTCTGAGGCCCGAATGATCGAGGAGCGTGTAACGGCCAGCCAGCAGAAAGCAGTCGAAATCGCCTTCGCGGGCGAAACACGCAAGCATCCCGGCCTGGTTCATGCCGGCGCCGATCGCACTGACCACTCGCTCGCTCCGGAGTTTGTCGAGCGCCGCATAAGCGCCGTGCAGGGCTTCGTCGTAGTGGTCGTCCGGGTCGTGGATCAAGAGAATGTCCACGTGGTCCAGTCCCAGCCGCTTCAGGCTCTCGTCGAAGGAGCGCATCACGCCGTCGTAGCTAAAGTCGAAGACGGGCTCGAACGGCGCCGGATCTTCAAAAAACACGCTGTCCACAGCACGGGATTCCGCGGGCACCAGCACCCGGCCCACTTTGGTGGAGGCAAGCGCCAACGGCGGCGCGCTGAAGAGGCTCCGTCATGCCCGCGCTTGTCGCGGGCATCTACGACTTAAATGCGTCTCAAAAAGACGTGGATGGCCGGAACAAGTCCGGCCATGACGAAGTGCGGACTT
>DATDGR010000154.1:0-7705 GCA_036521995.1 Terriglobia bacterium | reverse complement strand
ACTCGTAGGCCTCCTGCAACAACGGCCCGGCCTGGTCCGTCTTGCCTTCCGCGGTAAGTACCTCTCCCAGCCGGACCTCGGCGTCCAAGATATCCGGATGACCCGGTTCAAGCTTCGCCCTGCGGATCGCCAGCGCCTTCTCCAGCAAGGGCTCCGCGCTCGCCGGGTCGCTCTGGAGCTCTCGTGCGACGGCCAGATCGATCAGCGAAGCCGCCACATCAGGGTGATCGTCGCCGCCGAGCTTTCGCCGCATCTCCAGGGCTTGACGCGCATAGCGCTCGGCCCCGGTGTAGTTTCCGCGGTCAAGCTGAAGTACGCCCAGATTGGCCAGCACCTGGGCTACGTTCCAGTTCTCAGTCCCGCCCGTCTCCTGCAACAGCTCCAGGGCCCGCCGGTAATATTGCTCGGCTTCCGCATAATCGCCCTTGGCTTGCAGCAGCCTGGCCCAGTTGTCCAGAGGCGCCACCATTCGGGGATCCTTGTCGCCAAAATGTTGGTGAACGAGGGTGAGGTCTTCGCGCAGGAAGGGATCCGCATCCGGCCAGTCTCCCTGCTCCACCAGCACCCATCCCAGGTTGTTCAAAGTGTACCCCAAGTCTGGATGATCGTTGCCCAAGGTCTTGCGGAGAAGCGCAAGAGCCTGACGGTCCATCGCTGCAGCGTCGATGAGATCACCCTCACGAATGAAGGCGCCCGCCAGGTTGTGGAGGCTATCCGCATAATTCGGACCGTCGGCGCCGTCCGTTCGCCGGTCGATTTCGACAGCCTCCTGCAGTAGTCGCGTGGCCTCCCGATAATCACCCTTGCGAAACAACTCCAGGGCCAAGTAATTTCTGGTGCCAGCTCCCGAATCTGTGTCCGGATTGCGAGGGATAGCCAGGGCCTTCCGCAGCACCGACTCCGCCTCGGCATCTTTGTTCTCAAGATAAAAGCACTCCCCTAAATTTGTAAGACTTTCGGCGACCAGCTCACTGTGGTCGCCGAGCATCTGGCGGCGGATCTCCAGGGACTGGCGGAAGAGCGGCTCTGCCTTCTGATATTGGTTCTCGAGCCGGAGCGTTGTCGCCAAACCGTCCGCGGTCGCGGCCACATCGAGGTTCTCACGGCCGAGGGTCCGTCTTCGAAGGTTGTAGGCACGCTCCATCAGAGGTTGGGCCTGGCTATACAGACCGAGTGCGTCGTAGGCGCGCCCCACGTTGTCGAGCATAGTGGCTTGCAACAGGGGGTCGGTGTTGAGTTCGCGGTCAATGCGCTTCGCACCTTGGTCGAGGAGCTCTCGTGCCGTGACCTCCTTACCCCGCGCTTGGTCGGGTGTGGCCGCCTGAAAAATGCTGGTCAGAAACTGCGCCTCGCGCTGCGCCGTAAGCCGCTCTTGGCTGGCGCGTCGGGCCAGTAAGGCCATGCCGATCGCAAACGCCACCATCGCCATCGCCATCATCGCCGCGATGGCAATGGCCGCCTTGTGGCGTCTCACGAACTTTCCGGCGCGATAACGCCATACGCGATCCGCCGCCTCCACCGGGTAACCCTTCAAGTAGCGGCGGACATCCTCGGACAGTTGCGCCACCGAAGGATACCGGCGCTCTGGCTCCTTCCGCATAGCCTTCAGAATGATGTTGTCCAGGTCGCCTCTTAGTTCGCGGGTCTCGAGCGGGGTGAGCGACGGATTGGTACGGCTGGCGGTGCTCGGTCTAAGCGGTTCCTGTTCGCAGATGATGCGCGCCGCCTCCAAAGGGCTCGCGGTCTCGAGCCGGAAGGGAGGCCGCCCCGTCAGCAGTTCGTACAACAACACCCCCAGAGCATAAACATCCGTAGCAGTCGTCACGGGCTCGCCCCGCACTTGTTCGGGGCTGGCATACTCCGGCGTCATCAGACGCTCGGTGGCCACCGTAGAGGCGAGCGTGCGGTCATATTTTTCGGGGTCCAGGAGCTTGGCGATCCCGAAGTCTAGAAGCTTCGGAATACCTTCCTCGGTCACGAGGATGTTTCCCGGCTTGATGTCGCGGTGCACGACCAGGTTTCGGTGGGCGTACTCCACGGCCGCGCATGCGGTGCGAAACAACTGCAGGCGCTCGGAAGTGGAAAAGGGATACCGCCGGCAATATTCGTCGATGGCGATGCCATCGATATACTCCATCACCAGATAGGGAGAACCCTCCGGCGTGATGCCGCCGTCCAGCAGGCGAGCGATATTGGGGTGATCGAGATTCGCCAGAATCTGCCGCTCGGCGCGAAATCGGCGCAGCAACTCCGAGCTGCGCCCAAAGCCGGCGTGCATCAACTTGATGGCGACCTGCCGCTGGTACTGCTCGTCAGCGCGGCTGGCCAGGTAGACCTGCCCCATGCCTCCTTCGCCGAGCAGCTTCACGACCGCGTAAGGGCCAATTCGGTGGCCCACCTTATCCTGGACGATCTCGCGCGCCGCCTCATCGACGGGGTGGCGAAGATCGGCCAGAGTTCTCTCGGAGGAGCTCAGCAGAGACTGGACTTCGAGCCTGAGGTCCGTGTCGCCGCCGCAAGCTTGATCGAGAAACAAGGGGCGGGCTGACGGCTCCAGGTCCAAGGCCTCAAAGAAAAGCGCTTCGAGCCGCTGCCAGCGGTCAGGCTCCTCCTCGGCGCTCATGTTTCGGCCCCTGAGCCCGGCCGTTGAGCCAGCTCTTTATAGAGCCATGCCTTGGCCATCTTCAGTTCACGATGTAGCGTGGCCGGCGAGATCTGGAGCGCGCCAGCGGCTTCCTCGTAAGTGAGGCCACCGAAAAAGAGAAGCTCCACGATGTCACTCTTGCGGCGGTCCCGGGCCGCCAGGCGCTCGAGCACCTCGTCCAGTTCCAGCAGGTGCGCTGGCGCCTGCGCTCCCACGTCCGCACCCTGCTCGAGCGAGATTTTCTCCACGTCGCCCCCGCGTTTCTCGCGGCTCTGAGCCTTGGCGTGGTCCACCAGAATGCGGCGCATCACGCGGGCCGCCACGGCATAAAAGTGGACGCGATCGTTGTAGGCCACGTCCGAATCCACCAGCCGCAGATACGCTTCGTGGACCAGAGCCGTGGTGCGCAAGGTATGTCCCGGACGCTCGGAACGGAAGCAGCGTGCGGCCAGCTTGTGAAGCTGTGCGTAAACCAGCGGGATCAGCTCGTCGAAGGCCGCCTGGTTCCCCTGACGCGACTGCCGGAGTAACTGGGTGATGGGTTGTGGGTCGGGCGGCATGGAAGCCAGCCTCGAACTTTCTGGCGGACGTGAGGGAATCTGCCTCAAGACGTCGCTTGAGTGGTTGAGAGCGAAAGAAGACCGCGCCGAATCCGTTACGGAAGTCGACGGCGAGTCCCTGGCGCCCGCCCAGTGCAACATTTTCATTCTAGTCCGCGGGCGCGCCGGGAACAAGAAGGTCGAGCTTTGCTCCAGTTCCCGACATCCCCGGGGGCAAAAGATTGGAAAAAATTCAAACTCAAAAAAGGAGAACTTCCATGAGCCTCATGAATCGCACCTTCGCTCGAACCACCCTGGCTGCGGCCTTGATCCTGGCTTTCCACACCCTCGCCAAGCCGGCCAGCTCCACGAACCCGTTTCTCCCCAGCCCGATCGTGACGGTGTCCACCGTCCCCTCTAACGGCGACGTGAATCCTTACGGGGTGGCCTTCGTGCCCCAAGGATTTCCGGCCGGCGGGTCGCTCCAGGTCAACGACATCTTGGTTTCCAACTTCAACGACAGCCAAAACCTGCAAGGAACCGGCACCACCATCGTCAAGATCAGAAATGGCGTGCAGTCCCTCTTCTTTCAGGGGACGGCTCCCCTGGGACTTTCCACAGCCCTGCAGGTACTCAAGGACGGTTACGTTCTGGTGGGCAACTTTCCATCTACCGACGGCACTTGCGGCACGGCGCAGGACGGTTCGATCCTGGTCATCAATAGCAGCGGTCAGGAGGTGGGTAGTATCATCAACAATCAGATGATCGTCGGACCGTGGGACTCCACCGTCTACGACCAAGGGAGCACCGCAAAGCTCTTCATCTCTAATGGCCTGAACGGAACCATCTCGCGGCTGAACCTCAACGTTGGCTCCACAGGAGTGACCGTGCAGAGCGCCACCACCGTGGCCTCAGGCTACATGTTTTCCTGTGATCCGGCCACCTTCGTGGATGCGCCCACCGGGTTGGTCTACGAACCGCAGAGCGACACGCTCTACGTCGCCTCCACTTTGGACAACGCCGTGTTCGCCGTTCCTCACGCCGGCACCACGGTAAACGATGAGGGAACAGGCGGCATTATCTACCAGGACGCGAAGCACTTGCACGGCGCACTCGCCATGGCGGTGGCCCCGAACGGTCATCTGCTGGTGAGCAACAACGACGTCATCAATTCGGACCCGAACCAGCCCAGTGAGATCGTTGAATTCACCACTTCGGGCCAGTTCGTCAAGGAGCTCTCGGTTGACCCGAATCAAGGTGGGTCCTTCGGTCTGGCTGTGGCCACCAGTGGGACTCGGTCTCAGTTCGCCGCCGTCGACGACAACCAGTCCAACATCAGCATCTGGACGCTGCCCACGCCGTAACCGAGTGCTTGGATCAGATTTTTCCAAGAAGCTGGCCCGGCGGGTGCTCCACCTGCCGGGCCAAGCGCCTGTTAGTGAAAAATCCTCGGCCGGTGATTACGGCAGCGCTCGCAGGTCCTTGAGCTCGAGTTGCAGCGTCCGGATATCCTGAAAGTTATTCTCGTCCACCGTGAAGGCCGCGTCCACCCTCTGTCCCTGCGACCACTCCGCCGCTCGCGGACCCCAATTCCAAGCCAAGGCGTCGAGGACGCGCTCGCCTTCGGCTACCCTTAGCTTCAGATGCCGCTCCTTGAGCACGCGCGGCGGGCTTACCACGCGCATTCCCCGGACGGCAAACACGGGCGTGGGATTGCCTATGCCGTGCGGAGCAAGCCTCTGCAAATGGTCGTAGAACGGGCCCTTGATCTCCCCGAGGCTTACCTCGGTGTCCACTCGCAGGACGGGTTCGAGGTGTTTGGGTGTAAGCACGGCCCGCGCGTAGCCCTCGAACCGAACCTCGAGTTCCGCAATGCGATCAGCGGCCAGAGTGAATCCTGCCGCCTGGGCGTGACCCCCGTAGCGCTCGAACACCCCGGCGCAGGAGGCCAAGGCATTGAGCAGGTGAAACCCAGGAATCGACCGGCCTGATCCCACCCCCTCGCCCGCCTCGACGCCGATGATCAGGGCGGGACGATGATAGCGCTCTGCCACCCGCTGCGCCACGATTCCGATCACACCCCGGTGCCAGCCCTCCCCCGCGAACACCATTGAATAGCGGTCCTTATGCTCCGGCCGCGCCTCGATCATCTCAACCACTTGGCTGAGGATGGCTTCCTCTACCTGCTGCCGCTCCTGGTTCAGCCGATCGAGGCGGCCGGCCACCTCAGCGGCCAGCGTGGGCTCGGTGGCGGTAAAGAGCGCGATCACGTCGCGAGCGCTTTCCATCCGGCCGGCGGCATTCAGACGGGGCGCCAGCCGAAAGCCGACGTGACCCGTCGTGACGGCCCGCCCGCCGCCCAGTCCCGACGCTTCGAGCAGCGCACGCAACCCGTGACTCGCGGGTTGCCGTAAACCCGCGAGGCCATAGTGGGCGATCACCCGGTTTTCGCCCACCAGCGGTACCACATCAGCGATGGTGCCGAGCGCGACTACTTTCAGGTAAGACTCCACCAAACGCGTTGAGCCGTTCGATCCCGAACCGGCGTGAGGCATGCCGAGCAGCGCCTGGGCCAGCTTGAAAGCGACGCCGGCGCCCGCCAGGTTCTTGTCCGGGTACGGGCAATCCATGCGGTGCGGATTCAGAATGGCGCAGGCGGGCGGCAGTCGATCTTCCGGCAGGTGATGGTCCGTGACGATGCAATCGACGCCCAGCTCGCCTGCGCGTCTGATAGCCTCATGGGCGCGAACTCCGGTGTCGACGCTCACCACCAGCTTTGCGCCCCCGGCGGCCGCGCGTTCAATCACGTGGGCGCGCATGCCGTAGCCGTCCGTCAGGCGGTCGGGAATGTGGACCTCCACCGAGGCGCCGAGCGCCCGCAGCGCCGTCAGCAGCACCACCACGGCCATGGTGCCGTCCACGTCGTAGTCGCCATAGATCAGGATCTTCTCCCGCCGGTCAATGGCCTGGTGCACCCGCGCCACGGCCGCACTCATGCCGGCCATCCGGAAAGGATCGTGAAGCTGATTGAGCTGCGGACGCAGAAAACGCTGGGCCGCGTCGGGATCGCCCAGGCCGCGAATCACCAGCAGTCGCGCCAGGAGCGGAGGCAGATTGAGCTCACGCTCGAGCTTCGCTGCCGCTGGCGGGGCTTCGGGATCAGGTTGGGGGAAGATCCAGCGCATCAAAGGCTCCTGTTCTTCCCGATCATACAGGATCTGGCTGGTTGCCAAAGCGGGATGCCGGTGGAGGGCCAGTCGGGGGCCGGTAGAGGATAGGTCGCCGGGTCTCCTGAGAGTCTCTGAGCGCCGCTGCCGTTGCGCCGCATCCAGGCTAGACTTGCAAAAGCCGATTGACCATCGTCAAGAGCAAATCTTGAGCCATCAACTTTTCCAGCGTCGCCGTGGCTCCGAGTATTTTGGCGGAGTCGAGCAGTCTCCCCTGCATGAGTCCGGAAACGGCGATGGTCTTGAGTTGAGGCTGTTGGGAGCGGACCACCCGCAAGACCTCGAATCCATCCGTTTCGGGCATGCTCAGATCCAGGATCATCAATTCAAAAGGCGTCTTTTGAATCGCGCGCAAGGCCTCCTGGCCGGAACTGCTCTCGGCCACGGAATGCCCGCCTTTTTCCAGGATCTTCCTGAACAGTTGGCGGTCTGCGGCCTCATCGTCGACCACCAGGATGCGAGCTACAGCCTGCTGTAGCGCCTTAACCACGTGCGAATCATAACATCAGGCCTCGGCGAAACGCGAGGCCAAACGGACGGTAAGCTCCGGCGAGAAGTGACAAGCGCAGTGACGAAGGAGAAGAGCCACGGATGCTTCGCCGCGCCTGGGCTCAGGCCATTGGGACCGAAGGGAACCGGGGCGGCATGCCATCGACTCCGCGAGCTGTGGCTAATCGAAGCGTGACAGAAATTCGACTCCGGCCTGCCGTCCACCTTCAGGGGCCCCCACCCAGACCACCCGGCCAGACACGGCGTCGCCTTTCTTGTCGGGTACCAGGACGTTGACGGACTGCCCCGGCGTCAATCGCAGCGTGGTCCGGATTCTGGCGCCGATCGCCGAGAAGTCAAGCGTGTTCGCGCTGCCGGACAGAGCGCTGCCCTCGACGTCGACCGTCAGAATAATCAGCAGCCGGGTGGCGGTGCGTCGGCACCGGCGGCGCTCGATCAATGCGGCCTTGGTCGCTGTGGCTTGCAACCCCTCAACCTCCGGGCTGGAGTCTCTGTCGCCACGGACACCACTCCTCACCCATCGTGGAGTCGCAAGTATAATGACGGTGTACTCTTATGTCAATAAAAAAGATGTCTCGTCCGGGAAATTTGTGGGTAATTAGCGGGTTAAAACGGCTGTTGACTAAGGAAGCGCCGGATTTTGCGGCAAGTGGAGTCCAGAGAACGCTGCGCTTCCTCGGAATCGCCGCCATGGATTAGCGGGCCACCCTCGTGATCTACAAGATCGAAGAGTATCCGCTCGACAGGTACTTTTCTCTGAGAAGGGTCTTCGTTGAGGTCGCGAA
>DATDGR010000153.1:0-7129 GCA_036521995.1 Terriglobia bacterium | reverse complement strand
ACTGCATCGATGACCCGCTCGACCCAGTCAAGAACGGGTTCGCTAGCGGGCACGGAGAGATATCCGGCCTCTTCGAGCAGTGGAACAACGAGCTCTGCCAGACGGCGCGGCGGAGCTTCCTTCATGTAGTGCCGGTTGAGCCAGTTGAGTTTCTCCTGGTCGAACACCGCCGGGCTCTTGGTGATGCGATCGAGCGAGAACTGCTGAATCAGGCCCTCGGTGCTGAAGATCTCCGTGACGCCGTCTGCCGGTGACCAGCCGAGCAACGCCAGGTAGTTTCGCAAGGCTTCAGGCAGAATGCCCATCTCGCGGAAGTTCTCGAGCGAGGTCGCCCCGTGGCGCTTCGAAAGGCGGGTGCGGTCCGGTCCAAAAATGGTGGAAAGATGCGCGAAGCGCGGCGGTTCCCAGCCGAAGGCCTGATAAACCGCGAGCTGGCGCGGTGTATTCGAGATATGATCGTCACCGCGGATCACATGGCTGATCTCCATGGCGTGATCGTCGATCACCACCGCAAAGTTATAAGCGGGGTTGCCGTCGGAGCGCAACAAGATAAAATCGCCGATCACGCCGCTTGAAAAGCGGGTATCGCCATGGACGAGGTCTTCCCAGGCAAACTCGCCGTCGGGAATCTTGAGCCGCACCGAAGCAGGCTGGCCTTCGGCCACCTTGCGCGCCGCCTCTTCACGGGGCAGCGTGCGGCAGCGGCCGGAGTACTTCGGCTGCCGGCCCGCCTTCAAGGCCTTCTCGCGCTCGGCCTCGAGTTCCGCCGGCGTGCAGAAGCAGAAGTAGGCCTGTCCGCGATCCATCAACTCCAGCGCGCGCTCGTGGTAAAGCTGCCCGCGCTCGGACTGACGGTAGGGCGCGAAAGGGCCGCCGCGATCCGAACCCTCATCCCAGTCCAGCCCGAACCAGTGCAGGTCCGCGATCAACTGAGTTTCGTAGCGCGCTTCGGAGCGTTCGACGTCGGTGTCTTCGATGCGGAGGATGAAGTCGCCGCCGTGATGGCGGCCAAAGAGCCAGTTGAACAGAGCTGTGCGGGCGTTGCCCACGTGCACGTAGCCCGTGGGGCTCGGAGCAAAGCGCACTCGAACCTTGTCCATCCGTGCTCCCTCCGTGGCCCCTGCTTACGGGCCGTTGGCCTGACAGGCCCTGCACTGACCAACGCGCAGCGGCGCCCACGGGATGCCCAGGCCACGCTCCACGCGGTCTACGACTCCTCGTCCGCGCTCACCGGGACCGGCGTGCCGTACGCTGCGGGAGACGGCGCAGAAAACTTCAGTTCGGCCGCCCAGCCCGAGAGCCGCTTGAGGCTGGGGTAGTCGGTGCGATCGGCCTGCAGAGGCGTGATCGAGATCTCGTGGGAGAGGATGGCGGAGTAGTCCGAGTCCGGCTCCACGTTTTCGAAGGCCACCGCTTCGTCCTGCCAATAGTAAGGACGGCCGCGGGGATCCTGCTTTTCGTGGATAATGTTCTGGGTGATCTTGCGGCTCTGGCGGGTGAAGCGCACGCCGTGAACTTCACCGCGCGGCACATTCACGTTGAGCATCACACCCGGCGGCAGTCCTTCGCGCAGGACCTTCACCGCAATTTCAGCCGCGAAAGCCGCCGCCACCGAAAAGTCCAGGTGCTTTCGGGTGGCGAGAGACATGGCGACCGCCGGCACGCCATGGAGCGTGGCTTCGAGGGCACCCGCCACCGTCCCCGAGTAGATCAGGTTCTCGCCCAAGTTGGCGCCCGGATTGATGCCCGAAACCACCAGAGCGGGCGCGGTCTTCATCAACTGGTGCAGCGCCAGAATCACGGCGTCCGCCGGCGTTCCGGAGACCGCGTAGTGACGCTCATCCAGCGCGTAAACCCGCAGAGGCGAGTGAATCGTGATCGATTGGCTGGTGGCGCTGCGTTCGCCGTCCGGAGCCACCACCAGGATATCGCCCAGCGGCTCCAACGCCTTTTCGAGCGCCTTCAATCCGGCGGCGTGGATGCCGTCGTCGTTCGTAATGAGAATACGGCTCATGCGAGGCTGAAGAAATGGCCGGAGCACCCAGACTTCAATTCCGGGCCTTGAGGTCACGAACCAGCAGTACGCAATTTTGTTGATTCGTCCGGCTCGGCTCGACGTTTTAAGCAATAGTGTAGCACGGCATTCATCGCATTCTGTTCGCAGGGCTGGAGAACGCTTTTTTGCGAGGTGCTGGACAACGCGGCTTACTGATGGTACATCTCCTTGGGGGAAATACTGCCCGGAGGCGCTCTCGTGGGGTTCGGCTGGCCGCTCAATTAGCGATCAAGTCATGACTGACGGTATTTCATCGCTCATTTGGCGGGTCGTCCAACAAATCTCGCAAGTCACAAGCAAGGTCGATAGCCAGCCGCCGTTCCGTGTTACTATTGGGATTCATCCAAGGCACTCAAATTCAAATATCGGGAAGGTTGGAAATGAAAGAGGTAGAACGTCCGTCTGTTCGGGGCCTGAAGTTGGGCCTATCAGGAGTTTTTCTGAGCGCACTGCTTTTGACGACGGCTTTCGCTCAGAATCCATCGCAATCAGCAGCAGCGAAGCCCGCCGCCAGCCAGGCACCGGCCGCGAACCAGCCGCCGGCAGGGGAGCCGCGCGACTCCGCCGCGGCCAAGACGCTACCGGAGAAGGTGGTGATGCGGGTAGGGAGTCAGCAGGTGACCGCCGGGCAGATCGAGGGCCTGGTCAAGACACTGCCTGCTGCCTACCAGCGAACCACCGCGCAGCAGGGCTTCAAGGTGCTGGGCGATCAATACGCGGTCCTGCTTGTGCTCTCGCACGAGGCAGTGGCTCAGGGCCTCGATCAGACCCCCGAGTTTAAGATGAGGCTGGAGCTGCAGCGGCTTCAATGGCTGGCCCTTGATGAGCAAAAGAAGATGGCGGGCGCGGCCCAGGCGACTCCGGAGGAGGTCAAGCAGTATTACGACACGCAGCAGAAGGATTTCGAGGAGATTCTGGTGCGGCAGGTCAACATCCGAAAGAAGGTGGCAAGCCCGAGAGGAGACTCACCAGGTCTGCCCGAAGAAGAGGCCAAGAAGCTCGCGGAGAACATCCGGCAGGCGCTGGCCTCAGGGCAGGATGCCGCCAAGGTGGCTGAACAATACAAAATGGCGAACGTCGTCCTCTTCGACCCCAATCCCAGGCCCTTCCGGCGCGGATCGCTGGCCGGCGACATGGACAAGACAGCTTGGACCCTTAAGGATGGCGAGTGCTCAGAGATTCAAAACAATCAGAATAATCTTTACTTCATCCAGGTGGTAAAGCACGATCAGCGGAGCCTCCAGGATGTTTCCAAGGAGATCGAAGGGAAGATTCAGGAAGAGAAATTTAACAAGTCGTTAGACAGCCTGAAGCAACAGGCGAACATCTGGCTTGACCCGGAGTTTTTCGCTCCCCCGGCAGGCGCCAAACCGGATGCTGACGCGGAAGCTCCGGGAGCAAAGCAATCGTCGCCCCAGTCCCAAGGGCCGAAGGCGCCCCCTCCCTCAACCGCCCAGTCAGGAGGAGCACCCAAGCCGCAGTAAGTGCTGAACTGGCCGTTGACCCATTCGCGGGCCTCTCAACCCGCAGGGGTGGAACCAGCTTTTACCGTCCGGTCCGACAGGCCCGAGCCGGTTCCTCGGAGCTGCACTAGCGGCAGAAAACGGTAACATTTTTTGGTTCGACTGCTGGCTTTTTAACAGTTCTGTTAAAAAGCTTGTGGAAAAGGCGCTACGCCACCAGCTTAAGGTGTCGCCACTCAGCGTCTTCTGACTCTTTGCACCATCTTTGTGGCATCCGGGAAGGCGTCCAACGAAAGGTCTGTTGATAGAGGCCTACTGCAGGAAATCCTTGGGCGCGCGCGCCTTGTGGGATTGGAGTAATCCTTCAGAGCAGCGGTTGAGGCGGCTTCAATTTAACTTCAAGGGTCGAGTTCTCTTTGCTCACCGCAAATTCTTTGCCGAAAGTCTGGTGGCGGTTTTCAGTGACCAGCAACTTGACGGTTCCTTCCGGGACCAGGAGGAACTTACACCGGCCCTCTGCGTTCGTCTTGGCGCTATAGGCAAGCGTCTTCGAGCGGCTCAAAGCGTTGTCCTTCTTCTTGGGGGTCTGAAAGACAAGGGTCAGCTGAGCCTGGTTGATAGGTTTGCCGGTGTCCGCCTCGGTGACGACAACGGTGACCGTAATATAGGCGGGGGAGTCCGTGCTGGGACCGGCGCCCGCGGAAAGAGTCCCTGGGTTCAGAACTAGCGCGAGGCCCAGAAGAACTATTCTGGTCAGGTCGATCGGATACATGCTCGCCTCCGGGGAACACCTATCAGCGATGGCACCTTTAGATATCCACTATTCTATCGGTGCGGGCTCTCAACAACATTTCCTATGATACCGTAAGTGAGCCTCGATCCGTTCAGCGAAGGACTCTAATGGGATTTTCAACGGATGCCATTCACGTTGGGCAAGAGCCTGATCCCACGACCGGGGCGATCATCGTTCCCATCTATCAGACGTCCACCTTTGTCCAGGAGGAGCTTGGACGGAACAAGGGTTACGAGTACGCCCGCACCTCGAACCCTACGAGAGCCGCCTTGGAACGTAACCTTGCCTGCCTTGAGGGCGGTCAGCATGCGTTCGCCTTCGCTTCCGGCATGGCGGCCATCAACGCGGCGATGGGCCTGCTGAAGTCAGGTGACCACGTTGTAGCCAGCCACAATCTTTACGGCGGAGCCTTCCGTCTCTTCGATCGCGTGCTGAACGACTTCGGCCTCACCTTCAGTTACGCCAACACGATGGATCTTGCCAGGGCGGAAGAGGCTTTCCGGCCCAACACGCGCCTGCTCTACATCGAGACGCCCACGAACCCCATGATGGAGATCACGGATCTGGCCGCGGCCGCTGCGCTCGCGCGACGCCGGGGAGTGCTGCTTGCCGTGGACAACACCTTCATGAGCCCGTATTTTCAGCGGCCGCTCGAACTCGGGGCGGATTTGGTGTTGCACAGCACCACTAAATATCTGAACGGGCACTCCGATGGCGTGGGCGGAGCCATCATGCTAAACGACGACGCCATCGCCGACCGCCTGAGGTTTCTACAGAATGCCGCCGGAGCCATCCTGGGGCCGTTCGATAGCTGGCTCGTGCTGCGAGGTGTGAAGACCCTGGCCGTTCGCATGCGGAAACATGATGAGAACGGGCGGGAGGTCGCCCGTTTCCTGGCTTCTCATCCGAGAGTCCACAAAGTGTACTACCCGGGCCTGCCGAGCCATCCGCAATATGATCTTGCGCAGCGGCAGATGAAGGGAAGCGGCGGCATGATCGCCTTCGAGACCGGCTCGCTCGAAAACGCCAAGTGGGTGCTCAAGTGCGTCCGCCTCTGCTCGCTGGCGGAGAGCCTAGGCGGCGTCGAGACCTTGATTTCGCATCCTGCCACCATGACGCACGCTAGCGTCCCTGCCGAGGACCGGCAGCGTCTTGGAATTACCGATGGCCTGGTGCGCATCTCCGTCGGGATTGAGGATGTGGAGGACCTCATCGCGGACCTCGACCGGGCGCTCGGGCAGATCGCCTGACGATCTAGGATTCATCGCGGGGCCCGGGAGCGGGCTTGAGCGACTGAGCGATCCAATCGAGATAATCCCGCGAGCCGTCGATGATAGGTAGGCAGATGATTTCCGGCGTGGCGTAGCTGTGCAGCTTGCGAATGTTCGACAGCACCTCGGGAAAGACCTCGCGTGAGGTCTTGATGACCAGCAGGCGCTCGCTCCCGTTCTGGATCTTTCCTTGCCAATGGTAGACCGACTCCACAGGCGGTAACACATTCACGCAGGCGGCAAGTCGCGCCTCAACCAAACCTCGCGCCACTTTGCGAGCCTCCTTCAGGCTTCCCGTCGTCACCAGGACAACGACTTTGTCAGTCACGACTGCTCCCCTTTGCCATTGGCTGCCGCTCGGCGTCAGGCGCTCCAATCGCTGGTCTGCGGTCTCCACAATATACTGGAAACTCGGGCGCCGGTAATCTCTAGCAGTCGGCTCAAGGAAAATGCTCGCAACTCCAGCCCGATTGGGCTTAAGATGGCAACGAGGTGCAGCGCGTTTCGCGCCTCCATCCGACAGTTGTGAAGGTACCCTGCCAAACTCGACGCGCCTATTGGGGAGCCTTGGCCGCTGCTCTTTCCTTGGTGGCCGCTTTGGGATATCACGTGATCTGCGGCGAGCATGGGTACCTCGCTTTGCGCCGCGAACGGCAGCAGTACCTCGCGCTGCGGAAGCAGACCGATCAACTGGAGCAGGAGAACCAAAGCATCAAGAAGAACATCGACGCCTTGAAGAACGATCGCAACGCCGTGGAGAAGAAGGCGCGCGAAGATCTTCTCATGGCCAAACCGGGTGAGATCATCATCAAGTATTCCGATACCGCGAAGGCGCAGGGTGAGGCCAACCCGAGCAAACCCTCCGGATCCGATCCTTCCCCCGCACATTGAGCTTTCTGTCCAGCGTATCAAGAACTGTCCCAACCTGCCCTCTTTCCTTGGTGCGCGTCATCCCGACGCGAGTAGATGATCTGCCCCCGTTTCACGGTCAGCACGCAGTGGTTCCAGGCAAAATAGTAGGGGATTTTGCGGTAATCGTCGACCGCCATCACGGCAAGATCCGCCTGCTTGCCGGCTTCGAGCGAGCCGACACGCCCGTCCCGCCGCAATGAATAGGCTGCATTGATGGTGGCCGCGCAGATGGCCTCGGCCGGTGTGAGGTGCATGGTCGCGCAGGCGAGGCTGAGAATGAACTGCATGTTCAAGGTGGGACTCGTTCCCGGATTGAAATCGGTTGCCAGGGCGATAGCGGCGCCGGCGTCCACGAGCCGCCGGGCCGGAGCGTAACGGCTGAGGCCGAGGTGAAGATTGGACCCCGGCAAAAGCGTGGCCACGGTTCGCGAGCGCGCCAGGGCGCGGATGTCTGCATCGGTCAAGTGATCGAGGTGATCGGCGGAGGCGGCGTTCATGTCCAGCGCGAGATGCGTGGCGCCGGTGCGCGCCAGTTGCTCGGCATGGACGCGAGGAACCAGGCCCTGCGCAGCGCCGGCTTTCAGCACCCGCCGGCACTCTTCGACGGTGAAAGCCCCGCGATCGCAGAAGCAGT
>DATDGR010000152.1:0-3508 GCA_036521995.1 Terriglobia bacterium | reverse complement strand
GACCCGCTCGATACCAACCCGACGACAAGCTGCTGGCTTTCCTGGAAGGCCTCTGATTATGCCGACTCTGGACACAGTCCGCGCCCCGCCCAGCCGAAGCCTTTGAAAGGTAGTCGGCATAATCCGGGAGTCGGCATGCTGTCGGTTATGCCGCGCGCGGCATAATCGTCACAGCTTTAGCGTTCATAGACTCATTTCATGGTACCAACAAGGCGCTGACGTGCAGAAATTGCTGCCGCAGTTGGCCACGTATCTGGGACATGTCAATATCGCTGCCACTCAAGTCTACCTCACCCTGACGCCGGAGCTGCTGCAGGCGGCATCACAGCGCTTCGAGCGGTACGCCTTTCAGGAGGTGCACCATGAGTGATACGACGAAGCTCGGCCCATGGGTCCGGCGCCTTCTCCTTGAGCATCTGGTGAGCGAACGCAATCTGGCACGCAACACGCAACGCAGCTACCGTGATACGTTAGCTCTCCTTATCCCCTTCATCGCGGGCAAAGTCCATAAACCGATTGATCAGCTCGACCTTGATCACCTCACCACCGACCGCGTGCGACAGTTCCTTCAAAGCTTGGAGCAGACGCGCGGCTGCAGCGTGGCAACCCGCAACCAGAGACTGGCGGTGATCCATGTGCTGGCCCATTTCATCGGGCAACATTGTCCCGAGCGTATCGAATGGTGCGGACAGATTAGGGCCGTCCCCTTCAAACGAACCGCTCAGACTCCGATCACCTACCTCGACAAACCGGAGATGGACGCCCTGCTCGCAGCCCCCGACCGTAGCACCACGCAAGGGCGTCGCGACTACGCGCTCCTGTTGTTCTTGTACAATACCGGCGCCCGCGCCGATGAAGCAGCACACATCAGCATCGGCGATCTTCATCTAGGCCACGTTCCACAGAGAGATCATTCCTCGGTGCGAATCCACGGCAAGGGCAATAAACTGCGCCTTTGTCCACTGTGGACGCATACGGCGAGTGAACTCTCCTCATTGATCGGTGGGAAGGTCCCGGTCGAGCATGTCTTCCTGAATCGGTGTGGCCGACCGATCACCCGCTTCGGCATTTACACCATGGTCAGACGCTATGCCCAGAAAGTGTCGATCAAGATGCCGGGACTCGCAACCAAGAGGGTGAGCCCTCATTCCCTGAGACATACGGCAGGGACACATCTTCTGCGGGCCGGGGTGGATATCAACACCATCCGGGCATGGCTGGGGCATGTCTCGATCAACACGACCAACATCTACGCGGAAACCGACCTGGAGATGAAGGCTGAAGCGCTGGCTCGCTGTGAACTCAAGGAGACCAAGCGGAAGAGGAGGTGGGCCCAAGACGCTGGCCTGATGACGTTCTTGCGATCGCTATAGGGCAGCCGTAATGTGGCGTCCGGGTAACTCGCATACCTGCATTTGGCTGTGGCTACGCTCGGGCGCCACATTTATATCAAGGTGACATAAGGGATCGACGCTCATATACCGGCGGCGAGCCAGTTCCGCCTCGTATCGGGCACGATCCACGCGCTGCTGCCGTAATCCATCGGTCTCGACAAACCGCGCTTCGACCTCCTGCTGCACGGCCAGCGCGATTTCCAAAGTTAGGGGCTGGACAAGTTCCAGGAGCAGATCGCTGATGGCGGGATCGACCACCTTGCCGGGCACATGCTGGCACACTCTGGCCCCCGACCGCACCGCCCCCTCGTCACAGTCATAGGTTGGCACCATACGGCCGTTCTCTAGATGATAATGCACGCCCATGCGCTCCCCGCAGATGCCGCACAGCACGCGTCCTTGCAGTAACGCCGATCCCTCGCGCACCGGCCCGAACCTACGCTCCTGGCCAAAGCCCAAGGCGTTCTCCGCCAGGCGCTTTTGGTTTGCCTCAAACCTCTGCCAACTGATGTAGCCGGGATGCAGGTCGCGGATCAGGTATTGCCATTGCGCTTGCGGCACCTTCACCGAGCTGTACTTTCCATCGGGCTTGCGTGTCGTCCGGGTGCGACCGAAAACGAAGGCGCCGGCATAACGGGGATTATGCAAGACCTGGATGATTCTGGAGTGCAGCGGTGGGCCCCAAAGCAGCTCGCCTCGGTTCGCTCCGGCCGGGACGCGGCGCGGGAACAGAAGCCCCTGATCGCGGAAGAGACGAACCGTCTGCAGAGCCGAACCCGCTCGTTCAAACGTGTCGAAGACCAGGCGAATGGCGGCTTGGACCTCTCGGTCGGGATCCAGAGCCATCGTCCCATCGGATCGATCGACGAGTCCGACCGGTGGTCGCATCTCCAATTCGCCTCGTCGGGCCTTGTTGAGCATCCCGCCGCGCATGCGTGCCTTGAGGATATGCAGTTCGGCCTGACTTAATTCTCCCTTCAAGCCCAACAGGAGTCGATCGTTAAAAGCGGCCGGATCGTAGATACCGTCCTCGTCTAGGATCAACGTGCCCGCCAACGAACACAACTCGATCAACCGGTGCCAGTCGGCCGAGTTCCGAGCCAGTCGCGAGACCTCCAACCCCAGGACGATGCCGGCTCTACCGAGTGCCACCTCGCTCACCAGTTGTTGGAAGCCGTCCCGTCCTGCCGCCTGTGAGGCCGACTTCCCCAGATCACAATCAATCACGTGAATGCGCTCCTGGGGCCAGCCATGCGCCAAAGCCCGGCCGCGAAGGGCGTACTGGCGCTGAGTGCTCTCGATATTTTCCAAAACCTGGCGCGGGGTCGATTGGCGAATGTAGAGGTAAGCGTCACGTTCCAGATGCGACGCCGTAACTTTCAGTTCCGGCATAGACACCCTCCTTGTGCGCCGGTTAAACCGGCGAGGTGCAGTGAATGAAAGAGTCATACGGTGAAGGATTAGCGACCCACACCGGCCCCGAGTCATGCGGAGCCGCTCGCGAGGGCGGCGACGAAGCGTTGACAGGGGGACGTATGGGCCGGGTATTCAGCCGCGTAAGAGACTTACTCCGGGATGCCGACGCTGTAAGGAGAAGCGGAAGGCAGCATCCGGCGCACCGACATCGCGAGGTGCGTCGGAATCCCGCGCGGTCAGAGACCCCAGGCACGTACGGAAACACCTTGCGCGGGAACCGGGAGATCCCCTGCCCACCCGGGGCAGACAGCGCTCCGGGACGCATCGGGAAGTCTGAGGACACACGCCGATGATGAACGGACAGGGGAAGTCGGACAGACCTGAAGTACCTGAGAAGTCCCCGAACAACGCCGGGCAACCGGGGGCGGAGGGGATGGAGGGAAGAGGTCTGGCCAAAGGGAACCTGCCTCAGCAAAACGCGTCCCGGACACCGAGCTGGAACGACGCGCCCAGTGCGCTGGAGCGGGTACGACAAGCAGCAAAAGGTGATAAGAGGTTGCGGTTCACCGCGCTCCTGCACCATATCTACAGCCTGGACACGCTCCTGACGGCCTACTTCAGTTTGAAGAGGGAAGCCGCGCCGGGTGTGGACGGGGAGACGTGGCGGCACTACGGCGAGACCCTGGAAGACAATCTCC
>DATDGR010000151.1:0-6288 GCA_036521995.1 Terriglobia bacterium | reverse complement strand
GGTGAATGACATTCTCGACGACGCCCGCTTGGAATCCGCGCGCGTGACTTTGGCCCAAAAAGTTTGCACTGCAGCCGAACTGACGCAGCAGGTGGTCGACCTCATGCGCCCTATGGCGGAGTCGTCGGGCGTCAGGCTGGAGTCGGAAACATCCCCACTAGAGCTGATTGGGGATCCGGACGCCCTCCTGCAGACGCTGACGAATCTGCTCAGCAACGCCATCAAGTTTTCGCCGCGAGGATCGACGGTGCGCATCGAATCCCGGCAAGAGGATCGGAATGCCGTCTTCCGTGTCATTGACCAGGGTCCTGGCATTCCGCCCGACAAGCTGACAAGCATCTTCGGACGCTTTCAGCCCGTCGATGCTTCCGACTCCCGGCGCCGTGGCGGTACGGGCCTGGGTCTTTCCATCTGCCGCCGCATCGTCCGGCACCACGGAGGCAGGCTTTGGGTCGAGAGCGAGCTGGGCCGCGGCAGTACCTTCGTGTTTACGGTGCCGCTCGATCAGCCGGTGAGCGACCCATCCAACCGCCGGAGCCGAAAGAGTGACGAAGTATCTCCGTTTTATTAGCTCGAGTCGCCCGCCCGGGGCCAAGGACGGCCTTGGCACCGGCTCAAAAAGAGGGCTGAACTCCCGAAGAACGGGCTCAGCTCGTGAAGCA
Organism: Terriglobia bacterium; assembly: GCA_036521995.1. GTDB lineage: Bacteria > Acidobacteriota > Terriglobia > UBA7540 > UBA7540 > Gp13-AA77. The sequence continues at coordinate 5,626 of DATDGR010000151.1, read as the reverse complement.
AGATGAGCAAACGAATCTTGATCATCGACGATGAGGAAGATATTCGCGATGTGGCTCAGATATCGCTCGAAGAAATGGCCGGCTGGCACACTCTCCCCGCCGTCTCGGGAGCTGACGGCGTCACCTGCGCCCAAGTGGAGCTTCCCGACGCTATTCTGCTCGATGTGATGATGCCCGACATGGATGGAACGACGGTACTTGCCCGCTTGAAAGAGGATCGGCGCACGGCTGGCATCCCCGTGATCCTGCTGACGGCCAAGGTTCAGGTCGCTCGGCGTCCGCCCTTCGGCGGGGCGGCAGGCGTCATCCTGAAGCCCTTCGACCCCTTCGACCTGGCAGGCCAAGTGGCGCGGCTGCTGGGCTGGAACCTCCCGGTGCCCGGAACGGAATCCTAGACAGTGGCCGACATCCTGATCGCGAGCGTCGTGTCCCGCATGGCCTCGGAGCTCTCCCGGAGGCTGGCTGGCGTGTGCGCCCGTACCCCCGATTCCACTGACCTCGCGCAAGAGCTGGCTGAATCGCCGGCGGACCTGACAATCCTTGACGATGGTTTCGCTGCGCCTCATACCCTTGACCTTCTCGTCGAGTTGCGCCAGTTCTTCCCGAACCTTCCGGTCATCTATTGTCTCGACCCGGATGCCGGGGGCAAATTGGTGCAGCGGCTCCTCCTGGAGCTCAAAGTCAACGAATTGCTTTTCCACCCCATCAGTTGCGACACCTTGGCGCAGCGGGTCGCGTCTCTTCTGGGATTGCCTTGGGCGCCCGATGACTCCGCCACCGCCGGCCATCAAGCCGTTATCAAAGGCAGGCTGGCCGAAGTTTGGAACCGGGCGCGATCAAGGATGATTGAGCGCCTCGACGTCCTGGACCAGGCGGGCGTAGCGCTGCTGGAGGGAAGGCTGGGTTCCGAGCTGCGTAAACAGGCTGAGAGCGACGCCCACAAACTGGCAGGGTCGCTCGGGATATTCGAGCTCGCTGCGGGTACTCGCTTTGCCCAGGAAATCGAGCGGTCTCTGCGGTGCGACAGCCTGAGGAGCGAGGCTCAAGCGCGACGCTTTTCGGAGCTGGCGGCCGCTTTGCGGCTTGAGATCGAGAGGTCACCGGCCGTCCAAGCCCCTTGGGGACAAGCGTCGAGCGATCCGGGGCCGCGTCCGGCCCTGCTGGTGGGATGCGACTCGGAGCTGGTGGCGCGCCTGTGCGAAGAGGCGGCGGCGCGCGGCTGGCGATGGGAAGCGGCGCCGGACATGAGCGCGGCCCGCACCGTCCTGTCCAGCTTGAATCCCTCGGCCGTGCTGGTGGATATCGATTCGGTGGCCAGTACCGGAGAGCCAGTTGCGGTTCTCTCCGAGCTTTCAGAGGGCCTGCCGCCCCTGCCGACGCTGATCCTGACCTCCGGCGGCAACTTGATGGACCGGGTTGAAGTGGCGCGGAGCGGCGGCCTTGGGTTCTTTCCAAAGACCTTGCCGCCGGGCGAGATCGTCGAAGCCGCGCTCGGGCTTCTCGACCGGCTCCAGTCCGCTCGCTCCCAGGTATTAGCGGTGGACGACGATCCGGTGGTGCTCGAGGCACTCGCCGCGCTGCTCGACCCCAGCGGAATCCGCCTAACCGGGCTCAGCGATCCCTTGCGCTTCTGGGAGGCGCTCGAAGGATCACCGCCTGATCTGCTAGTCCTGGACATCGAGATGCCGTCGCTGAGCGGCATCGAGCTCTGCCGCGTGGTGCGTAATGACCCCCGCTGGGCCTCAATTCCTGTCATATTTTTGACCGGGGTCACGGAAAGCGGCACCGTCCACCAAGTCTTCGCCTCCGGCGCCGACGACTTCGTGGCCAAGCCCATCGTAGGTCCTGAGCTGGTGACTCGGATTACGAACCGGTTAGAACGCACACGCCTGTTGCGCAACGTGGTTGAGGTCGATACGCTCTCGGGGCTCCCTAATCGCCTGAAGTCCCGGCGCGCGTTTGCGGACTTCTTGGATCTTGCCGACCGGCACGGCCAGCCGATGGGCCTGGCCGTGCTGGGAGTGGACGGGCTAGGGCGGATTAACGAAGTCTACGGGCAGGCCACTGGCGACGAAGTGTTGCGCCAGCTCGGACGGTGCCTCCGCCGCGCGTTTCGTAGCGAGGAGGTTGTCGCCCGCTGGGCAGGGAATGACTTCAGAGTCGGCATGTACGGGCTCGACCGGCCGGGAAGTATACGCCGGCTCGAAGGGGTCTTCCGGACCTTGGCCGAGCAAACCTTTGTGGGGTCGGGGATGGAGGAGTTCCACGCGACCCTGAGCGGCGGGGTGGCTGGGTACCCGGACGACGCCAGCGATCTTGATGGGCTGCTTCGGGCCGCGGACGACGCTCGCCGTCGTGCCAATGCAGGGGGCGTGAATCAGTTGCTCGCCGCCTCCTTCAGCTCGGATGACCCTGATGGGCCTCGCCTGATCGACCTGGCGGTGGCCACGGGGGATAAAGCCACGGCCTCGGTCCTCCTGCACGCCTTTGAGTCGGAAGGGTTCCGAGCCCGCGCCTTGCGCAACGGCGTGGCGGCCGCCCGTATGCTCGCCGGCGCCGATACCAGGCTCCGAGCCCGGGTACTGGTAATCGACCTGGACCTGCCTGGCCTCGATGGCCTCACGCTGCTCCGGCAGCTTGCCGTTGACGGCGTCCTCGACGACACGCGCGCCATTGTGATCTCCCCGGCCTCGGTCGGTAAGGAAGCGGCGCTCGCCTTGGAGCTGGGAGCCGGAGACTTGATTGCCAAACCTTTTGACGTTCCGGTCCTGGTCAAGCTGGTCCGCCAGGCGCTCGATTCTCCCCGGCTGCCAGGACGCAGCCACACCACTGGCCAGCGACATCCGGTTACAAGTGACGTTACAGCGGTAAGGGAAAGGCCATGACGATCAAAGCCACGATGTTATTGATGACAAAGGCGATACAGATATGTCTCGATGCCTTTGGCGCTCGGATTCCGCGGAAGTAACGGTTACCCCTGTTAATTAAGGGGCGGACGGCCGTTTAAAGCCGGAATGTTAAAGATAACAAAGCGATTAAGAAAATGTCTTCTCATGGGCAAACCGCCGTGGCGGCCGCCGGGAGCCGCTGGGAGGGTTTGGGCGGGGCTTCGGCCATTATTTGAAGTCTTTCCCTCCTCAACCGGGTTATCCTGACCGTGAGTATGGGGCACCCACGATGACCCAAATCTTGCGCTTCCTCTTACCCACTCTCGCTTGCGCCGCGGCCATAGCGCTGCGGTCAAGTCAGGGAGAAGCTCGGCTCCAAGCAACAAATCCCGCCGGTCAAGCCTCGGGCGGCGCCCCGCAAAGGGCGGCTCCCCGCAAGGTGATCATCGATACCGACCCCGGCACGGACGATGCCATGGCGATTCTGTTGGCGCTCAACTCACCCGAGATCGACGTGCAAGCGCTCACCGTGGTGCCGGGCAACGTGACCGCCGAACGAGGGCTCGATAACGCGCTGCGGCTCGTCTCACTGGCCGGGCGCTGCGATGTTCCAGTTGCCGGTGGCGCCCAGCATCCGCTGAATCAGCCGTTGGTGACGGCGGAGTTCTGGCACGGCCGGAACGGTCTCGCGAACATCCAACTGCCGGCGCCGAAATGCCAGGCCGATGCCCGCTTTGGGCCGGATCTGATCATCGAGCTGGTGCACAAATATCCGCATCAGATCACGCTGGTGCCCATCGGTCCTGAGACAAACATTGCCCTGGCACTCTCGAAGGACCCCTCGATCGTGCCGTTGGTGCACGGCGTGGTGATTATGGGAGGCTCGATTTCGGGTGGCAATGTGAACGCCGCAGCTGAGGCCAACATCTTCGGGGACCCGGAAGCCGCCCAGATCGTTTTCAACGCCGGCTGGCCCATCACCATGGTGGGTCTCGACGTCGGCAACCGCACCCTGGTCACGCGCGCCCACATTAAGGAACTGGCGGGCACACACGGTCCTGAAAATGACTTCGTGGTGGGCGTACTGAACTTTCTCGAGGACCTCTCGGAAAAGTACGGCTATCCGGGCGTCCCGATGTATGATCCGCTGGCGCTCGGTGCGGCCATTGACCCCGGCATCATCAGCACTCAGTCCATGCGCGTGGATATCGAAACGCGCGGCCAATTCACGCGTGGAGAGACGGTGGCCAACCGCACGAACACGGTGGAGCGTAACGTCCCCCACGACGGACGCTTGTGGATCGAGGCCGTGGATATAGTGCAGCCGAACGCAAACGTGGCGGTGGATGTGAAGGCCGAGAAATTCATCCAGATGTTTCTGGAGCGTATCGCAGGAAAGTAGGGAATGCGGCTGTTATAATGCAAACTGACCATGGGGGAAATCGGCACCTCGGCTCACCGGGTCCGATACCGGCCGGGCGGTAGATACCGGGCTAGACACAAGTGATTCAAGAGCGTGAAGAGAATGTCCTGCGATTCGGCTCTCGCTCCGCGATGCGTCCTGCGCTCTCAGCCCTGTCTGCGGCGCGCACTCGGCCTGCTTGCAGCCGCACTTCTGTGGTTAGCCGTCGGCTCACGACCGCTTCAGTTCGCGCAAGCTCAGCAGCCCGGCACCCAGCCGCCGGCGCCGGTGGTGAACGGCCCCCTGGTGCAGGACCTCGGCTTCATCGCTGGCAACTGGCGGGGCGGCGTGGCCGGCGGCATTTTTGATGAACAGTGGAGCCAGCCCTCCGCCGACAGCATGATCGGCATGTTCCGTTACATGGAAGCCGGCAAGGTGAAGTTCTATGAGTTCATGGCCATCGAGGCGACCGCCGCCGGTCCGGTCTTCCGGCTGCGGCATTTTGACCCCGGGCTCGCCGCCTGGGAAGACAAGAGCGCGCCCCTCAGTCTTCCGGTCGCCAGCTTCACGGAAAACCAGGTTGTTTTCGAAACCACTGACAAGAGCACGCACTTGACCTACCGGCGAAGTTCGGCGGACTCGCTCACGGTGGTCCTCGAGCGCACCGCCGGAGGACACACCGGCAAGCAGGAATTCAACTTTACTTTGATCAAGTGAAACCGCGTCTCCATAAGCCCTGGTTCGAATCGCGTGGCCCACGCTCTCTTCGATCTCCTCTCGCGCTTCTTCGCTGACTACGGCTACGCCGCCGTCTTCTTCGGCGTGATGCTGGAGAACGCCGGCGTGCCTCTGCCGGGCGAGACCGTGCTTCTGTTCGGAGCCTTTCTCGCCCACCAGGGAGGCATGCAGCTCCGGTGGGTGGTGGCGAACGCCATGGTCGGCGCCACCTGCGGCGGTGCTGTAGGCTACCTGCTTGGCTACTACGGTGGACCTGAGCTGGTGCGGCGGTTCCGCGGCCGGGCCTTCGTTTCCGAGCGTCGCTTCGATCGGGCCGAACGCACCTTCCTGAAGCACGGCGTCTGGGCCGTCTTTGCGGCGCGCTTCATCACCGGCCTGCGGATCCTGGTAGGTCTGCTGGCGGGTGCATTCCGAATGCCTTTTGGCGTCTTTTTCCTGGCCAACGCGGCAGGTGCGCTCGTCTGGGCTATCACGATGGGCGCCGCTGGCTACGCTCTGGGATCGAGCTGGGACAGGCTAGTCCGTTTCGCGAGGGCTTTGGACTGGACGGCGCTCGTCATCGCGCTGGCAGCGATCGCCTTCGTGGTATGGAGGCGTC
>DATDGR010000150.1:0-2555 GCA_036521995.1 Terriglobia bacterium | reverse complement strand
GCGGTACCGGGTTCGCCGCCCGGGCGCGGGAAGGTACGAGCGCAATCGCGAGCAGCAATGCGGCTAGCTCCGCAAGCGCGGCAAACGTGTTTCGTTGGCTCCGAAATGCCACGTGATTTCCTCTCACCGGTTCGAGCCGCCCAAGACCCGCTCTGGCGCCAGCGCCCGCCTGCTCATCAGCCCTCATTCCAAAGTCCGCTCTCCAGGAGAGAGCGAACCATGAAGCGGCAGGTGAGGGTCGAGCACACCCAAGAGAGGCACTCCTCTCCACTTCGCCTGGGTGACCGAGAGAACCGTTCTTTTCTTTGTCTTGCCGAGCAGTCGCTTTGTGAGTATTACAAATCCCCTGCCCGTCTGGAGAGCATGGGAATCCGGTTCAGTATCCTGAGAGACGCCTTTCACCCCTGGGTCAGCCGCTGAAAGGAAGACCCGAGGCGGGCCCTGAAGAAAGACACATTCCTAGGAGCAGGCCGGGCTGCCCCTCACAAACGGGCGCGGAGCCCAGCATTCGATAAGCCGTGCCGCGGCCATATTGCGAAGCCGCAGGCCGCCCCCCTTGACACCTACGTTTATACGCCTTCGTCGGAAAAGTCAACATCAACGGCGCGTCACGCGCAACGAAATGAGATCTGGTACCGAGGGGATTCGATCTCCGCCTGGCCGCACAGGACACGTCTTGACAATGCCCAGGAGCAAAGGCATCCTAGCTCTGCTCCTTTGGTTTCCCATGGGGTTCAGGAGGTCTGCCGTGGCTCCCACTCGCAGGGACTTTCTCAAGATCAGCACCGTTGGCGGCGTTGTGACCTCGGTGCTGGGCTTCGACTTGGCGCCGGCTTATGCCGAGATGCGGGCGCTCAAGATCGCGCGCGCCTCGGAGACGCGCTCCACCTGCCCGTATTGCTCGGTAAGTTGCGGCGTCATCATCTACACCATCGGCGATAAGGCCAAGAACGTGACGCCGGCCGTGGTGCACGTTGAAGGCGACCCTGATCACCCGATTAATCGCGGCACTCTGTGCCCGAAGGGCTCCTCACTGCAGCAGGACATCCTGAACTCCCGCCGCCTGCTGAAGCCCCAGGTGCGGCGCCCCGGTTCCGACCGCTGGGAAGACATCCCGTGGGACGATGCCATCAACGAAATCGGCCGCTGGGTGAAGAGATCGCGCGACGAGACCTTCGTCGAGAAGGATGCGCAGGGCCGCACCGTGAATCGCTGCGAAGGCATCGCCTGGACGGGCGGCTGCACCGACACCAACGAGTTCAACTACCTGGTCGTAAAGTCCATGAGGAGCCTGGGCCTGTGTTACCTCGAGAACCAGGCCCGAGTTTGACACGGCCCCACGGTCTCAAGTTTGGGACCTACCTTCGGACGCGGGGCGATGACCAACGGCTGGATCGACATCAAGAACACCGACATGATGTTGATCGAGGGAGGGAATCCAGCCGAGAACCACCCCTGCGGATTCAAGTGGGCGATCGAAGCCAAGCGCAACCGCAACGCCAAGATGATCGTGGTCGATCCGCGATTCACGCGGACCGCCGCGGTGGCCGACCTGCACCTCCAGATTCGCACGGGCACCGACATCGCCTTCCTCGGCGGCTTGATTCGCTACGCGATCGAGAACAATCGCATCGCTAGAGACTACCTGGTGAATTACACTAACGCCGCCTTCATTATCAAAGACGGCTTCAAGCTTCCTGAAGACGGCCTCTATTCGGGATTCGACGCCACCACCCAGACCTATGACAAATCCACCTGGAATTACGCTGAAGGCGGAGACATGAGCGGCAAGGCGGGTGGCACAGGCGCCCCGCCCGTGCACGATCCCGGAGAGAGTGCCCATGCCACGGCGCCAGTGCAGCCGGCGGGCGCAACGCCAGGGAAGCCTGCGCCTCCACCCTCGCTTCCAGAAAACGTAGCTTACGATCTCACGCTTCAGCATCCGCGCTGCGTGTTCCAACTTCTACGTCAGCAGTACTCGCGCTATACGCCGGAGATGGTGGAGAAGATCACTGGTATTTCGCAGGACGATTTCAACAAGGCGGCCGACCTTTTTACCTCGATCCGCAAAGACGGCGACATGAAAAAGGTGGGCACCATTATTTACGCGGTGGGCTGGACGCAGCACACTTCCGGCACGCAGACCATCCGCACCGCAGCCATGTTGCAATTGCTGCTCGGCAACGTAGGACGCGCCGGAGGCGGCGTGAACGCGCTACGCGGGCACTCTAACATTCAAGGCGCCACCGACATGGCCGGAGTCTTCGACATTTTGCCCGGCTATTTGAAGGTGCCCAACCCCAACGACACCACCTTTGACGCATATTTGAAGCGGACCACGCCGAATGCCTCCAAGCCTGGACCATGGCAGTCCTTTAATTACTGGTCAAATACCCCAAAGTTTGCCGTGTCACTTCTGAAGGCGATGTACGGCAACGCGGCCACGAAGGAGAATAACTGGGCCTTCGATTATTTGCCCAAAGTGGACCGCAACTACTCCTGGACAGAAATCTGGGACAACATGTACCAGGGCCACGTCAAAGGACTGTTTGCCT
>DATDGR010000149.1:0-3982 GCA_036521995.1 Terriglobia bacterium | reverse complement strand
GTGGCCAGCCGCCGCCACTTGGTCGTTTCCCTGGCAAGCTGTTTGCGGCCCGCCGGTGTCAGCCTGTAGAAGGGCGCCTTGCGATTATTCGCGGAGGTCCCCCAATCGGCAGCGATCCACCCCCGCTCTTCCAGCCGCTGGAGGGCAGGGTAAAGGGCCCCGTGCTCCACCAACAGCTCGTCATCAGTTGTCCGCTGAATGGCGCGCTATGCCCTGCCCATGCTCCGGACCGAAAATCAACGTCCGTAAGATCAGAAGGTCGAGCGTGCCTTGCAAGAGCTCCAACCGGTCTTTTTCCTTTCGGGTAGACATATAACCTGAGTACTGCGTCACGGGTAGAATGTCAACCCAACACTTCGCTGCAAGAAATGCCTCATGCCCCGCTCCGCCGGTAGTTTGGTGGATGCTTGACGGGTTATCGTCCGGAAGCGTGCTCGCGGGGAATAGCCCCGGCCTTGTCGGCCACTGTCTATCTTCGGGTGTCCGATCGCAAATCCTGAGGCTCGGCCATGTTCAGGTTGCCGGTGAACGGATTACCCTTCCTCTAACTGATCGGTTTTCGGATGCAGGTCAAAAGAGCGGCATGCCGACAAATCGTCAGAGGGAACCCAGCCAAGCAAACATGAGGCCGTTACGACGGATAAGTCCCGAGATTCGATCTCCGCGCCGAATTGTCGCACTTACCCCTTGTTAAACTAGGAGAGTTGGGCTACACTCCTAGACAGGCTAGGAGCCGATACAGTGGGCAAAACGGCAGACTTACTCCCGGGCACGCTCGACATGCTGATCCTCAAAGCTGTTTCGTTGAAACCTCTGCATGGGTACGGCGTCTTGTTGCGCATCCGGCAGATCTCGGGCGAGGCGCTGGAGATTCCCCAAGGGTCTTTGTATCCGGCGCTCTACCGGCTGGAGCACCAGGGACTCATCGCCGCGGATTGGGGGCAGAGTGAGAACAACCGCCGGGCAAAATACTACACCCTCACTGCCGCCGGGCGCCGCCGCCTTCGCGAGGAGACCGTCGGCTGGAACCGGCTGGTTACTGCGATCTCCGCAGCTATGAACACGACTTCTGAGGAGGTTTAGCGTGTTTCGGCGCATTCGTTCTCTGCTCCGGGCGCTTACCTCACGGCGTGATTTCGAAGCCGGCATGAATGAGGAACTGCGCTTCCACATCGAGCAATACGCCGAAGATCTGATGCGCTCCGGCGTGCCGCGCGAAGAAGCGCTCCGCCGCGCTCGCATAGAATTCGGCGGACTTAACACGGTCAAAGGAGACTGCCGCCAGGCGCGCGGCCTCTACCTGTTTGATGAGCTCGCGAGGGAGCTGCGCTACCCTGTGCGGGTGCTCCGCAAGACGCCGGGTTTCACGACTACCGCCCTGCTGACGCTCGCCCTCTGTCTCGGAGCCAATCTCACCATCTTTGCCGTGATCGACGCCATTCTCGTCCGCCCGCTGCCCTTTCCCGACGCCGGGCGGCTGGTGACGATGTACAACAGCTATCCGAAGGCAGGTGTGGACCGCGATGGGTCCTCGGTGACGAACTACTACGAGCGCCGCGGCCGGATTTCCGCCTTCAGCTCGCTCTCGATCTACCGCTTTGGGACGTCGATTGTCGGCGAGCCCGGCTCTACTGAGCGCGAGCAGATCACGCAGGTCTCTCCCGATTTCTTCACAACCCTGGGGGCCGGTCCTGCTTTCGGAAGAGTTTTCACCGAGGCGGAGACCACTCATCAGACTGACGACGTTGCCATTTTGAGCGACGCCTATTGGAAAGAACATTTCAACGCCGATCCGTTCGTGATTGGGCGAAAGATACGGACTGACGGTGGTCCCAGAACCGTCATCGCCGTTCTGCCTCACGGCTTCCGCTTTCTCTCGTCGGAATCTCAGTTATATCTCCCGCTGTCGTCGCGGCCTGAAGACCGCTTACCTGCGGAGCGGCATTCGGGAGGGAATGTCATCCAGATGATTGCCCGGCTTAAACCGGAAGCGACTCTCGCGCAAGCCCAGTCGCAAATTGGCGCGCGGAACGCGGTTCTGGAGCGGGACGACCCCCAAGCCAAAATGATGGCTGATGCGGGCTTTCATACTTTGGTAGTGCCGCTCCATGCGGACCAGGTGGCGGCGATCCGTCCAACGCTGCTCCTGCTGCAAGCAGGCGTTCTGGCGCTTCTCCTTATTGGCGCCGTCAACCTAATGAATTTGCTTCTCATCCGCGCCAGCGGCCGATCGAAAGAGTTTGCAGTCCGGCAGGCGTTGGGCGCGAGCCGGCGGCACGTGGTCACCGAAGCGGTGGTCGAGACGACATTGCTGACCTTGACGGGAGGCCTTCTCGGGCTCGGTCTAGGAGTGGGCGGAATTCGTCTGGTGGCTGCCCTGGGCGCCGATCGCCTGCCCTTCGGGGTTCAAATCCACTTCGATGCCCGGCTGGCAATAGTGGCGCTCGCAGCGGCCATCATTCTGGGCGTTACGCTCGGCGCACCGGTGGCATGGTTCAATGTTCGACTTCAGCCGTCCAGCGGGTTGCAGTCCGAAGGTCGTGGTGCAACGTCGGGTTATGCAGCGCGAGCCCTTCGTCATGGCTTTGTCGTCGCCCAAATTGCCCTGGGGTTTGTACTGTTGGCAGGAACGGGCCTGCTCGGGCTGAGTCTCAAACGGGCCATGGCCGTTTCTCCGGGCTTCCAGTCCGATCACGTGATCGCGGGTCAGATATCGTTGGTAGGGAGCAAGTATCCCTCGCCCGAGGCCGGCCTTGCTTTCACCGAGAGGTTGACGGATGAACTTGGTCACCGGGCGGGAGTGATGTTCGCGGGCGCGAGCAACAATATTCCCCTCAGCGGCGCCAGCGGCAAGAGCGCTGCAACTGTGGTGGGCCACGTTCTCAGGGCGGGCGAATCGCCCCGCGGAAACTACTCGTATGGTGTTGCCGGCGACTACTTCCGCGCCATGGGTTTTTCGCTGATCGCGGGACGATTTCTCACCAGGGCTGATTCGCGCCGGGGGGTCCGAGTTTGCGTGGTCGATGAGGATTTTGCCCGCTACTACTGGCCGCACACCAGCGCTCTGGGCCATCGACTGTTCCAAGGTTCGGAGGCGGGTCCTGATACTGAGGCCTTCACAGTGGTCGGCGTGGTGGGCAGCGTCAAGCAAGCAGGTCTCACCGACGAAGCACCGCAAGGCGCCATCTACTATCCCTACGTTTATCGGCCTGACGACAATATCTTTGTTGCTGTTCGGGGAGGCGTCCAGCCGGATTCACTGGGGTCAGCGCTCCGCAGGTCGGCTCGGCAAATCGACCCTGAACTGGCGGTGAATGACATTCAATCGATGAACGAGCGAATTGCCGAGAGCCTGGTGGCCCAGCGCTCACCCGCGTTGCTTGGTGGAATTTTCTCCGGCATCGCTCTGCTGCTCATTGCCATCGGCACTTACGGGGTATTGAGCTATGCCGTGGCCCAGCGCCGCCGTGAGATCGGCGTCCGGGTGGCTTTAGGAGCGCGGCCGGAGCAGATTCGTGGACAATTCTTGTCACTGGCCTTGCGACTACTGGCGGGCGGCACGATTCTTGGCGCGATCGGAGCCTGGGTGACGGGCAAGACCATGCGAGCGGTTCTCTTTCATGTGCCTGTTCATAGTCCTGCCATACTCGCCAGTTCGGCCGCGATGATCGCTGCGATCTCTTTGGCCGCTTGTCTGCTGCCTGCGCGCCGGGCAGCCCGGATATCGCCGATTGAGGCTCTTACCGATCAGTAGTGACTCGGTCTGAGCTTGCGGCTCCCTCGTGAAGGACGAGCGGGCGCGGAGGCCGTGAGCATAGCCCCTCGGTAGGCGGCTTTATAGTTATCCGGTTGCTTCAGCAGACCCCAATGGGTTGGGGCAAAGATCCCTCGCTCCCCGGATTTGTTCGTACTTTGTTGATTTTTGGTCGGTTCCGAGACCCAGGAGTGTGTGAAATGCGGCCAGGGGAGTCTGGCGGCGATT
>DATDGR010000148.1:0-12203 GCA_036521995.1 Terriglobia bacterium | reverse complement strand
TGCCGAGAATAGCCGCCCGAGAGCGGGCTGAACGCCCAACGTCTGGAAAAAGTTGCCGGCCACCTCGATGCCAACGGTCTGCTTTGGATCGCCCCTGCCCGTCAGCTTGTACTGAATGGTGTTTAAAAAGGTCTGGTAGCTGGTTACATCCTGAAACGACTCGTTGTGACGCTGGAATTCCTCATAAGCCGCCACAGTGTAAGTCTGGTCGGAGAGTCCGTCCTTTCCCACTCCCGCATTTGTGGCCAGCCAGGTGAGCTGTTGTGGATCGCGAAAGGGCAGCGGCCGCAGCAGAATCGTGTTGACGACACTGAAGACGGCTACATTGGCGCCAATGCCCAGGGCGAGAATCAGCGCCGCGATCAATGCAAAAGCCCGATCCCTCCGCAACGTGCGGAATGCATAGCGAAGGTCCTGCATCAGGATATCGAGCGCCGGCAATCCCCGCGCTTCGCGATGCTGCTCCTTGGCTTGCTCGACTCCGCCAAACCGAACCAGAGCCTGACGGCGGGCTTCGGCGGGCGGCAGCCCGCGGCGAATGTTTTCCTCGGTAAGCAGAGCGACGTGGGCCTCGAGCTCTTGCTGGAAGTCTTCATCGAGACTGTGGATGGCGAACCATCCGCGTACGCGTGAAGCCAGAATTCTCAACCAGTCGAAAACGCCGAACATAGTGAATTACCTCCGCCCCGCGAGCTGCAGCACGCGCCCCATCACACCTGCGATGCGTTCCCAATTCTCGGCTTCGGCGGTGAGGCGCTTGCGACCGCTCTTGGTGATGGAGTAAAACTTCGCCTTGCGGTTGTTCTGGGATGTTCCCCACTCGGCAGAGATCCATCCGCGTTGCTGCAGCCGCACCAGCGATGCATATATGGTTCCCTGATTCAACAGAACCTTGTCGCCGCTCACCTGCTCGATGCGCCGCGCAATTCCGTACCCATGCAGCGATCCCATGGCCGCGAGCGTCTGGAGGACCATAAGGTCCAAGGTGCCTTGCATTAAGTCCAGCTTCGATTCCGCCATTCAGCTCTCCTGTGTTATTACCACATCAGGATGCCATATCTTGTGTGGGAATGCCACAAGAAATGGGCGCAGGCGCTTATGCATATTGTTTTCAGTATAGTCCGGGTACGCCTGAGCCCAACGAGTGCTTCCCATAGCCCTGCTGCCCTCAGCTGACCCCGACCCAACCCGCCAGTCGCCGGTAATCCGCCGCCGCTCACCGAAAAGGCCGCGACAAAGACGAGCGGGACAAATAATCTGGCCTCGTGAACAGGGAAAGACCTACACGACGGGAGAGGACGTCATGAGGACCAATCGAAGAGTGGGACAATGGATGATGGCGGCGGCTTTGCTCGCCAGCCTCGAATTTGGGTATGCTCACTTGCGTCACGTGGGCCTTTGGCCTCTGGAGCTGATTGCCTCATCGCTTTGGCGACTGCTGGAGGAGCGCCTCACAGCGGCCGGCGCGGGCAGCAATCTCTGGCTGATGCCCCTCGGGGTCGTGATGGCCGGCCTGCTCGTGGAGGTCGTGGGGATTTGGAGAGAGCGCCGGCAATCATGGCGGGAGACCGCAGACGGGGACGATCATGAATGAGCAAGGACCCGGAAACGGGGAGCGCGGCTCCCCGTGTTTTCGGCTGGCAATCGGCCAGCACGCTGGGGGAGACCACAGCGGCCTGCTGGTGGGAGTCGTCATCATCGCACTCGGCGTGATCCTGCTGCTTGACCAGGAAGGACTGGTGCGGGCGTGGGACTTGTGGCGATTCTGGCCCATCATCTTGATCGTGGCGGGACTGATGCGGGTGTACCGAGCAGCAAGCGTGCCGGACCGCCTGTGGGGATTGGTGGAGATCCTTTTCGGTGTAGTGTTTCAGTTGGGCGCACTCGGCTATCAGCATTTCCGCTTTGCCCGCACCTGGCCTCTTCTCGTAGTCGGCATGGGCTTGTGGGTTTTGTACAAGGCTTTCCGGGAGGAACAACCGACCTCGGTGGAGTCCAGCCTGGACCTCAACCGCGTGGACGTCTTCGGCGGCGGAAAGGTCCGCGTGACTTCCAAGAACTTCCGCCGGGGTAAATGGCTTGCCGTCTTCGGAGGATCGCAGGTGGATTTCTCGGAGGCGGACATTGAGGGGGACCAAGCCACTCTTGAGATCGTGGCGGTTTTCGGCGGTGGCGAGATGGTGGTTCCCCAGAACTGGGAAGTGCAGGTTCGCACCGCAACGCTCTTCGGCGGCCACAACGACGAAACCCGGCGGCCGCTCCAGGAGACAGCCGGCGCGCGAAAGATACTGGTGATCAGAGGCGTCATGATATTTGGAGGCTTCAGCCTCAAGAACTGACCGCACCGCATGCACCCGATCCTGTTCAATTTTCGCCGGCTGGGCCTGTACCTCCTCGCCTGGACGCCGCTCGCCGTCCTGGCGGCGGACCAGCTCAAGACTACTGGCGGATTGGGCTGGACGCAGGCCTCGGTCGTGGTCGCTCCGCTCTGCCTCTTGTACGCCTTCATTTGCCTCTCCTCCTGGTATGTCTGCCGCCTCACTCCGCTCCGCCTGCGTGCCGTGGAATCGGTCCTGACCACCCATCTGGCGGCCGGCGTGGTGGCGGCCACGCTGTGGATCATCATCGCGCGCGGGGTGGCGCTTGCGTTCTCTGACCTGATACCCTGGGCGGGCTCGCGCGAGCAGCTCGCACGGGCCACGGGAGCGCTCTTTGGACTCGGCGTGTTGTGCTATCTCCTGACGGTGGCGATGCACTACGTACTGCTGGCGCTCGAGGCCTCGCGACAGGCGGAGCAGCGCGCGAGTCAGGCGCAGATTCTGGCCCGCGAGGCGGAGCTCCGCGCCCTCAAGGCCCAGGTGAATCCGCACTTCCTGTATAACAGCTTGCACTCGATCAGCGCCCTCACCACTCTGGATCCCGCTAAGGCGCGTGAGATGTGTGTCCTGCTGGGAGATTTTCTGCGCCGGACGCTGGGTCTTGGGGAAAAGTCCATGATCCCGCTCGCGGAGGAGATCGCACTGGTCGACTGTTACCTCCGGGTCGAGAAAGTGCGCTTTGGCTCACGGCTCGAGATGCAGGAGCAGATCGATCCGGAGGCTTCCGAAGCGGCGGTGCCGCCGCTCCTGCTCCAGCCTGTGGTCGAGAACGCCGTGGTGCACGGAATCTCGAACCTGCCCGAGGGCGGCTGGATCCGGCTCGTAACCCGGAAGCGGCCCGATGAGGTCGAGATCCTGGTGGAGAACAAGTTTGATACGGAGGCGCCTTCGGCCCGCCGGAACGGGGTAGGCCTGGTCAATGTCCGGCGGCGGCTCGAGGCCTGCTACCGGAATCGAGCCCGCATTCAGGCGGACCGCGACGGCGACTGCTTCCGGGTCAGCATTATTTTACCCCTTGACGACCCGGACGGCCGTAAGAACAGGGTGGAAGGAGTGTGATGGCCTCCCCGACCAGGAAAAGATACCGGGCCGTGATCGTAGACGATGAAGAGCTAGCGCGCAGACTCCTGCGCGAGCTGCTCCAGGCCCACGACGAGGTTGAGGTTGTGGCTGAATGCGCCAACGGTTTCGAAGCGGTGAAGTCCGTGGCGGAGCTCAAACCGGACCTGCTGTTCCTCGACGTGCAGATGCCCAAGCTGGACGGCTTTGAAGTGCTTGAGCTCACGGGCACGGGCCCGGTGGTGATCTTTGTGACCGCCTACGACCAGTATGCTCTCCGCGCCTTTGAGGCGCACGCCGTCGATTACCTCCTGAAACCCTTCGGCGCCGACCGGTTGAAGGTCGCTCTGGAGCGCGCCACCGAACGCCTCGGCGGAAAGCTGCCGCCGGTGGCGGATTTGGCGGCCGCGGCCAGGCCGCCGGCGCAATACCTGGAGCGCATTGTGGTCAGGGACGGGTCCCGCGTGCATATCATTCCGGTGGGCAAGCTCGATTACGCCGAAGCCCAGGATGATTACGTGGCCCTGGCGGTGGAGGGCAGGAAACACCTGAAGCAGCAGACCATCTCGAGCCTGGAGAAGGCGCTCGACCCAGGGAGATTCCTGCGGATCCATCGCTCCTACCTCCTGAACCTCGATCGTCTCGGCAAAATCGAGCCTTACGGCAAGGACACTCACGTGGTGGTTCTCACCTCCGGCGCCCAGCTTCCCATGAGCCGCTCCGGATACGCCCGGCTGCGCGAAATCCTCGAAAGTTGAAGAGCCTGTTGCACTTCCGCGATCCAACCTGGACCATCGGGCCTCGTGGTGCCCAAAACGGCGTTACTTTTGACCGAAGACCAGATATCATCCTTGTTTTCATCAACATGCGGCATGATTACGAATAAGCATCTTGTTTTCTGAAGCTTACGCGAAGCTTAGGGAGCTGTCGCGGTCTGTAACATACCTATTTATCAATAAGATGCTGGGTTTATGCCACCAAGTCATTTATTTTCAAACAGATGCTTGGATTCCGTGAATTCCAAAAATGGTAAGTTGTTTAGTTTCTGCAAGTCGCTGGGTTCGTTCGGACATAATTCGATGTTTCATGACCCTTGACGCTGTCCAGCCACGGCTCCGAGAGTGAGCTGTTTCCAGCAAGGCAAACATAGAAATAGGCTTAGCTGATTTCCAATAAGCTCTTCTGCCCCATTTCGAGCTTTTCCGATACCCATCAGCGTTACCGTGGCTTTTTCACCGGCGACACCCCGCAGAACCCGCCCCGGCCGACACCCAGTCCCCCGACAGGAACCTCCAACGCCTCGGACAGATCGCCAGCTCCTATTACTTGTCTTCCATCAACTACATTATAGTCCATCAAGTCAAGCGGAACTGTTGGGGAGTCGCGGAAGCCTGGACGGATGAGAAAAGGACGGACGTCTGGCAGGCGATTCGCGACGCCATCCATTTCCGCCTGTGCCTGGGGCATCGTCGCGGCTGGTTTGAGCCGTCCAATGACGACGAAACTATTCCAGTCCCGCTGGTAGTCCTGTTTGGTGTAACCCATCGGTACCCAAAGTTGACTCGGGGCCCAGAGCTGCCATTGAAATTGGCGGGGCATCACACCGACTACCGCAAAGGCCTGCCCGTCGATCGTGATCGTCCTACCCACCAACGCGGGACTGCCGCCATACCGCCGCTGCCAGAGTCCATAGCTCACGACCACCTCACATCGAGAGGGAAACGCAGGACAACATTGAGCGCGGATGCCGCCGGAGGAAGCGCGCTATGCTGCCTTGCGCTAGTTCGGCAACGTGACCCAGGCTAAGGAAGACACGCGGGCGGTGTGGAGTTTCGGTTGGCTCGAGCGCCTGCTGCAGGACGTGCGCTATGGTGTCCGCACGCTCCGAAAGTCTCCCGGCTTCGCCTTGGTTGCTGTATTCACGCTGGCCCTTGGGATCGGCGCCAACACAACGATTTTCAGAGTGATCGATGCCACCTTGCTGAGGCCCCTGCCATTTCCCCAGCCCGACCGTCTCATGCTGATCTGGGAGACCTCTGGTCGCGAATGACCTGGTCGAGGTCGTTCAGCATGCGCTTTGATCGCTTCATGGGTCCTCACTCGTACCGGAGCGCGACCATCGGGTCGAGCCGCGACGCGCGCCGTGCGGGCAAGTACCCGGCCAGGAGCGCGACGGCCGCCAGGACAGCCGCTGCCGAGGCGATCGTCAAGGGGTCCGTCGGTTTCAGGCCGTAGAGCATGCTCGCAACCAGGCGCGAGGCTGCCAGCGCTGCGGGCGCGCCGACGATGATTCCGATGCCAGCCAGAGTCATCGATTCTCGCGACACCATCCACAGGATGGCCGCGCGTTCTGCGCCCAGCGCCATACGAATGCCGATTTCGTTCGTCCGGCGGGCGACCGCGTAAGCGAGGATACCGTAGAGTCCGACCGAAGTAAGCGTCAGAGCCAGCAGCCCGAAAAAGCTCGAGAGCTTGGCGAAAAGGCTCTCTTGAAAAATGGTCTGGTTGATCTGCTCCACCTGGGTTTTCACGTCGGAGAGCGGCAGGTTCTGGTCCAGGTCCCGTAGCACGCGCCGGACCGCGGGAACCATTTGACTCGGGTCTCCCGCCGTCCGTATCTCGAAGTGCATTTCGCGCAAACTACCGGGGTGTTGCGCGTACGGGACGTAAACGGTCGGCGGCACTTCCTTCCGCACGTCGTCGTACTTCGCATTGGCGACGACACCGACGATTTCGATCTCGCTGCTCGACTTCGAATCGCCCATGCCGAATCGGTGGCCCACGGGGCTCGAACCGGCGAAGAATTTGTGGGCCAGCATTTCGTTGATCACCGCGACTTTGGGTGCAGCCGAGGTATCCTGCGGCCCGATGGTGCGGCCGAGGATCAGCGGAATCCCCATGGTCTCGAAAAAGCGAGGGCCCACGTCGTTGAAGTAGACGGCGGTCGAAGCGTCATCCGGCCGCGGAGCCGGCCGTCCCTCTATCGACAACCCGTCAATCGAGACGCCCCCGCCTATGAGCGTACTGCCCGAGGAAGCGGCCGAGCGCACACCCGCGAGGCCTTCCAGGCCTTGCTGCAGCTCCTGGTAGAAGCTCAGAAGACGTTCGTCCTTGTAACCGCCTTCGGTAGCGTCCACGCCGAAGAGCAGAACATTGCGCCGATCAAATCCGAGGTCCGCTTCCTCGAGATTTTCGAGCGTCCGCACGAAGAGTCCCGCACCGACCAGTAACAGGAGCGACATCGCGACCTGTGACACCACCAGTGCCTTGCCGAACCCCAGCCTTAGCCGGCCGCGGCCGAGAAGCGAGCTCGCGTCTTTGAGCGCACCTGTCAGGTCGACGCGCGCGGCGCGATAAGCAGGCGCGAGACCGAAAAGGATTCCGGTGACTATCGAGATCAAGGCTGTAAGAGCGAGGGCGCGGAGATTGGGGCTCACACTAATCGCGATGGGGTTCCTCCCGCTCGACATGAAGGCGATCAGAACGCCGGTCGCCCAGTAGGCCAGCAGCAGGCCGAGGGTGCCGCCCAGCGAAGCGAGCATCACGCTCTCGGTGAGCAATTGCCGGATGATCCGGCTCCGTCCTGCTCCGATGGCGAGACGCACGGCGATCTCGCGCTGTCGCGCCGCCGCGCGCGAGAGCAGCAGGTTGGCGACGTTGGCGCACGCAATCAAAAGAACCAGGCCCACCACGCCCATCAGAATGAGCAGTGGTTTCGAAAACTCCTGACGCAAGTAGCTAAGTCCCTTGCTCGCGGGAGCGAGACCAAGGCTCGGGAGACCCTGGGGCCCCGAGGGGATTGGTTCCGCGGCGGATTCCCGGCGTGGCGCGCTGCGCGCGGCCTCGCGTTGGGCGGCAACACTCTCATAGAAGACCGCGCCGAGCACAGCGCGGGCCTGCGGCTCGCTGACGCCAGGCTTCAGGCGGCCCATCACCATCACCCACCAGTCGTCGTCGCGAATGAAATTCGAGCGGCCTTTTTCGGTCCAATTCGGTTCCACCTCGGGTTGCGTGTGCAGGGGCAGCCACACGTCGATCGACCGGCCCGGTTGCAGTCCGAAGAACTCGGGAGGGCTTACGCCGATGATGGTGACGGGGACGTTGTTGATGACGGCAGATCTTCCTACGGCGGACCGGTCGCGCCCGAACCTTGTTTCCCAGTAGCCGTAGCTGATCATGGCCACGGGCGCTGCCCCGGTCTTATCGTCCGCAGGGCCGATCGCACGGCCGGCGACTGTCACGACACCCAGCCCGGAGAAGTAGTCTCCGGAGACGAGTTCGCCTTCGGCCAGGCGCGCCTCACCGCCGATCCCGAAGTTCACGCGACCCACGTTCGCAAATGCAAATGCGCTGGAAAAGATGTCGCTGCGCGCGCGAAGCAGTTCGAAAACGGGATAGGACAGTGACGTGCTCGTCATGCGCCCCGTCTTATCCTGATCCATGTTTCCCTGCGCCGTGTGGATAATGTCGCTCGCCGGCATGATCCCGGGCACACTTTGCGCCGCCCAGTTGAGCAGCGTCAACTGCTGTGAATCCCTGACAGGCAGCATCTTGAGCATGACGGCGTCAATAAGGCTGAAGATCGCGGTGTTGGCGCCGATGCCGAGCGCCAGCGTCAGCACCGCAACAGTGGCGAAGCCGGGGTTTTTGGCCAGCAGGCGCAGGCCGAAGCGGAGGTCTTGAATCAGGTGGTCCCACCACATCCAGCGGCCCGCTTCGTAGAAGCGCTCCTCGGCCCGGGTGACGTTTCCGAAGGCGCGCCGCGCCGCCCGGCGAGCCTCTTCTTCACTCAGGCCCTGCTCCTTCAGCCGCTCCGTCTCAAGTTCGAGATGTGCTTCGATCTCTGCTGTGAAGTCGCTCTGCTTGCGTTTTCGCCAGAACATCGCCTTAACCCTTCCCGACCTCGGGTCCCAGAACCCGCCCTATGGCCGTTGATAGTCGCCGCCACTTGGTCGTCTCTCTCACAAGCTGTTTGCGGCCCGCTGGGGTGAGCGTGTAGAAGCGCGCCTTGCGATTATTCGCGGAGGTCCCCCACTCGGCTGCGATCCAGCCGCGCTGTTCCAGGCGCTGAAGCGCAGGATATAGGGCCCCGTGCTCGACGAGCAGCTCGTCGTCGGTCGTCCGCTGGATGGCGCGCCCGATGCCCTGCCCGTGCTGCGGTCCGAAGATCAACGTCCGCAGGATCAGCAGGTCGAGGGTACCTTGCAAGAGTTCCAGCCGTTCTCTCCCCTTTTGGGTAGACATATAACCCAAGTATCCACACTTTAGGTAGAATGTCAACCCCAAAAGTCAAGCCACGACAATCGGGGCGATGGTCCGGCTGGGGAAGTAAGCTTTTCGTGGTCATTGGGCGGGTCGTTGTTCCGAAACGGGGTTGTGGGAAATGCATCCTGCCTTGTTGCCAAGGACTTGCGGACCTGCGCGATCTGGACGGATGACGGGGCACTCTTCCATTGGCCGGCTGTGGAAGAGCGCCCGACGAATCGGGGGTTGATCGCTCCTACACGAATTTGCAGCGCGCCGCGAGGAGGCCTGTGGCCGTGCGGATGTCGATGTCCGCAAGGAGCAGTCCTTCCTTGCCGTAAGGCTGATAAGTGAGCAGGGTTCCATCGGGCCGTACCACCGCCGAAGTGGTCGGCGACCCAGCGCTGGCACAGTTTACCGTTGCGAAATAGCAGGTATTCTCGGCGGCGCGACATAAGGCGGCCTTCTCGTGGAACGAGTTCGCAGGATCGGCGAATCTGGAGGGCGCGTAACCGCCGGGCTCGGCCTCGTGGAAATGAGGATGGAGCACGATGTGCGCGCCGCGCCGGGCGGCCCAGCGGACTGTTTCTGGATAGCGCCAGCCCTCATGGCAGATGGCGATACCAAATGTCAGGGAACCGGTTTTGAAAATCCGCCTCCCGGAACCGAACGAATAAGTGCCTTCCTCGGAAGGGTCGAGCTGGACTTTGTCTTGGAACCCGGCGATCGTTCCATCTCGATTGATGACCAGCGCGCTGGCCAGCAAGGCGCTATCGACAAGGCGTTCGGTGCCGAGAACAACCGCGAGGTTTGACTTGGCGGCGGCCGCTGCGATCGTCGACCAGGCGTGGCGGCGGAACGTAGGGTCGGGGGGCGGTACCGCCTTTCCCATCCCTCGGTAGCCGGGAACGAAGCATTCCGGAAAGCAGATGAGATCCGCGCGATCGACGGATGCTTGAGCGATCGCTTGCTCGGCCAACATGACCGACTCCGCGGGAGTTGCCGGGAACCGGATGTTGGCGAGTGCGATTCGAAAGGTGTTCACGATCATACCGTAACACGGTTCGGGTAGGTGCACGGGCAGACCGGAAGGAACACAATTACTTCTTGTTTTCCGACGTGTCGCTCACGAAGATGTTCGCCGGCTTGATGTGGCGGTGAATACCCTTGGCGTCCTCGGGGCATCGGCGATCTGACGCGCCAGGTCGAGCCTTTCAGGACGTTGACAAGGTCCCTGAGCCGCTGCTAGCATCGGACCGTTCGGCTTCTTCGCCTCTCAGACTGCGGCTTGTTCTTTGCGCCGGGAATATAAGCTCAGAGGAGGAACCATGAAGCTGAAGTTCTCACTTCTCGACGTATTCGTCTTACTTATGGCTTGTTTCGCACCGAATTCCCTTCATAACTCAAGCCGGAGTTCTTCAACATCTTTAACCAAGCTACCTTTGGGAACGCGACGCTCGGCTCTTCCGGCTTTAGTGTCATAACGGGCACGGCGACCACGGAGCGCTAGATTCAGTTTGGATTGCGGTTCACCTTTGAGGAGGAAAGTTGACGCTGCCGTCGGTCTAAACTAGCTCAGCCCGCAATTCGCGTACTCGATCTGGTGTCGGAGTGGTGTTTTCCCGGTTGCTTAGGGTAGTAATTTCGCTCTCCTCCCTCCTGGCATAATGGTTCTGTGCGTGGGTCAACAGTGCAAGAGGGACAGGCAATGAATAGGAAGGATCAGGATACCGCTGAACAACGCTCTTCTGCACGTTTGCAGTGAGAAAGCTAGAGGACACACGAGTGACGAGGAGCCGAACTTGAAAAAACTACCTTCGCTCTGCGTGGTGTCTTTGCTTATCGGCATCACGACCACGACGCTATCCGGCCGCCAGGATCGCGATGTCAATGGCGGCATCCGGGGACGGTTTGTCGGAGCGTGGCGGCTGGCCTGGCTCGAGGAGGAAGGCGCAGACGGGAGAATTCACAGGGCTGACTGTACCGGCCTGCTTGTCTACACGCGCGACGGCCATATGTCGGTCCAGGTGATGTATCGGAACCCGCCGGCAGGGATCAACGATGCGCCGGTGCAATACGCGCAGGGCGGTTACGAGGCCTCCTTTGGCACATACAAGATCGACGAACGCGCTCACAACTTCACCTATCACGTCGAGGGCGCACTGGTGCGGACCCTTATCGGCAAAGACCTGACGCGCCTATACGACTTTTCGGGCAAGCAGCTCATCGTGAAGTCGTCCAGCCCGGATGAACACTGGAGAGTTGCCTGGGAGCATTACTAGGCAGGAGGAGAGATAAATGCAAAAACGCAAACTTGGAAAAGACAACCTTGACGTTTCAACCCTCGGGCTCGGCTGCATGGGAATGAGTTTTTCCTACGGTCCGCCCAAAGGCAAGCAGGAGATGACTTCTCTTCTCCATGCCGCTGTGGAACGCGGCATCACCTTCTTCGACACCGCCGAAGTGTACGGCCCGTTTTTGAACGAAGAGCTTGTGGGCGAAGCGCTCGCGCCCTTTCGCGGGCAAGTGGTGATCGCCACCAAGTTCGGGTTTGACCTCGGTGGCAGCGATCATCGGCCGGGAGCGGCAGGTCTGAATAGTAGGCCCGAGCACATCAAGCAGGCCGTGGAGGGCTCGCTCAAGCGGCTCAGGGTTGAAGTCATCGACTTGCTATATCAGCACCGGGTTGACCCGAACGTGCCGATTGAAGACGTAGCCGGAGCGGTGAAGGACTTGATTCAGGAAGGCAAGGTCAAGTACTTCGGCCTTTCCGAAGCGGGCGTGCAAACGATCCGTCGCGCCCATGCCGTCCAGCCGCTCACCGCTCTTCAGAGCGAGTACTCGCTGTGGACGAGGACTCCGGAGAAGGCGGTGATACCGACTGTTGAGGAACTCGGAATCGGCTTTGTCCCGTACAGCCCGCTGGGCAAGGGCTTCCTCACGGGCAAGATCGACGAGAATGCGAAGTTCGACAGCACCGACTTCCGCAGCACACTGCCTCGCTTTACGCCCGAGGCTCTTAAGGCGAACCAGGCTCTGATTGATCTGCTCGCCAGCATCGCGGAACGCAAGAACGCGACCCCGGCTCAGATCGCGCTCGCCTGGGTGCTGGCCCAGAAGCCGTGGATGGTACCGATCCCAGGCACTACCAAGTTGCATCGCCTGGACGAAAACATCGGGGCCCTCTCCGTTGAACTCACGCCCGACGATCTCCGCGAGATCGATAGCGCCGCCTCACAGATCAAGGTGGAAGGGGCCCGGTACCCGGAACGGTTGGAGAAAATGACCGGTCTGTAAGCGGCAACAGAGGGAGCCGAACATGAAGAAGCTGCTTTCTTGGCGTGCCGTCTCTGTTTTTCGCTATATCGATATTTTCGGGATTCTGGGTATCCACTTGACTCAGGTAACCCCTACCGGTTGTGGTTTCGCCTCGGTGTTTCGAACGATGGATGCGTAAGTGGCTGGTTCTACGGCCACCGCCTGCTGGACAAGCCGGAAGAATAGTTTGCCTCGGCTGCGCGA
>DATDGR010000147.1:0-25930 GCA_036521995.1 Terriglobia bacterium | reverse complement strand
AATCACACGCACCAGGCGCTGCCAGGCCTGGAGTTCCTCCTCACGCAGAGGTCGGCTCATGTCGGAAAGCACCAGTAGCCGGTTGGGCCGGCCGCCCTCACGAAAGGCGCTGCGATGAACACCCCAGCGCGTGGCGCCGCTGCCGCCGCCCGGAAACGTCATGGAAAGAATGCTCGGCGCGGGAGCCTCGAGGCAATCGGTAAGACCGAGTTCGGCTGCGGTGGCCCCCAGCACGCGCTCGGCCGGCTGAGCGATCAGCCGCTCACCGGCGCGATTGAGCAGCCGCAGCCGCCCTTCACCATCGAAAGTGAAGACCGCCACGTCAATTTCTTCCATCACCTTGCGCAGCAGGGCCGTGGCTTCGAGCGCTCCGAGCCTTTGGCTGCGCAGTGTCTCGCCCAAGGCATTGGCCTCCAGCACCAGTTCGCCGAGGGAATCTTCGCGGCGGGAGCCCCGGGCGCGGAGAGAATAGTCGCCTTCGCGCAAGGCCGACAGCACGTTGGAGAGGGTTTGCAGCGGAATCACCACGTGGTTGCGGACACTGAAGGCGAAGCCGAGCCAGATGAGCCCCACCAGCACGCCGAGAGTCCACACCGTCTGTGTCGAATAGTGTTCCTTGACGAGCAGGCCGACCGCGAGAGCCAGCGCCGGCGCGCCCCCCGCCAGAGCGAGCAGAAGGATGTGGTTCTCAAAGCCCACCCTTCGGTGCAGTTTCAGATCCACTCGGAAAGGCGGTCCGGAACTGCGGAGGGGATCGTAGCTGTCGGCCCTGCGATCGATCGGCATAGGAGGAGCCTGTAGGAACACCGTCGAAGGAATCCAATGGCTACGGGTGAGGCCAGTTAGCAGGTTGCTGAAAGATTGTTGGGCGCGGCAACCCAGCCCGAAAGAGGTTCAGTCTTCAGCTCCCAGCGCCTCTTCGCCGTGGTCGAGTCCGTAGCGCTCCAGACGCCGGTAAAGGGCTCCCCGGCTCAGGCCGAGCGCAGCCGCCGCCTGGCTGACGTTGCCTTCAAATCGTCCCAGCGCTTTCTGAATGAGGAATCGTTCCACTTCTTCGAGACTCATGTCTTCAAGGCGCGCGCTGGTGCCGGCCGGTGCCTCAAGGCCGAGCTCGGAGGCGGCAATCAGGCTGCCATTGGCCATGAGCACGGCTCGCTCCACAGCGTGGTCGAGCTCCCGGACATTCCCCGGCCACGGATGAGTCATCAGCGCTTTGAGGGCGGCTTCATTAAATCCCGAAACCTGTTTGCGATAACGCTTCGAATGCTCGGCCAGAAAATGCGAGGCGAGCACCGGAATGTCCTCCCTGCGCTCGCGCAGAGCCGGCAGGTGGATTTCAACCGTGTTCAGCCGGAAGAAGAGGTCCTCCCGGAAGCGGCCCGACGCCACCAGTTGCTTCAACCCGGCGTTGGTGGCGGAGAGGATGCGGGTGTCGGCCCGGCGCGTCTTTGAAGAGCCCACCCGTTCAAACTCGCCCGTCTCCAGAACCCTCAGCAGCTTGGCTTGTTGAGTTAGGGGCAGGTTGCCGATCTCGTCGAGGAACAGAGTGCCGCCATCCGCCAACTCAAAGCGGCCTACGCGGTCCGTGCGGGCGTCGGTGAAGGCTCCCTTGACGTGGCCGAAGAGTTCGCTCTCAAAGAGATGCTCCGAAAGCCCGCCCACATTCACGGCTACCAACGCCTTTGGAGCGCGTGCCGAAAGCCCGTGCAGGGTTTGGGCCACAACCTCTTTGCCCGTACCGTGCTCACCGGTGATCAGCACGTTCGCTTCCGACGGTCCTACGCGCGAAATGCGCTCCAGCACCGGGCGCATGGCGGAGGACTGGGCAATGAGCGTGGGGAGATGGCTTCCGCGCAGCAGCTGGTTCTCAGCTTCCAGGCGTTGTCCCCGCCGGAGCGCACGGCTGAGCTCGACTTGAGTGCCCAGAATAGCGATCAGGCGTGCGTTGTCCCAAGGCTTCAGAATAAAGTCGCGCGCGCCACGCCGCATGGCCTCGACGGCTACTTCCACGGTGCCCCAGGCCGTCATCACCACCACCGGGAGCGAGCTGTCGAGGGTCTGCAGGCGGTGGAGCAGATCAAGTCCTTCCTCGCCCGAGGTGGTATCGCGAGCGTAATTCAGATCCATCAGCAGACAGTCGAAGTCCGTCTTCCGGACGGCGCTCAGGACCTCGGCCGGTGAGGCGGCGGTCTCCACCTGGTAGCCCTCTCCCTTCAGCAGCAGACGAAGCGAATCGAGCACGTCACGCTGGTCGTCAGCGATGAGAATTCGGGCGGGAGGGCATGTCGTTTTCATGTTCTTGTGACGCCACGAGCGTCGGGCGTTTAGTGGCCAACGGTTAGTGGTTAGAGCCCGGCTCGGTCAACCATCCGCCTCGAGCCACTAACCACCAGCCACTGACCACTAACCGGTAGCCGCTGCTTCATTCGCATCGCAACGCCTTCATCGGATCCAACCTAGCCGCGCGCCGTGCCGGAACGTAGCAGGCGAGCAGCGCGACTAGGATCAGCAGGAGCGGCACCGCGACAAACGTAAGCGGATCCGTGGGATGCACACCATAGAGCAGGCTGGCAAGAAAACGCGTCAAGCCCCAGGCGCCGGCGAGCCCCGCAACGACTCCACCGAGCGCCATGCCTATCCCCTCCCGAAGAACCATGCTTACGACCTCACGCCAGCCGGCCCCGAGCGCCATGCGGATTCCGATTTCGTGTGTCCGCTGCGCCACGGAGTAGGCGATCACGCTGTAGATGCCGACGGCCGCCAGGATCAGAGCCAGCCCGGCGAACAAGCCCAGCAACAACGCGACGAACCGTTGTTGGGAGGATGACTCCGTAACCACTTCGGTCAATTCCTGCGGATCGTCCACCGGTATCTGGCTGTCGAGATCGCGAACCGCCCCACGCAATGCAGAGAGCTGGCCGAGCGGGTTCGAAGCGCTGCGGATGAGCACTGTCATTCCGGAGTCCTGGCCCTGGAATTCCGGGAAATAGGCTTCCGGGGCCGTCGTGGTCTGGTCAAGCCCATACTCGAGAACGTCACCAACTACCCCCACCACGGTGATCCATTTCGGGTGCTCCTCGTTGTGTGCAAAACGCTTGCCGATCGGGTCCTGATTGGGCCAAAAACGGTCAGCCATGCTTCGATTGACGATCGCCACCCTCGGCGCATCCCGATTGTCGTGCGCGGTGAAGTCTCGGCCTCGAAGCAAAGGAATACGCGCCGTGCGGAAGTACTCCGGCATCACGGTGCACCACTCTACCAGCGGGCTAGACCACATATTCTTGGGAGGAGCCTGGCCTTCGATAATGATCACGCCGTTGCTTCCACCTTGAAGAGGCAGTTTGTCGGTGAACGACGTGGACTCCACACCGGGCATCGCCCGCAGGCGGTCCTGAAGCTGCTGGAAGAACGTCGCGTACTTATCATCGGCGCAATCTCCTTCTTTCTTCTGACACTCGGGATTCGAGTACCTCGTCTCAGGCAAGGAGAGGCGGGCGGTGAGGACGTCTTGAGGATCGAAGCCAGCCTGCACACCCAGCAGCTTCACGAGACTCCGGACGGCCAGGCCGGCTCCGATGACCATCATAAGCGCGAGTGCAATTTCTCCCGCTGTCAGCAGACTGCGCGAAAGACGATGCGGGGCGGCAACCGTCTGGTTGCTCTCCTTCAGCGAATCCTGCACGTCCGTTCCGGAAGCATGAAAGGCCGGGAAGAGTCCGGCGAGCGTTCCGGCGGCCAAGGCCAGGAGGAAGGTCAAGAGGAAAACGTCGCTGTCAAGCCGAACGGCAATAATCTCCGGCACGTAACCGACGGGCGCGGCGTGCAGAAGCAGGCGCAGAGCCGCCCAGCCGACGAGCAGTCCTGCCGCGCCGCCCAACAGGAACAGCAGAACGCTCTCCGTGAGTAACTGACGGACCACCCGCCACTTGCTCGAACCCATTGCCAGCCGGATGGCGATCTCACGCTGGCGAGTGACGGCCTTGGCGAGCAGCAGGTTGGCCACATTCACGGAGGCGATGAGCATTAGAAATCCGACGGTGGCAAAGAGCATCAGCAGAGCTGGCCGCACTTGCTCGGTCAGCCGGGCCTGAAGTCCCACGACTTTGGCCGCCACGCCCGTGTTGGTTTCGGGGTACTGCTGCGCGATACGGGCGGAAAGCGTGTCCATCTCGGCGGACGCGCGTTTCAGTGAGATGCCCTTCTTCATTCGCGCCAGCACCCAGAGCCAGTGATTGCCTCGTGATTTCCTCCACTCCGCAGCCTGCAAGTTCAGCGGAAACCAGAACTCGGGCTTGTTGCCCCAGATGTGCGGAAACTGGAAGTCGCGGGGCATGACGCCGACCACGATGTAGGGACGGTCGCCCATTGTGATCTTGGTGCCTACCACCCCGCTCCGGCCTCCGAAGGCGCGCTGCCACAAGCCGTAGCTCAGGATCACAACGTTGTCGTGCCCCGACTGAGTTTCCTCTACCGTGAAATTGCGCCCGATGACGGGCCGGGCGCCCAGAAAATCGAGGGTCTCGGGCGAGACCTCAAAACCCTGGAGCTGAAGCGGCTCGGAGGTGCCAGTCAGAGTCGCGCCCGTAACGGTGACGGCACCCATGACATCAAAGACCTGATTCTGCGCCTTCCAGTCCACGAAGTCGGGCCCAGTGTCGGGATAGAGATTGCCGGGGCCGCTCGGCTCGGTCACCCAGATCGTGACCAGGCGGTCAGAGTCGGGGTAAGGCAAGGGCCGCAGGATAACTGCGTTCACCAAACTGAAAATCGCGGTGTTGGCGCCGATACCGAGGGCTAGGGTGAGCACCGCGACCGCGGTAAAGCCGGGGTTCTTGGCCAGCATGCGAAGGCCGTAACGCAGGTCAGTTAGGATTGAGGCCATGTCTTGAGCTCCATTCAGCATGCCTTGTCGACTTCGTTTCGGGTCGCCGCGAGCCCAACCGGCCGGCTCATTGACCGGTGACCGCAGCGAACGAATCTTTCCCTCAAAATAGACTCTATCCCTTTGCTGCTCATAGGTTTAGGCCAGCCAGTTCGTTTGAGAAAATCAGAGTCATCTCCATTAAAATCAATGTGATACGTTAGCCAGTTCGTTTCGCATCCTTGCGACCCTAACCAGACGGCTCATTGACCGGCGACCGCAGCGAACGAATCTTTTCCACAAAATTGACCCTATCCCTTTGCTGCTCATGGGCTTAGGCCTGCCAGTTCGTTTCGTAGAATTAGTCATATCTCGTTCAGAATGAATAGGATAACCGATCCAGTTCGTTTGAGGTATCGGATCGCTGTCGAAGGACTCAAAGTATCAGATGGATTCGCGATGCCGAACAACCCTCAACATGACCGGTCGTATCCGATTACCTTGTAGTACACTAACCTCGAGCTCTCGTCAAGCAAACTTTGCACCTCTCCCCTCCGCCCATCACTTCAAACCTGAAGTCCCCATTACTCATATCGCAGCGCTACCATCGGATCGACCTTCGCGGCGCGTTGAGCAGGTATGTAGCCGGCAAGTGCCGCGGCCAAGAGGAGCAGCAGGGTGGCTATGGTGAACGTCGCCGGGTCGTTCGGCGAAAGGTCGAATAACTGGGTTGAAACCAGTCGTCCGAGGCTCAGGGAAGCTGGCAACCCCAGCACGACTCCTATGGCTACTACCAGCAGAGACTCCCGGAGCACCAGCCCGAGTATGTCGGCCCTCCGTGCGCCCAAAGCCATGCGAACGCCAATTTCACCCGTGCGCCGCAAGACGCTATGGGCCATCACACCGTAGAGCCCGATGGCTGCCAGCAAAAGCGCCAGCACACCGAAGAAGCTCGAAAGCTGGGCAATCAGGCGGGAGTCGTGCGCAGACTCGTCTACGAGCTCACGAAGCGGATGCACACTCGTTACCATGATGTTCCTGTCGATGTCGGCGACCGCGCGCCGCACATCCTGCCCGGCGCCTTTCGGGTCGCCCGCGACGCGCAGTTCCAAATCGTCGGCATACCCACCGTCCTGAGCCACGGGAACAAAGGTCATGGGCGGCGCCTTCGTGTCGCTCAACGAATCGTACTTGGCATCCGCGACTACACCTACGATTTCCATCCCGGGTGGAGAGAACGGCGAGCCGAAGCTGAAGTGACGGCCAAGCGGGTTCTGATGCGCAAAATAGCGCTCGGCGAAGGTCTGATCGACAACAGCGACAGGCGGCGAGTCCCTGGTATCATCCCGGGTGATAGCCCGTCCGGCCAGCAATACCATCCCGTCGGTTTCAAAGTAAGCATCGGAGGCGGTCTTGCGCTCGGTATCTATCTCGCCATTTGGGTTCGAAGGGACACCTTGTATCGAAATGTTCGAAGTGTGAATGCTGTGGCCGAGAACGCTTCGGCTAGCGACGGCGGCTGATCGAACGCCGGGCAGCGCTCGAACCCGGCCGAGCAGCCGCTCGTAGAACGCGGGAAGCTGGTCTGGTTTATAGCCGGCCGCGGCGATATCGAGCCTGCACACGAGTACGTGTTCGGGGCTGAAGCCGAGGTTCTGGTGCATGAGGTTCCGCAAGCTTCGCACAAAGAGCCCCGCGACCACCAGCAGACCCAGTGACACCATGACCTGCGCGCTCACGAGCAGCTTGCCCGAGGCAAGGCGCCCTATGCGCGGGGCTGCAGTTCCCGCGCTCCGGCCGCCCTCCTTCAGCGACGAGTTCAGGTCAACGCGCGCTGAGCGCAAAGCCGGAGCGAGCCCGAAAGCGATTCCGGTGAGCAGTGATACCAACAAGGTGAAGCCGAGCACGCGGGCATCAGGACTGAGGGAGAACGGCAACGTTGCGCTGCCGCCAAACACGAGGTTCGAGAGCAATGCCGTTCCCCAGAACGCCAGTACGAGTCCCGCGAGGCCCCCGAGGCCTGCGAGCAGTACGCTTTCGGTGAGCAGTTGCCGCGTCAAGCGCCCTCGGCCCGCGCCCACGGCGAGCCGGACGGCGATCTCACGCTGACGAGAGGCGGCGCGCGCCAGCAGAAGGTTGGCCGCGTTCAGACAGGCGATAACCAGCACCAGCACCACGAGCAGGCTCAGCACCTGAAGGCGTTCCGAAAAGCGTTCGCGAAGACTCGAGAGGCCGCGCGCACCGGGAATGAACTGAACGTAAGCCTGCTGGATACGCTGCTTTTCTTCAGGGTTGAGTTGTGAGCCGGCTCGTGCCGTCATCATCTGTTGAACCTGGCCTGTGATGGTGGCTTGCGCCTGGCGAGGGTTCACGCCAGGTCTCAGTCGGCCGAAAACGTCCAGCCAGTAGGTGTCGAGGTTCTTCAGCCGCGAGGGTTCGGCCTTGGCTTGCGGCTGCCAGCCCAAGGGAATCCAGAAATTGGGGGGATCTGTTGTCAGCTTCACTCCGAAGAATTCAGGCGGCGCTACACCGACCACTGTAAAGGGTATGCGGTCGATTTCTAAGGCATTCCCAACCGCATTCGGGTCACGCCCCAGGTTCTGCACCCAGTAGTGATAACTCACCACGGCGACGGCGCGCGGATCATCTTCGCGGTCATCCTCCGGCACCAGCGTGCGTCCCAGTACGGCGTTCACGCCCAGCAGGCGGAAGTAGTTCCCAGTCACCAGGGCGCCCTCCACGCGGCGGGGCAAATCCCCAGTTTTGACGCCGGCCACACGGAGAACAACTTGCGTGCTCGAAAATGCGGCTAGGTCCTCAAAGAAAGCGGTGTTCCGCTCGCGAAGCTCCTTGTAGATGTGGTACGAAAACTCGTTCAGCGAGCCCGTCGGAAATGGGCCATCGTAACTGCTCCCGGAATTGTCTTCGCCGAAGAAATAAAGCTGCTGCGGCTTCTCTATGGGCAAAGAGCGTAGCATAAGGGTGTTGACCAGCGTAAACACCGCCGTGTTAGCGCCGATGCCGAGCGCGAGCGTCAACACCGCCACAGCCGTGAAGCCGGGATTCTTGGCTAGCATCCGGAGGCCGTAGCGAAGGTCAGTGACGAGAGTAGCCATCCCCAATCTCGAATTGACTCATTCAATCACCCGATAACCGAGCCATCCGATGGCCTCATTAGCTAATCCAGCCATCCACCAGCTTGATGATCTTATGACCATACGCCGCCCAGCTCTCATTGTGGGTCACCTGCACGATGGTGGCACCCTCGTCGTTCAACCTCTTGAACAGGTCCATGATCTCCTTGCCCTGGCTTGAGTGCAGATTGCCGGTGGGCTCGTCGGCCAGAATCAGCTTGGGATTGGCGATCACGGCCCGGGCCACGGCCACGAGCTGCTGCTGGCCGCCCGAGAGCTGGCTGGGGTAGAGGTCCTTCTTGCCGACGATGTGGAAGCGATCGAGCGTATCGGCCACCATGGCCTGACGCTCGGAGCCTTTGACGTTGCGGTAGGAGAGGGGAATGTCCAGATTCTCGGAAACAGTAAGATTGTCAAGAAGGTGATACTGCTGAAAGACAAAGCCGATGTACTTCTTGTTGACCTCGGCGCGCTGCTTCACATTCATCTTGTGGATCGGACCTTCCTGGAAGTAGTATTCGCCGGTCCAGGCGCCGTCGAGCAACCCGAGAATGCTCAGCAGGGTTGATTTGCCGGCGC
Source organism: Terriglobia bacterium (assembly GCA_036521995.1). Classification (GTDB taxonomy): domain Bacteria; phylum Acidobacteriota; class Terriglobia; order UBA7540; family UBA7540; genus Gp13-AA77. The sequence continues at coordinate 17,356 of DATDGR010000147.1, read as the reverse complement.
CTGAGGGCCCCATGATGGTCAGAAAGTCGCCCTCTCGGATGTCCAGGCTGATCCGGCGCAGAACGTAATACCGCCCGGCGCCCACGGGAAAGGACTTTTCGATATTCTTTAGTTGAATCATCAGTTTGTTGGCCTCAGGTTCCTCACGGTCCAGGTTGGGCTGAGATCCTTGATGCCCCTAGTTTAGCATCAAGAACGACACTGACCGTTGATACGATGTGCCTTTGGCTAGGCCGCGCCGATGCTCGATCCCTTCACTCATTTCTCAGCGCTACCATGGGATCCACTCTCGCGGCGCGCCGGGCAGGGACGTAGCAAGCCAGCAAAGCCACGCCGGCAAGCAAGAGCGCCACGGCCGCGAAGGTAACCGGGTCAGCGGCGCTCACCTCAAAAAGCAATGACTGCATGGTGCGGGTGAGGACGAACGCGCCGGCGAGACCCAAGGCTACTCCGGCCGCCACCGTGAGCGAGCCCTGGCGTAGCGTCATCCGCACCACGTCGCCTGGTACAGCGCCGAGCGCCATGCGCACTCCGATCTCGCGGGTCCGACGGGAGACCCAATACGCCATCACGCCGTAGATGCCGACGGCCGCCAGGAGGAGTGCGGCGGCTGCGAAAACGGCGATCAAGCTTAGGTTAAATCGGCGCGTTGCGAGCGAAGCGGAGAAGACATCCTGGAAGGTCTGGAAACGAGGCACCACGTCGGGATCGATATCAGCAACAATCTTGCGGGCGTCCGCCAACAGGACTTGCGGCGGCGTAGCGGCCCGCGTCACCACGGTGAAATCGCGTCCGCCGCGCAAGCGCTGCCGGTAGTCGACGTAGGCCGTAGGCCGCGGCGGTTTTTCAAGACTCTGGTCGCGTACGTCGCCCACCACGCCCACGACAGTGAGCAATCTCATATCGCCGTCCATATTGCCAAACTCAATGGTTCGGCCCAGCGGATCCTGGTTTGGCCACGTCGCGCGCGCGAGCGATTCGCTGATCACGGCCACCTGCGGTGCGTCGGCGGTGTCGCGCTCGTCAAACAGGCGTCCGTGAAGAAGGGAAATAGCCAGCACTCGGAAATATCCCTCACTGGCTACGGAATAGTCTGCCTCCCCGCCTGGAGCGGTGTTCCACAGGCGATCGAGACGGTCAGAGCCCTCCGGCTTGCTTAAGTCAATGTCAGGTTGCCGCTCCAGAAGCAGAAACTTGCCGTCGGGCACGCCCTGCGATCCGAGTGGCAGGACGCTGGCCCCGCCGACATCTTCCACACCCGGGATGGCGCGGAGGCGGTCCATGAGGAGGCCCGCGAAGTTGGCCGGCCGGCTGTCGTAGGCATAACCGAACGAGAAGGACGACGAGCCTTGCGAGGCCGGTACCTGGACTTCCATACTTTCGACGTGCGTCGTGCGAAAACCGGGATCGACGGAGAGCACGCGACGTAAACTGCGGCCGAGTAGCCCGGCGCCGACGAGCAGCACCAGGGTGACCGCCATTTGCCCTCCGGCCAGGATACGAGCAAGGCGGTTCGAGGCGAGTGAGCCGGCCGCTCCCCGGCTGCCTTCAGCCAACGCGACCTGGGGATCCACGGCCGTGGCCCTCAGCGCTGTCACGACGCTGAGCCCGACAGCCACCAGAACCGAAACACCCAGCGCAAAGGCCAGCACGGGCAGATTGACCGAGACCTCATCGAGCCGGGGCAGATTAGGAGGGGCCAGCGTCAGGAGGGCGTCAACACCCCAGAGGGCCAGGAGCACGCCGAGCGCGCCGCCAGCAAGCGACAATATCAGCGATTCGGCCAGAAACTGCCGCACCAGCCGGCCCCGGCCCGCGCCGAGCGCCGCTCGGATGGCCAGTTCGCGCTCGCGGGCCGCAGCCCGCGCCAGCAGCAGGTTGGCCACGTTCGCACATCCGACCAAAAGCAAGAATCCCACAGCGCCCAGCAGAATCAGGAGAGCCGACCGGACGCTTCCGGTGAGCGCAGCGCGCAGAGGCGTCACGCTGACATCGGCCATATCGATGTTGGGTTCGTATTGCTGGTGGAGTCGGTGAGCGATTATGGAAAGATCGCTGCGCGCTTGCGCCACGCTTACGCCGTCGCGTAGCCGTGCCACAACAAGTGACCAGTTATGTGCCGTGCGGCTGGGGCTTTGGTCACCGAAGAATTCTGCCGGAATCCAGAGTGCCGTATCATCCGGGTAGCTAAAGCCGGGCGGCAACACACCCACCACCGAGAAGGTGTGATCTTCTAATTTGAGCTTGAACGGCGAAAGATCAGGGGAGCCGTCGAGATGTTCCTTCCAGTAACCGTAACTGGCGAGCACCGTAGGCGTGCCACCCTCGCGCAGCTCGTCGGCCGAAAAGCCGCGGCCCACGATGGGCGCAACTCCCATAACGCGAAAAAAATCTTGAGAAACCTCGGCCACGCCCACCCTCGCAGGCCCTGAGCCGCCGGAAACCGTCGTTTCATCGCTGTCGCACTTCGCCATGCCCGCCAAGGTGTGGTTTTCGGCCCGCAAGTCGGCGACGTTCGGGTCAGCAAAATTCATCAGGTGGCCGTCGGCGGCCACTTCCGAGATACTCACGATCTGATTGGGCTTGGGATAGGGCAACGGCCGCAGCAGCACTCCGTAAACTACGCTGAAGATCGCTGTGTTGGCGCCGATGGAGAGGCCGAGCGTCACCACCATGACGAATGTCACGCCGGCATTCCGGGCGAGCATCCGCAGGCCGTATTTCAAGTCTTGGAGAAGAGTGCCCATTCGACACCTCCGGCCCAGCCGTTGACCGATGCTTCCGGCGGGGCGCTAATTGGCACCGGCAGAGGCAGCCATCTCCGCTTCGCTCTCCTCCACCACCCGGCCGTCGAACAAATTCACGGTGCGCTGGGCGTAGCGAGCGAAGCGCGGATCGTGCGTCACCATGCAGATGGTGGCGCCGGAGCGGTGCAGGTCGCGAAGCAGCTCCATTACGGCATCCCCGTTCTTCGAGTCGAGGTTGCCAGTGGGCTCGTCGGCCAGGAGGATGGATGGCTGGCCCACCAACGCCCGGGCCACGGCCACGCGTTGCTGCTGGCCGCCCGAGAGCTGCGAGGGATAGTGCTTGATGCGGTGTGACATTCCCACACGCTCTAGGGCCTCGATCACCCGCTGCTTGCGCTCGGCCGAGGGCATGCCGCGGTAGGTGAGGGGCAGCTCGACGTTCTCATAAACATTGAGGTCGCCGATGAGATTGAAACTCTGGAAGATAAAGCCCACCTCGCGGTTGCGAATGCGGGCCCGGTCTCCCATGTCGAGGTTCTCAACCGGCGTTCCGTTCAGCGAGTACTTGCCGTCGCTCGGCGAGTCCAGCAATCCGAGGATGGACAACAAGGTGGATTTGCCGCAGCCCGAAGGGCCGGCAATCGAGACGTACTCGCCTTTCGCTATCTCCAGGTGGATGCCCGAAAGCGCGTGAGTTTCCACCTCATCGGTGAAGAAGACCTTCGTCACACCCTCCAGGCTAATCAAAGCTTCCGGGTTACCATTCATAGCAGCTCCTTTGTGATGTTAGGGTTCTGTGAAGATTCGCACCTAGCGTTTGGTAACGCTGAGACATTTTCATAATCTCTTTGCTATGTGCAACATTCCGGCTTCGTTCGTCTTCAGCAGGTGACGGTGACAATCGAAAATCGGCATTATTCATACCGCAGAGCCACCATAGGATCCACCTTGCTGGCGCGGCGGGCAGGAATGTAACTCGCCAGCAGGGCAACAGCTAGCAACGTCAGGGAAACGAGAGTGTAGATCGCCGGGTCTGTGGCCTTGACACCCGAAAGTAGGCTCGACAGGAATCGGCCAAGGACAAGTGCTCCGGCAACGCCTGCTCCTACCCCGACAGCCGCCAGGAGCACTCCCTGTCCCACTACCATGAGGAGGACGCTCCCACATTCTGCGCCCAAAGCCATGCGGATACCAATTTCTTGAGTGCGCCGAGCCACGTGGAAACTCAGCACACCGTAGATCCCCACCGAAGTCAGCGCCAGCGCTAAAGCGGCGAATATGCCCATGAGCAGCGCGTTAAAACTCGGATGTGCCACCTGCTGAGCGACGATATCTGACATCGACTGAAGTTCTAGCACGCGCTGGTCAGGGTTCACTCCCGTCACGGCCGTACGGAGCGCCGCCCCGAGCGCCAAGTTGCTACTGGCATGGACCACCCAGGCAGTGGAACTTGGAGGCCGGAACAGCTGCGAGGCCGGCACGTAGACTGTGGTCGGCTGGGGCTCATCGATCGCCAGATTCTTCACATCCGGCACGAGGCCCACGACTTCGCGCGGCGGCTCCAGAACCTCGGGATACTGCCGATCTTCATACTCGCCCACCACGATGCGATCTCCGATTGGGCTTTTGTCCCTCCACCAAGCCCTCGCCACGGTTTCACTGACGATCGCGACCGGCGTTGAGGAAGCAGTGTCCGTCTCTTGAAACCCCCGGCCTCTCAGGACTGGGATGCCCATGGTTTGGAAGTAACTCGGGCTGATGGCGCGATACTCCATGCCCCCGATGCTGTCCTTGGGATGCCCCTCATGCTCCGTCGGTAGATTGTTGGGACCGGTAAGCGGCAGCTTGCTGATCACCGCCTCAGACGTGACTCCCGGTATCGCATGGAGGCGTTCCAGCACCTGCTGCTCGAAGCTCCACACCTGGGCGGCAGTCGCCCTTGCTTGGGGCGCGAAAGGCGTAGTCATGGTGTAAACCTGCCGCGGGTCAAAGCCGAGTTTCTGCTGGTGCAAATGATACAAGCTCTCGATCAGGAGGCCTGCTCCAACGAGCAGCATCAGGGAAAGCGCCACCTCGCCAATCACCAGCAAGCTGCGTGTACGGCTGCGAGCGGTACTGCGGCCACCCCGTGTGCCACCCTCCTTGAGCGAAGCATTGGGATCGAGCCTTGACGTCTGCCAATAGGAGGTGAAGCCGAAGGCCAGGCTCGTCGCCAGCGCCACGAGAAAAGTGAAACCAAGCACACGACCGTCCACACCGATGTGACTGGTCGAAGGAATATCCCACGGGATTGAGGAAATGAGACCCTTCAGGGCCCACGCCGTGGCCACTAGGCCGGCCGCACCACCGATCAGGGCGATCAACAGACTTTCAGTCAGGAACTGCCGCAGGAGTTGCAAGCGCTGGGCGCCGAGCGCCAGCCGGATGGAGATTTCTCGCTGGCGTGCGTTGGCGCGCGCCATGATCAGACTGGCGACATTCGCGCAGGCGATCAGCAGAAGCAGGCCGACAGCTCCGAACAGTATCAACAAGCTTGGCCGCAGATCCCCGAGAAGCCACTCTTGATAGTCCACTAATTGCAGTCCACGCTGGCCCGACTGGGCTGAGCCGGCTTGACGGAACTCTTCAAACACAACCTCCATGTTGGCCTGCGCCTGAGCCAGACCCGTTCCCGACTTGAGACGCCCGATGACTCCGGTGTTCATCCCGGTGTCTTCGATACCGGTCCCAAGCTGCAAGGAGGTGAACACGTCCGCCGGCCGCGCCACAAACGTGAAACCGGGGGGCATGACGCCCACCACCGTGTAAGGGTCCTCGCCCATTCGAACTTGTCGCCCGATCACAGCCGGGTCCGCGCCGAATGCCTCTCGCCACAGTAAATCACTCAGCACTACAGTTTGAGCGCTGCCGGGGCGGGTCTCATCACGCTGAATGCCGCGGCCAAGTGCTGGGTTGACGCCCAACGCCTTAAAGAATCCGTCGGTCACGCGCAGCGATTTGATCCATTCGGAACTGCTGTTTCGCTTGATCTCGAGGTCCGAACCCCCTCGAAACCCGGAAAATGCCTGAAAGGCGTTCGCGTGATCACGGTAGAACTCAAACTCGGGAACCGTAAACGAATCGATGACGCCGCCGTCCTTCCACGCCGCCGTCAACTGCACCATCTCGTTCGGACGGGGATACGGTAGCGGCCGCAGGATCACTGCGTTCACCACGCTGAAAATCGCAGTATTGGCCCCGATACCGAGCGCCAGTGTGATGACCGCCACGGCTGTGAATCCGGGATTCCGGCGGAGCATCCGGAGGGCGTAACGAAGATCCTGGGTTAGCGCGCGCATGGAGACCTCGAATCTGAAGAATTGCCCACCGAAAGCAAAGAACGACTCTCCTGGTTCGGTGGCAAACGCTTCATGCAATCGGCGATCATCAATCGAAAATCGACAATCATTCGTACCTGAGCGCTACCATGGGATCGACCTTGGTTGCCCGGCGGGCGGGAATGTAACACGCGGCGAGCGCCACCACCGTGAGCAGGCCCGCGACCGCGACGAGCGTGAGCGGATCATGGGCGCTGATCCCGAACAGCAGCCTTGTCATCAGGCGCGTGAGCACCAAGGTGGCCGCCAGCCCGATCGCGACGCCCAGAACCGCCATCCTTGCCGCCTCCCTCAGAATCAATCCCAGCACCTCCCGCCGCCCGGCGCCGAGCGCCATGCGGACGCCGATCTCACGCGTGCGCTGGCCGACGAGATAGGAGATCACGCCGTAAATTCCGACACACGCCATTACCAGCGCGAGGGCCGCGAAAACGCCCAGGAGCATCATGGCGAAGCGGCGCGCGGCCAGCCGGTCGGAGATAATGCCGTCCATGGTCCTGATGTCGTACATCACCATCTGGCTATTGATCCGGCTCAGAGCTTGGCGCACCGCGGCCGCCTGCGCCGACGGCGAGGCGGCGCTGCGCAACATCACCCCCAGGTTGGAGCCGATGAGGGGCAGGAACCGGTCCGCAATCTGGGTGAGGGGGAAGTAGCACTGCGCCTGGATCGGCGAAGAAGCGTCTTCTTCGAGGCCCCATTGCTTGACGTGCCCGACTACGCCCACCACCTCCGCACTGGTGTTCATGATGTCGAAGTTGATGCGTCGGCCGATAGGATTCTGGCCGCCGAAATAGAGCTGGGCAAACTGCTGGTCGATGACGGTGACGAGCGGCGCCTGCTGGTTGTCCTGGAGGGTTAGAAAACGGCCCCGCTCGAGCGGAATCCGCATCACCTTCAGATAGTCCGGCTCAACTATGTAGAAGAGGGTGGACTTCATCTCGTTCGTCGTGGCCGGCTTGGGCTGGCCTTCGAGCCAGAAAGGCACTTCGGAGTCGCCCTGCATGGGCCTGGCCGCCACCGTAATCGAGACGGCGTCCACACCGGGCAGAGCGCTCAGGTCGTCATGAATTCGCAGCCATGCAGCCCGGATCGACCCCGGCAAGCCGAGCGGCGGCAAGGAGGTGGCGAAGCTCAGGATATTGTGCGCCTCGAATCCGGGGTCAACCGCCCAGAGGCTGGCGAGACTGCGAATCATGAGCCCGCCTCCGGCCAGCAGAACGAGCGCCAACGCCAACTCCGCCACCACAAAGACGCTCTGCGCGCCGTGGCGGGCGCCGCTGGAGCCGCGGCCTCCCTCCTTAAGCGTTTCGTGGAGTTTGGGCCGGGAGATCTTCAGGGCCGGCGCTAGGCCGAACAGAATGCCGGCCAGCAGCGAAGCCGCCAGCGTAAAGAACATCACCCTTCCGTCAAGGTGAATGCCCTCGGTCCTCGGCAGCGCTTCGGGCAGCGCTCGCAGCGCCCCTTGGAGTCCCCAGGAGGCCAGCAGCAAACCCAAGGCTCCGCCGGCCAGGGCCAGGACGACGCTCTCGGTGAGGAGTTGGCGGACGGCTCGACCCGGGCTGGCGCCGAGCGCCGCCCGAATGGCGAACTCACGCCCCCGCGCCGTAGAACGCGCCAGCAACAGGTTGGCGACGTTGACGCAAGCAATCAGGAGTACGAAGCCCACTGCGGCCATCAGGACGATGAGAAACGGCTGCACCTCGCCGACCACGTTCTGCTTCAGCGGGAGCAAGGTCACGCCGGTGCCTTGGTCGGCGTCGGGGTACGCCTCGGCCAGATGGCTCGCTTCTGCGTTCATGTCCTCATTTGCCTGCTGGAAGGTCACCCCCGGCTTGAGCCGGCCCACAGCATCCATGCCCATGCCGGCGCGGCGGTCACGGAAAGTGGGGTCATTCCACTGCCCGATGGGCACGTACACATCGCCGCGTTGAAAATTGTTGCCGATATAAGTGAAGCCGGAAGGAAGGACTCCGACGATGGTGTAGGCCGTGCCATTGAGGGTGAGCGCTTTTCCGACCGCATCAGGCGCGGAGCCAAACTTTCGTTTCCAGAAGCCGCTGCTGATCAGCGCCACCGGCGCGGCGCCCGCTTGATCCTCGGTCGGGAGGAACGTCCGACCGATCACTGGCTTAACGCCCAGCACCGGGAAAAAGCTGGCGGAAACCATATCCACCGGAACCCGTTCGGGCTCGCCCATCCCCGTCAGGCTGAAATCGTCGGCGCGATAAGCAGCCAGAGCGGAGAAGGAACGATTGTCCCGTACCCAGTCCAGGAAATTCGGATACGAAATGGAGGACTGGTCGAACTCTGCCGTCCGCGTGTAGAGGGCCACGAGGCGCTCGGGCTGCGTATAGGGCAGCGGATCGAGCAGCACACCATCAACAACAGAGAAGATAGCCGTGTTGGCACCAATGCCGAGTGCGAGCGTGATGACAGCCACCGCGGCGAAGCCGGGATTCCGCCTCAGCATGCGGAGGCCGTAACGCAAATCGCTGAGCAGAGTCGTCATCGTTCTATTCCATCGAGCCCAAGCATTAGCCGTTCACAACTGCTACTCATACCGCAGCGCCTTCATCGGATCCACTTTGGTTGCCCGCCTGGCGGGGATATAGCTAGCCAGGAGCGCAACAACCGCCAACGCCACTGACACTGCGACGAATGTACCTGGGTCCGTGGCCTGAATCCCGTACAACAATCCCCTCATGAGGCGGCTGAGAATCAGAGAACCCAACAGCCCGCCTGCCACCCCAAGAATTGCAAGACGAATGCCTTGGCGCAGAACGATCCGCAGCACGTCTTGCGATTGGGCTCCCAAGGCCATGCGGATGCCAAACTCTTGCGTACGCTGGGAAACACCATAGGAGATTACGCCGTAGAGCCCAATCGCGGCCAGGATCAAGGCCACGATCGAGAAAACCGTCAGCAGTACGGTCAGAAAACGCGGGCGCGCCTGCGCAGCCCTGATCACGTCGTCCATGCTGCGGACCTTAGACACCGGCAATTGCGGATCGAGGTCGCGTACCACGCTACGGACCGCGTTCACAAGTGACTCGGGGTCGGCGGCCGTGCTTAAGATGATGTAGTTGCTGTTGTTGCCTGAGCCCTGCGGCTGATTGAAAGGCAGGTAAAGCTCGGTGCCGGTCGGTTTGTCGATACCAGCGTTTTTGACATCTTCGACCACACCCACAATGGTGCACCAGGGGCCGCTGAATCCGGGCTGAATACGGCGCCCGATGGGACTATCATTGGCCCAGAAAGTGCGCGCCATGGTCTCGTTGATGACCGCGACATTGGGCGCGCCCGGCCCGTCACGCTCGTCCAACAGCCGGCCTGCAATCAAGCGAATGCCCATCGTCCGAAAGTAGTTGTTGCTCACCGTCTGGTAGAAATCCACATTCTGGATGGGGCCACCGGTTTTCTGAACGAATCCTTCAATCTTCGTGTCGTTTTCGTTAGGCGGCCGGTCGGGAGGCAGGCCCGAGGCAAGGCTGGCGGACCGCACGCCGGGCAAGGTGGCAACACGTTGCTGAAGTCGAAGCCAAAAACCGTCGATGGCGGCGTTACCTTTGTAAACCGCGCCGGGAAGATCGACCCTCATGGTCATGACGCCATTAGGATTCAGACCGACGTCGACTTGCTGCAGCTTCCAGAAGGCCCTCACCATGAGCCCTGTGCCAATCAGGAGCATTAAGGCGAGAGCGAGCTGGCCAACCACGAGCCAGCGACGGAACCGCTCCGCTCCGCCAGACCCTGCCACCCTCCCGCCGGCAGCTTTCAGACGGTCATGAAGATCCCCCAGTTTCAAGTGCAAGGCCGGCGTCATCCCAAATAGAACACCGGTAACAACTGAGACCAGCAAAGCGAACCCCAGCACACTGGCATCGATCCCTATCTCACCCAGACGAGGAATGCTTCCGTCGTTCGTGGCCTTGATCAACCCTAACCCTGCTTCAGCCAGAATCAGACCGGCAGCAGCTCCGAAGACCGCCAGCGTCACGCCCTCCGTGACGAACTGCCGCAGCAACCGGCGCCAGCCCGCTCCCAGGGCGCTGCGAATCGTCACCTCCTGCTCGCGCGCCTCGGCGCGAGCCAGTAGCAGGCTGGCCACGTTGCTGCACGCAATGAGCAGCACAAATCCCACAGCGCCGAGCAGCATCAGCAGGGCGGGACGCACGCCGCCGACCACCTCGTCCTGCAAGGGGTAACTGACAATGGTGTGGTTCTTGGGGTCAAAGTGATGATCTTTGGCCGAGCCCCTCTCGCCCCATGCGCGCACCAGGCTGGCGAATTCCGCCTGGGCCTGCGGGGGTGTTACGCCGGGCTTCAGGCGCCCTAACAGATAGAAATTGTGTGAGCCCCGATCGCCGGGCTTTGCCGGGTCAAGCTGAAGCGGCACCCAGACTTCAGGGGGGTCAACTTCTCCGGGCGGGAAATGAAAGTCTTTGGGCATGACGCCAATGACCGTACACTTCGCCCCGTTGAATAGAGTTTCGCGGCCTACGATGCCCGGCTCTGCCCCGAAGGCCCGCTGCCAAAGTCCGTACGAGATGTCCACCACCAAAGGTGCACCAGGCAGATCATCGGAAGGGGCGATGAGCCTTCCTCGGAGAGGGGCGACCGCCAAAGCCCTCAGAAGGCCACCGGTGACGTAGGAATTTGTTACTCGAAGCGGCGTCGTGGTTCCGATGTTCGCACCCGTATTGACCCAAGCGTCGAGGGAAGCCCAGGATCGAGTATCCCTCTTCAAGTCGAAGTACTCCGGCGCCGAGGTCCAGAACTTGCGCAGACCGCCGTGAGGAAAGGTGGGGAACTCCGTGTAGATGCGTACCAGTTGCTGCGGGTGCGCGTAAGGCAGGGGGCGAAGCAGGACAGCGTTCACCACACTGAAAATACCCGTAGTGGCGCCGATGCCGAGCGCGGCCGTCAGCACGGCGACAACCGTGAAGCCCGGATTCTTCGCCAGCATCCTCAAACCGTATTTCAGGTCTTGCAGCAAGGTCCCCATATTCCACCCCCGAGTTGGCTCTCAATCGCCGAATTACAGCACCGCCACCGCCACCAGCGTGACGTCGTCCTCGAACCTGCTGCTAAAGCCGCAAGCCGCCGTCAGCACCCTTTCCTGAAGGGCCTTGGCACCCAAATGACGGCTTCCCACTGCGATCTCGATGAGGCGCTCTTCTCCGAACTCTTCGCCAGACGAGCTGGTGGCTTCAGTCAGGCCATCGGTGAAAAGAAGCAACCGATCGCCCGGTCCAAGTTCCACACTTGCCTGTTCGTACTCAGCCTCAGACGAGAGTCCAAGGACGACGCCCCCATGGGGCAGCCGCTCCACCGACCCTCGGGAGCGAACGAGGATGGGGGCGTTGTGACCGGCGTTGCAATAGGTGAGGTGTCGGCGCGGGCCGTCCAGCAAGGCATAGAAGAAGGTTACGAACTTGTCCCGGCCCAGACTTCCGCGCATCAGTCTGTTGACCCGCCGGCAGAGTTCGCCTGGCGGTACGTCGGCCGCGCCCGAGGCCCGAACGGCCGCTTGCAGATTCGAGACCAGCAGGGCGGCCGGCGTGCCTTTGCCCGCCACGTCAGCGATGCTGAGGGCAAGAAGATCCTCCTCCACTTTGCGGGCGTCGAAGTAATCGCCGCCTAGAACCAAGACGGGCTGCCAGACGCCGCAAATCTCGTATCCCGGCACGTCGGGAATCTCCCGCGGAAGCAGGCCCCGCTCGGTTTCACGGGCCAGTGCCATCTCCTCGTCGGCAAGGCGCCGGCGTCTGCGTTCCTCCCGGGCCTTGCCCACCTGCTCCTGGAGGATCCGGAGCACGGCGTCGTTGTTCCAGGGCTTCTCCACGAAGTTTCTAACACCGCGGCGCATGGCCTCGACGGCCAGTGGTACGCTGCTCCAGGCAGTCATCACTACGATGGGCAGCGTGTCGTCGATCTCCTGCACGCGGGCCACGAGGTCCAGACCTTCCTGGCCCGAAGTCGTGTCCCGGGCGTAATTCAAGTCCACCAGCAGCGCATCGAACGGTCCGGTAGCGAGGGGGGCCAGGACGGCCGCGGGTGAATTTACAGCCTCGATCTCGTACCCCTCGTGCTTGAGCAGCAGCCGCAGGGCGTCGAGCACGGCAGGCTGGTCATCGGCAATCAGAAGCCGCGCAGGCGTGATGTCAGAGCCACTCACGATTTCCTCAGTTAGTGTTTCCATACTGGCCTACGATCGGAACCCTCACCGCGTTCCATCGTGTCATCCAAGTTCCTTCTTTCACTCGCATCGTAGCGCCACCAACGGGTCTACCTTGGTTGCCCGCCGAGCAGGCACGTAGCTCGCAACCAGAGCAACTCCCGTAAACAGAACCCCAACCGCGGCGAAGACCGCGGGGTCCGCCGGGCTGACTCCGAAAAGCAAGCTTGAGATCAGGTGGACCGCAGCCAGTGCGACGGCTACGCCGGCTACCACACCCAACAGCGCCAGCCTTATAGCGTGGCCGAGGACCAATCGCAGTACGTCGCGCGATTGCGCCCCGACCGTCATCCGGATTCCTATCTCACGCGCGCGCTGGGCAACGGAGAACGAGATCAGACCGTAAAGCCCCACCAGCGCCAGCACCACAGCGAGCGCGGCGAAGCTGCTAATGAGATAGGAGGGGTAGCGGCGCAGGAAGACCGCCCGAGACTGAGCGATAACCTGCTCCATGGTTTGGGGTTCGATCATCGGGAGAGCGGCGTCTTCGTCTTGCAGAGCGCGGCGGATCGGGGTGATCAGATTCTCCGGCTTGCCGGCCGCTCGCACCACGTAATCGAAGCCGCTGCCAGGTTCCTGTAAGAACGGTGTATAAAGGATGGGCAGCATGACTGAGCCAAGCTGGTCGGCGTTTTCATCACCCACTACTCCTATGATTTCCCTGAAAGGCTGGCTGGCCGAGAAGGTGAACCGGACACGCTTCCCAACCGGATCTCCGCCCGAAAAGTAACGCTTGGCGAACGCCTGGTTCACGAGGATGGCCTGCGGGGCGTCAGCTTTGTCTGTGGGGGCAAGAAGACGGCCCTTGGTGAGAGGAATCTTCATCACGTCGAAGTAACCGGCTGTGACGGTGCAGATGTTTGACTCATCCTCGTGACCTTGAGCCGTGGGTCTTCCTTCGACAACGAACCGAATCGTGTTGCCATTTCCGGTCAAGGGGAGCTTGCTGACTGTGGCTACGCCCTGAACTCCGGGCAGGCTCCGGAGCCGCTCGCTGAATCGCTGCTCGAAGGCGACCGCGGCCGGATCGTCTTTGTAAGAGCTTTGAGGAAGGTCGATCTGGAAGGTAAGCAGGTTGTCTGCCCGGAATCCGGGGTCCTGATGCAGGAGGGCGTTCACGCTCTTCAGCAAAAGCCCAGCGCCTAGCACCAGTACTAAGGCGAACGCCATCTCGGCTACCACCAGACCGTCGCGCAGCCGGGAAGTGGCAGATCCCGCAGAGCCCCTCGACTCATCCTTCAGGCTTTGATTCACATCGGTACGTGATATTTCGAGGGCGGGCGCCAGACCAAACAGGATTCCAGCGGTGACGGCCACCAGGAACGCAAAGGCAAGCACGGTCGGATCCGTCCTGACGGAACCCAGATAAGGCATGCCCTCGAGCTCCGGCTTCGGAACGGCCGCCACCATCAGTTTTACGCCCCAGAGGGCACTGAGCAGACCGAGCGCTCCGCCGACGAAAGCGAGCAACAGACTCTCGGTGAGAAACTGCTTCAGCAATGCAGACCGCCCCGCTCCGAGCGCCATCCGGATCGCGATTTCCCTCCTGCGAACGGCGCTGCGAGCGAGCAGCAGGTGGGCCACATTGGCGCAGGCAATCAGCAGCACCAGGCCGACGGCCGCCAACAAGACCAGTAGAAGCGGGCGAACCTCGCCCACAATTTGCTCGCGCAGCGTCCTCGCCACGACGTGGATGGCTCCGTTCTCCTGCGGATAGGCTAAAGCCAGCCGCGCGTTGATAGCCTGCATTTCAGCCAGGGCCTGCGTCAGGGGTACTCCCGGTTTGAGACGGCCGATCACGTGCATCCAGCGCAGGTTTCGTCGAGTCGCCATGTCAGGGGGGGGACTGAGGGGTACCCATACGGGTGGAGAGTTGGTAGGCGCAAATTCGAAGTCGTGGGGCAGCACCCCGATGACAGAATAGCTGTCGCCGTCCAGGCGGATCGCTTGGCCGATCACGCCGGGATTGGATCCGAAGCGCTGCTGCCAAAACTCATGGCTCAGGATGACGACATGGGCACCGCCACTCGGCCGGTCTTCACCAGAAACAAAGTCGCGCCCTAGTGCAGGCTTAATTCCCAAGGTCGCGAAGAAGTTTGCGGTTACGCGAGCGCCCAGGAGGACCTCCGGTTCACCGCTTCCCGCAAAGGTGAATCCGTCTCCAATGTAGCCTGCCAGCGACTCGAAGCTCTGCTGCTGCCGGTTCCAGTCCCCGTAGTCCGGATAAGACGAGTCCTGGAAGGCTGCGTCGCCTTGACTGCGCGACTCCGCCAGCAGCAAGAGCTTCTCGGGCTGGCGGTAGGGCAGCGGTCGCAGCAGTACTGAGTTGACTACACTGAAGATGGCAGTGTTGGCCCCGATGCCAAGTGCCAGAGTAAGGAGGGCGACGGTGGTGAAGCCTGGATTTTTCGCCAGCATGCGCAGGCTGTAGCGCAGGTCCTGAAGCAAGGTCTGCATGTTGATCTTCTCCGCGACTTGCCGATCAACTGACGCGCCGGATGGTCAGCAAGCGCTTTCGGCGCGCCTCCCAATCTTCACTGGAAAAGATTCGCGGTCCGACATCCACCAGGCGGGGCAGCATATTGAACACCGACACTTGGCTCCAAAGGTTGCCCTTTCGGGTTCGAAAGCCTTTCAAGTTCAGCTCGCGCGCCACGTGAGACAGAGGGTGGTCCTGAACGATTAAGTCCATCATCAGTACGAGCGCTTCTCGTTCTTTCGGGTTCTCAACCAGGTGGAAACAATCCTCAGCCACCATCATCCCGAAAGGCACCTCTTCCGCCGACCTGTCCTCGGCCTCACCTGCTCCTTCTACTTCGCGCTGCCACTCCACCGCGACCAGCTTCCAGCCCTCCGCGGTCCGCTGCCTGAGGCGTTCAGGATCGAGTTCACCCATCACGATCTCCCGTAAATGCTCCTGCTTCGGCATAGCCCCCTCCTTAATCGCTGATCGAGTGATTGAATGATCGGGGCCATCGAGATCGACTCGATGGCCGATCCGGCTGATTCTGCTGGCTTCACTCCAGCCTGATCCGGTCGAACCCATCCCAGCGCGACATGTCGGAAAGAATCACCGTGTCGCCCAAGTTAAGTCCCTGTGTTATCTCGACTTCGTTTACCGACGTGCGACCCAGTTTCACTTGGACGTGTGCGGCCTCCTTGCCGTCCGGGCTCACTTTGAACAGGCTGACAGTGCTCTCTGGCTGACCAAAGGCCGGCCGGCCGACGTGAAGCACGTTGTCCAGGTGCTCGATCTCGATGGTGCCGTCTACGCTCAGGTCAGGCACAGCACCTCTTGGGGGCGGCCCGTCCAGCTGCACGTCGACGGTCCGGGTCCCGTTCTGCACCGAAGGGTCAATGCGAATCACATGGCCGGGAACCACGCCGTTATGCGTGTCGACCTCCGCCGTCTGAAGGAGCTGAACGTCTTTGGCCTGAGTCTCAGCTATCTTCAACTCTGCCTTGAGTTTATTTGGATCTGCCACCTTGGCGAGCAGGGTGCCAGGTGCCGCCTGCTGGCCCACCTCCACGTCGAGCTCCTCCAGAATCCCGTCGATGCCGGCCCGCACCTGCAGTGAGTCAAGCTGATTCTTTTGAAGCTGATACTGCGCCTTGAGCTGTTCGATCTTGGCCTGCGAGGCCACCAGTTGCGCCTTCACCGAGCTTTCCAGCACGGCCACCTTGTCGGTTTCGATCTGGCTGCGCGTAGTCTCGGAGTCAGCCTTGGCTTTGGAGAGATCAGCCGTAAGTTGTGGTCCCAGACCGAGTTTGGCCATCTCGGCGTCGCGTTCCGACTGCAGCTTGGCCTGCAGATAGTCGGATTTGGCCGTGGCGGCGACCGCCTGCTGGTCCAACACCTGGTTCTGCAGTTGCTCCTTCAGGCTGTTGTAGTCAGACTCAGCCTGTTTAAGCGCCCATTCCGCGTTCAGGGTCTGCTGCTCCAGATCGGGGTTCGACAGCACCATGATCACGGTATCTGCCTTAACTGGCGTGCCTGCCAGCATCAGCCGCTGGGCGACCCTTCCGGCCGTGATGGCCGATATCCAATGAATGTCGTAGGGCACCAACGTCCCTAAACCCCTCACCTGCAAGTCCATAGGGCCGCGCTTCACAGTGTCCCGCCAAACGGTACCCCCGTCCACGGAGGGCGCAGCCGGTTTCAGCCTTGAAAGCCCCCAAGTGACTAGCGGAATTGCGATCAACAACAGTCCGATGTAGATTGCCAGGCGGATACGGCGTGCTCGAGCTGCCGACTTCCGCGGAATGTCCATAAAGAATTTGCCTCCGACAGACCCAGTGCAAACGCACTGCCAGCGGTTTAGACTCCAATATCTAACTGATATGGATAGACTTAACCTATACCTTCGGTGGTGTCTTGTGCGCTGGTATGTTCGGGAACGCGATCAGGTGTCCGAAATCGGACAGAGGAAGGTTTAGCAGCCGAACGGGCGGGAGGTCGGGGCGGGCAAGCAGGGTTCCAACTGACCTTAGCTAGTTGACAAGCGCCTCGAGAAGTGAGCAATAATTGCACACATTTGACTTATTCGCTTTCATAGAGGCACTGCTGGCGTACCTTGCGGCCTTGGCTCGCGAGTTAGCGATGCCGCCGGGGTCATGCCTCTTTGATTGCAAAAATGCTCGGCTTTGCCCGCCCGGCTGGCGGGGACGCGCCGGTCGTTGCTGCCTATAGTTGCATTCAAAAAGAAACGACCTGGTCATCGTGGCTCTCGGTCGGGAGACGCGACTACGATGGCCCAGGCTCGCATTACGCCTCCGAAAAGGGAAGGGAGCGGACGTTGAAATTGACCTTAACAGAACTACCTGTCCTGAAGGTCCTCGGCTTTTCCCTCGAGGGACGGGAAAGGCCGCAGCCTCGAACGCCGGATCTGATTAGATAACGGCGTCGGCTCCGGATCGCCGGTAGACTTGGGGTTGTCCACGACCAAGGCTGGCCGGGAAAGGAGCCGACCATGAATATTATCGGATGTGAT
>DATDGR010000146.1:0-22238 GCA_036521995.1 Terriglobia bacterium | reverse complement strand
GCTGTACGGAATTCAACGGGAGGAACAATACCGCCTGGCGCACGAAGGCTGGAAATCCGTGGTGCTGATCGCCTATGGCAGCTACTGGTTTCCCTGGTACATGCGGCGCCTGGCGGAGCGGCCCGCCAACGTCATGTTCGTTTTGCGGAACCTGTTCGCTACATAGCGGGCCGAATCCCCCTCCTCCCCTGAGGAGGGGGCTAGGCCTGGTGTCAAAAGCTCACTCTACTCTCACCTCGCTGCGTAGTAAGCGCCGTTCTCGAAAGGAAGGGGCGGTCGTGCCTCAGAACGGGAAAGGCCATCCTTATGCTTCCGGCAGCGACCTTTGACAACCTGCAGGCCCGCTCTTTTGAGGAGCTGCACTCCTATTTTGGCGCAGGCACGGCACCCAACTTGGAGGAGATGACCGGCGACACCAGCGGCGTCTTTCTGGCGTGGAACCCGCAAGCATGCTGGCTAATGAAAACGTGGGTTCGATGGACGTTCCGCTCCTGGCTGGGCAAGCGCTTCTTTGCGGCATCGCCCGCGGAGGCGTCCAGCCACGGCATCAATCTGTTCAGCAACAATCCCACCACGCGTTATGCATTTCGAACTTACCTGGGCGCCGCCCGCATCGACGGCGCGCCCTGTCTCAAGCTCGACTACAGCATAGCAGGTTCACTTCGAGGCCTGGTCGATGATGTGAGAAAAGTTGCGGACGGCCTGGTGCTGGGCCAGATCAACTACCAGTTCTTCTGGCAACGCACCCCAACCTTCTACCTGTACTTCACGCTGCAACAAAGAGGGCAGCTTTACTAGAGCACAGTCGTTCGCGCGAAAGCCGAATCCATCTTTGTGACGTACTCTCTCGCAGTCACTACTGGCAACCAGGGTCAGGGTCTCCTGCGCAAGCGTTGCCGGTGGGTTGACAGAACGTGCCGCACTCTTTACCTGACATCAAGGCGTGCTTGATATAGCAGGGCTTTTGCACCTCGAACTTCGTCCCATCCGGTTTAGTACACTGCACCTTTACGGTATACCGTTTCGCGCTTTGGCAAGAGCAAGTGTCCTGGCCACCGAAGACGGTGTATTGGCTCAGAGGATACTGGCTCTCACCTCAGCGGCCGGACAAACACCCTGCTGTTGGCTGGTGCAATCTCCAGTGGCACTGTCGTCAATTGCCCCCCTTTTCGGCACAGAGGTATCCGCACGGGTCAAAGTACCCAAGATGATCAAACCACCCAAAACACATTTGATCAGTCGTTTTTGTGGCATGGTTGTCTCCTTTTCTGGCAAAAGAAGATATCCCAAGGGCTACTGGGACTCAAGAATTCAAACCACCGGGAACAGGACACTCACCTCACTCTGCAACGAAAGGGCTGAGCGCGTCTCCCTACCGCGCTGTCTCGGGCGAAAGCCCGTGAATCCCTCTCCTCTCTGAGGAGTGACCTGGGCTGGACACATCGCGGAATCGGGCGTACGCTGCCGGTAGAGACAATTGCCGACACGGAGGAGGTCAGGGCAATGAAGAGGTTGTGGCAGCAGGAGACGGGCCGTCTCGCCTGCCGATGGTCCAATGGGGCGGAGCGCGTCCGGTACGACATCCGCTGGATTGAGGATGCCTCAGCAGGCACTTACAAAGAGCGTGTTGCGCCCTTACTCCTGGATTTCTCTAGAGTCAGTCCATTTGGGAGGGAATGGTACGTGCACGATCGTCCGCGATAGCCTCGCCCTCCTCGACCTCTCATGTGCTTGGCCCCTACGTCTGACGAAAGCTAAGTTTTCAGAAAGAAGCGCCCGTGAAATCAAGGCGTTGCGAGGCTCACGAGTCGGCCTCAAAACGACGCCTGGGGAGAATGTCCCCGTTCAGAGTTTAAAAGTCGGCAACAATACTCCCTTTTACTTCCCAACGCACAAGCGCCCCGCTGCTATCCTAACGCGGACCCGCCGGCAGGTGCTCCTCCAGATATCGGGCCAGCAGGGCGCGCAGGTGATAGGATGTCCCTTCGCCCTCCGACAAAGCGTGCGTGCGGCCGGGATACTCCATGAAGTCGAACTGCTTACCGAGCTCGATCAGGCGGTTGAGGAGCAGTTCCGTGCCCTGGTAGTGAACGTTGTCATCGCCGGAGCCGTGCACGATCAGCAGGTGGCCGCCCAGCCCGTCGGCGAAGTTGATGGCCGAGGCGCTGCGATAACCGTCGGCGTTGTCTTGCGGCAGACCCATGTAACGTTCCTGGTAAATGGTGTCGTAAAGACGCTGGTCCGGCACTGGCGCCACCGCCATCCCCACCTTGTAGAGGTCCGGCGAGCGGAACATGAGATTGAGCGTGTTGGTCCCGCCTCCGCTCGCGCCCCACACCGCCACCCGCGACGGGTCAATATAGGGCCTCGTGCGCTCCAACTCCTTCAAGGCGGCGGCCTGTTCCTGGGACGAAAGCACTCCTACCGAACCGTACACCACCTTGCGCCAGGCGCGCCCGCGAGGAGCCGGCGTGCCGCGGTTGTCGAGGCTGGCGATCAGGTAGCCCTGGTCGGCAAGGGCGCGATGAAAGAGGGTCTGGGGCCCGAGCCATTCATTAAGCACGGTCTGTCCCGCCGGCTCGCCATAGACATAGATCAGCAGGGGATACTTCCGGGCCGCGTCGAAGCCGCGAGGCTTGATCATCCAGGCGTCAAGGGTGACGCCGCCTCCAACGTCCACCTTGAAGAACTCGGGCGGCCCAGGGATCAGCGGCTGGATCTTGGACCGCAGCTCGGAGTTGTCCTCAAGCGTTCGAACAACGGAGTGACCGGGCAATCGCACGAGGTCCGTCACGGGCGGCTTATCGAAGGTCGAATAAGTGTGAAACGCCCAGGTGCAATCGGGAGACATCTGGTAGGAGTGAGTGCCCTGGGAATCCGCCGACGTCACGCGCTCGGGCCGGCCGCTGCCGTCGAGGCGCGACCGGTAGAGATAGCGCTCGGTCGCGTTCTGGGGCGAAGCGATGAAATACAGCCATTCCTCCTTGGCATCGATTCCCTCCACGCCGATCACGTCGAAGTCTCCGTGGGTCACCAGGCGCGCCTCGCCTCCATGACGCGGGATGACGTAGGCCTGCCGCCACCCGTTGCGCTCGCTGATCCACAGAAAATCCTGGCCGCCATGAAGCCAGCGCAGATCGTCCACCACGTCGACCCAAGCGCTGTCCTGGTCGCGATAAAGCTGCTGTACAGCACCCGGGCCGGCATTGGCCAACAGCACGTCGTTGGTGTTCTGCAAGCGGTTCAGATGCTGCAGCACCAGCTCGTCGGAGTTTCCGGCCCACTCCAGCCGCGCGATGTAGTTGTTGCGCGGATCGCCGGGCACGTTTATCCATTGGGTCGATCCTCCGCCGGCGCTCACCACGCCCACGCGAACGGCGGAGTTGGTGGTGCCGGGTTGCGGGTACGCGTAGTGCTGAATGTGCGGGTAGACTCCATATTGCGGATAAGGGATGTGGGTGACCACGTGGTGCGGGCCGCCGGTGTTGTACAGAAGCGGGAAATCGTGTACTCCGCTGGTGTCGAACTGCCAGTATGCGATGCGCTTGCCGTCCGGGCTCCAGCGAAATCCGTCGCGAAGGTCAAATTCCTCCTCGTAGACCCAGTCCGAGGTTCCGTTGATGATGGACTCGGAGCCGTCCCGGGTGAGTTGGGTGATCTGGCCCGTCGCCAGGTCCTCGACGTAGAGGTTATTCGAACGCACAAAAGCGGCCCTGGAGCCATCAGGCGAGAACTTAGCGAACATCAAACTTGATGCAGGTGCGTCGCCGCCCAGCTTGAGCAACGTCCCCGTGGGCCGGTCGAGAACCCAGTAGTCGCCGCGCGTATTTTGCCGCCAGACCCGGGTGGAGTTGCTAAAGATCAGCAGACGCTTCATGTCCTCCGACCAGGCATAGTCTTCAATCTCGAGCGGAGCCTTGGCCGACGCCGGAACGAGCTGGGAGCCGGAAACGAGGACCTCGCGCTTGCCGGTCGAGGTGTCATAGCGGACGATGTCGGACGGTCCCTTGATGGAGGAGGGCTCGACCGTCACGTACGCTTTTCCGTCCTCGAGCCAGCGGGCCGGGCCGAAGGACTTGGCGGAGAATTCCTTCGCGAGAAAAATGCGCCGTAGCGTGCCGTCCAGCTCGGGCGTGAGCGTGCCCTGAGCCTTCAGGACTTGGGTAGACAAAGGCGTACTGAACAGCAGGACCAGCAAGGCCAGAGATAAGCCCGTTCTCAGGGCCGCGCGACACGCGGCGGGGCTCTTCTCAACATTTGCGGGAAGGCGATTCATTCGACGTGCCTCCGGGAGCAGACAAACGGCGGCAAGGCGCTTCGGCTCAGGAGCCGTCCCGCCGGCCAACCTCAAGCGCGATATAGTACACCATGGCTGGCCAGGGCGGGCGGCGGCGCGCTGGAACGTACGGAATATGGACCGGCATACCCAATTTTCCAGACGGGAGTGGCTGAAAGCTGCTGCCGCAATGGTAGCCTGCGGGCCACGGGTTCACGCCCGTTCGGCGTCCTCGCTCGAACGCCAGGTCGCTCCCGGCAGGTCAACGGCCAAGGGGCCGAGCGCAACCGCGTCCACCGCCCGGGCCGCGCCTTCCGGCAAAGCCACCTTCGTGGACGTGGCCGCCCGGGCCGGTATCACCTTCCGGCACGACAACGCCGCCTCGCCCGAGAAATACCTGATCGAGACCATGGGATCGGGCTGCGGCTGGATCGACTTCGACCAGGACGGCCTGCTCGATCTCTACCTGGTGAACGGCGCCGCCACCCGGCTCTACACACCGAAGCAGCCCTTGCGCAGCGCGCTCTATCGTAACAACGGCGACGGCACGTTCACGGACGTCACGGTCAAGGCTGGCGTGGCGGCCGAGAGCCTGTTCGGCATGGGCGTGGCGGTCGGTGACTACGACAACGACGGCTTCCCAGACCTTTTCGTCCTCGGGTATGACCGGTGCGTTCTGTATCACAACAACCGCGACGGCACCTTCACCGACGTCACGGCCAAGGCTGGGGTCGCGAACCAGGGTAAGTGGGGATCGAGCGCCGCCTGGTTCGACTATGACAACGACGGTCGGCTCGATCTGGTGATCGCCAACTATGTGGATTGGTCTCCGGACAACAACAAATGGTGTGGCGAACATCGGCCCGGCTACCGCGGCTACTGCCATCCCGACGTCTATCACGGCCAGACGCCTACCCTCTATCACAACAATGGCGACGGCACTTTCACGGACGTCAGCAAGTCCTCAGGCGTGGGCGCGAAGCCCGGGAATGGCCTGGGGGTGGTGACCTTCGACTACGACGATGACGGCTGGCAGGACATCTTCATCGCCAACGATTCCATGGAGAATTTCCTCCTCCACAACAACCGGGATGGGACTTTCCGCGAAGTGGGTTACCTGGCCGGCGTGGCGGTCAGCGGCGACGGCAAGACCGAGGCCGGCATGGGCACGGACGCTGCCGACGCCACCGGCAACGGTCGGCTCGATCTGGTGGTGACTCACCTTGATTTCGAGCAGGCGCGCTTTTACCGCAACCTGGGTGACGGCACCTTTGACGACGCCACCTTTCCCGCCAAGCTTGCCTATTCCACCTTCCATCTGAGCGGTTTCGGGACGCGCTTCATGGACTACGATAATGACGGCGCGCGGGACCTTTTCATGGCCAACGGGCACATCCTCGACAACATCGAGCTGGTGCATGCCGGGACACGCTACGCCCAACCGAAGCTCATGTTTCGTAACACCGGCCGCGGCGTCTTCGAGGACGTCAGCGACCGGCTGGGGCCGGACTTCACGGTGCCGCGTGTGAGCCGGGGCGCTGCCATCGGCGATTTCAATAACGACGGCCGCCTTGACATTCTGGTGAGCAACAACGGCCAGGCCCCGCAACTTCTCCGCAACGATCCGGGTGGCGGCGACAGCGCCCACTGGTTGCAGATTCTCCTGATCGGTACCCCCTCCAATCGAGATGGCGTGGGGGCCAGGGTAAAGTTGACGGCGGGTGACCGGGTGCAGTATGACCAGCGCAAGGGCGGGATGAGTTACCAGTCCGCGCAGGATTCGCGCCTGCACTTCGGGCTCGGAAGCCACGCCAAGGTGGATTCCATCGAGATCCGCTGGCCGAGCGGTGCGGTCACCAGGAGCGAGAACGTTGCCGCCGATCAGATCGTTACGGTGAAGGAGGGTGCCGGAATTGTGCCGAAGGCCTTTCCGGACGTGACGGCACGCTGAGAACTGGCTGTGGGCCATCTTTGGGCTTCGCAGCCTCAGGTTGGGGGACCCGACTAGTTGCCGGGTGGACCGCCCGGAAGACTCCGTCTGACGCGTCAGGTTCCTGGCCTGAGCTGCAAAGTGGCCGTCGGGTTGGGCGCGCACGTAGACCTGCATCTCGCTCTTGGGGCGCAATATAAAGAGTACTTGACAGCCTCCTTGGGCTTGCAGTACACGTGAAACGGATACGATGATGGATGCAATAAGCGGGCCGAGCACCACGACGCTTGTCCACCACGCGCAGCCAGGAGGTTCACTCCCATGACCCCTTCACCTGTCTCTCACCGCCGCCTCAGCCGGAGAAAGTTTGTTGCCACGGCGGCAACGGCCGTCGGAGCCTCATTCATGCCGAGGATCGCCGCGGGTGCCACCCCGCAGGATCCCGTGATCGACACGCTGCGCGCCCAGGAAGGCCCCAGCGGCCAGGGCCGGCGGGAGCAGAGAGTCAAGATCGCAGGCCGGGAAAAGGTGACCTGGAAGGTGGAGCCTTTTGCGATCGAGCAGGTGCGCCTGCTGGACGGTCCTTTCAAACAGGCCATGGCCATCAATAACCAATGGTTGCACTCTCTGCCTTCGGACCGCCTCCTGCACACCTTCCGGCTGACATCGGGCATTGCTTCTTCGGCGGAGCCCCTCGGCGGCTGGGAAAAGCCCGATTGCGAGCTGCGTGGTCACTTCGCGGGCGGGCACGTTCTTTCCGCTCTGGCGCTCGGTTACGCCTCGACCGGTGAGGACCAGCTCAAGGCCAGGGGTAACGACCTAGTGACGGAATTGGCAAAGTGCCAGGAGAAGAATCAGGACGGCTACCTGAGCGCCTACCCGGTGGAGCTGTTTGACCGCTTGCGCGAGGGCCGCCGAGTGTGGGCGCCCTTCTATACGTACCACAAGATCATGGCCGGTCACCTGGACATGTATCTTTACTGCGGCAACGACCAGGCGCTGCAAACGGCCGAGGGCATGGCGGGCTGGGTGGGGCACTGGTGCGAGAGTATCAGCGACGAGCACATGCAGCGCATCCTGCAGACCGAGTTCGGCGGGATGAACGAAGTGCTGTGCAATCTCTATGCGGTGACGGGCAGGCGGCAGTACTTGTACCTGGCGGGCCGGTTCGAGAAGACCATGTTCCTGGACCCGCTGGCCAATCATCGCGATGAGCTGAAAGGTCTCCACGCTAATACTCATATCCCGCAAGTGATCGGGGCCGCACGGCGCTACGAGTTGACGGCAGAGCCCCGCTACCACGACATCGCTGCCTTCTTCTGGCAACAGATTACGAACGAGCGCGCCTATTGCACGGGCGGTACCAGCAACTATGAGTTCTGGCGCACCGACCCCGGCAAGCTCGCGAGCGAACTGGATCGCGACACCGAGGAATGCTGCTGCGCCTACAACATGCTCAAACTCACCCGGCACATCTTCGGCTGGACGGCCGATCCGCGGGCCATGGACTATTACGAGCGCACGCTTTACAACCACCGTATCGGCACGCAGGATGCGCAGGGTCTGAAGAGTTACTTTTTGCCGCTGGGCGGCGGCTACTGGAAGTATTACAACTCGGCCTGGGATTCCTTCTGGTGCTGCACGGGGACGGGCGCCGAGGAATTCGCCAAGTTTCCGGACACCATTTACTTCCACGATGGCCAGGGACTGTACGTCAACCTGTTCATCGCCTCGGAGCTGAGCTGGCCGGAAAAGGGCATCAAGCTGCGCCAGGAGACCAACTTCCCGCAGCAGGAAGGCACGACCCTGATCATCAGCGCCACCAAGCCCGTCGAAATGCCGATCCGCCTCCGGGTGCCGTACTGGGTCGCGCGCGGCGGCAGCCTGAAGATCAACGGCGAGCCCCAATCGGTCTTCGCGAGTCCGTCGAGCTACCTGACCGTAACCCGCACTTGGAAGGACGGGGATCGCCTCGAGGTCAGCCTGCCCATGAGCCTGCGTATCGAGGCCATGCCGGACGACGAAACGTTGCAAGCTGTGATGTACGGGCCGCTGGTGCTGGCCGGTCAGCTTGGAAATCAGGGCCTCGACCAGGCGTTCACCTATCCCGGATATGACACGGCGCCTTCAGGCGAGCCGGTGCAGGTGCCCGAAATCGTTTCGTCCTCCAAGGAACTAGCGGCCTGGGTTGAGCCCGCCGGAGAACCCCTCACCTTTCGCAGCACCGGCCAGCGCGCCAGCACCACGTTGGTGCCGCTCTACAAAGTCTCGGGCCAGCGCTATGCCGTCTACTGGAAGCTTGCTGCGACCGCAGTCTAGAAGACTCCGGCCTGCGTTCTGTAGGATGCCCTGATAAGGAGGTGGCAGTGGTCAGGACACACGGCCTGACGCACATTGCACTTGCGGTTCGGGACCCTGAGCGATCATTACGGTTCTATAAGCAGGTATTGGGTATGGTACCGGTGTATCAGAAAGAGGACTTCGTTCAGGCGCAGACCCCGGGCAGCCACGACGTGCTTGTGTTCGAGAAAAAAGCGACTGGCGCGGGCCAGTCCGGCGGCGTAGCACACTTCGGTTTCCGTCTTGTCGATCCTGCAGACATCACCGCGGCGGTCCGGTCTGTGGAGGATGCGGGCGGAAAGATTCTAAGCCAAGGCGAGTTCTGCCCTGGCGAGCCTTACGTCTTCTTTACTGACCCGGATGGATACGAGGTCGAGATCTGGCACGAACTGCCTACACCGGTGGATCCTCCGGCGGTACGGTCATGAGCGGAACAGTCTCCCGACGTGATCTTTTGAAGAGCGCCGCGGTGGTGGGCGCCGGCTACCTGTCTCCCATCAGCTCGAAGCGCGACGGGTTAGCTCCTTCATCGGCTGCAGACAAACCCACCACACCAGCAGAGCGCATCCTGCCCCTTACCTCGACGAGCGGCGTCTTCGTCCCGCCCCGCGGGGAGAGCTTCATGAAGTTCAGCTTCGACTTCCCCGAGCCCTCGGTCGAGTTCGAAGGAATGCAGTTCTCGTTCCGCCTTTACACCTTTGAGAACACCTATGGGCTCGATCGCCAGTCGATGGCGGTGGAGGAAAGCAGCGGTGGACTCGAAATTCACTGCTCGGAACTGGTGTGGGCGGGCGGCCAGCAGAAGTCTCCGGGTACGTTGACGGCGCAACTGCGCCGCAACGGCTCCTTCCTGGAGTGGTCGGCCATCGCGGAGATGCCGCAGCCCATCAAGTCGGTGGCCGCCATCGTCCGCGGAGTGCCGCGCGGACAGATCTCGGCCGGCGGCAGCGGATTCTTCGATCCCAAGGATAACGAGGTGCTGCTCGGTTATCCCTTTGGCGGTGGCTCGCTTTTCATCGCCCGCGGTATGAACACGCCGTTGGCGGTGATCCAGTCCGGCGAAAGCGAATACTTCTTTCTCTCCGCCCTGGCCCGCGAGGTGCGTGCGCACCGCTTCTATTTTCAACCCGGCGAAAAGGGCTACCGGGTGGAGCTGGTGTTCGAGCAGGCGGGCTGGGAACGCTCCCCGAGAATGGAGACTCCGACTTGGCGCGCCGGGCGGACGTCCACCGCCGCCGCCTCCTTCCGGCCGCATTTCGAGCATGTGGAACGCGCCTTCAGCATCCCTAACTGGAACGATCGCCAGGAGGTACCAGCGTGGTTCCGCAAGGTCTCACTGGTGGTGGCGCTGCACGGTATGCACTGGACGGGTTACATCTTCAATACCTTCGCCCGCATGCTCGAGACGCTGCGCTGGGTGGCCACCCAGATTCCGCCCGCCCAGGTGCTCGTGTTTCTGCCGGCCTGGGACGGCCGCTACTACTGGAATTATCCACTTTACGAAGTCGATCAGCGGACGGGCGGCGAAGCGGGCTACCGCCAGCTTATCGAGCAAGGGCAGGCCCTGGGCTTTCACTTCATGCCCATGTTCGGAACCAACTCTGCCAATCGGTTGTTGCCGGTCTTCCCGAAGTTCGCCGACGCCGCCATGGCACAGATTGACGGCGATGCCTTCAACCTGAACTGGGTGGATTGGGACAATGACCGGCACATGGAGGGCTGGAGCCCCTACATGAATCTGGGCGTCGATTCCTGGCGGGAGTGGCTTGAGGGCCGAATCGCGGATATGATCGAGCGCTATCACGTGGACGCCTATTTTCTCGACATCGTCGGGGGCTGGGAGGACAACACCAGGGCCGACACCCACGAAGGCACACGGCGCCTGGTGGCGGGGCTGCGCCAGAAATATCCCGGCGTCCTGTGCTGTGGCGAGATGCATTACGACGCGCTGATGTCCTTCATCCCGCTTTACCACGTGTTCTCGGAGCATGCTTATCCCGATGGCTTTCACAAGTATTGCCGCGCCTTCCAGCACTTGAGCCACCCCGCCCCTGGACGCGGTAGCAGTGGCGTACACGAGTCCGGCTTCAGCCACTTTGACGA
Source organism: Terriglobia bacterium (assembly GCA_036521995.1). Taxonomy (GTDB): domain Bacteria; phylum Acidobacteriota; class Terriglobia; order UBA7540; family UBA7540; genus Gp13-AA77. The sequence continues at coordinate 11,589 of DATDGR010000146.1, read as the reverse complement.
GAAGACGCTCTCGCTGAGCCGTGATCAGTTCCCGACGATCACGGTGGTCGACGATACCTTTGACCGCTACCGCGACGTGATGGCCCAAATCATCGCACGGGCCAAGGAGAGGGGTGCCGGGAGCTGAGGTAGCCCTCGACAAACAACTCCTCAAGGCAATTTAGAGCGCTGGGGGCAAGCCGGCCTGAATTTCCTTGACTTGATCTCTAAGCTTTATGTACGACCAATAATAAGGTGATACCCGTCATGCGAAAACCGCTTGGCATCGCGACTCAATGGAAGCTAGAGGGAGCCGGCAATGCTGCTTCGGCTTGCCGGAAAACGGGGTACCAGAAGAGCGAAGAGATTCAAAAACCCCAAAGCCAGAATGTCATTTAGAATCAGTTAGATAAGCAAAGCTTTGGGGCTAGTCCAAAGCCGGAATGTCCTTTAGAATCAATAAAACAGGGGCTACATCCGAAGGCCATCTCAGAGCCAGAATGCCCTTTAAGAATCAACAGGGCGATCGACGCCCAAGCCATTTTGAGGCGGAATTCGCACCTGAAAGCACTGAGGCAGTTCAACCTATTTGTAATCAGCGCCTAAGGAGCAGGAGCCTAACTCTGGATCACGGTAGACCCGGAGCCGCTGCAATGGGCCGCAGAGGCCAGCGCCGGGGCAAGGGTGCGCCTCGGATAGGAGGTTGCGCTCGGACCCACGACGGCGCGTTCAGCCTATGAAGAACCACATGCCACGTCGCGCGGCCCTAGCCCGCCTGGGTACGGCCGGAATGGGCGCTCTGCTAGGAAACGTCGGACTGGTCGCGCCGGCGAGCGGCTCTCCAGGACCGGATACCGATGGACAGTCCCTCTGGATCGGGGGCCGGGATGCGGAGCTCGCGCTTACTGCCGTCACCTCCAGCACACTGCGCGTCAGCCTCCTGCCGGTCGAATCCGGGAAGGCCGTGCTGGTGGCCGATAGTCTTGTTTTCGCCACCAACACCTGGCCGGAGCCGGCGGCCCGAATCAGAAGCCTGGCCGAACCGCGAGTTGTTCCGTGGCTCGACCGGCGAATTCGCGTCTCGGGTGACACCAGTAGCCTGCGACTGGCGGTCGAAGGGGCAAAACCGGTTCAAACGCTCACCATCGAGCTCGAGACCGGAGCGGTCCGCTTCGGGCGCGAGGGCAGGATCTTTGGTCTGGGCGAAGGCGGACCGCAGTTTAATCGCAGTGGCCAGACGTATCCGATGAGGAACGGCGAAAACGTACCGGACCTCGCGGTCGATGGCGCACGCCTTCCGATTCCCTGGCTCATCAGCACGGCGGGCTGGGCGCTCTTCTTTCATCTACCCCTCGGCAGTTTCGATCTGACCGGCCAGGACGGCCGCTTCACGCGCTTTGACTCCCAAGACCAGCTGCCGCTCGATCTGTTCCTGGTGGCCGCGGAGCAGCCGTCCGACATCCTGCGCGAGTATGCCCGCCTCACCGGCTTTCCACACCTGCCGCCGCGGTGGGCCCTGGGCTATCAGCAGTCGCACCGGACGCTCGCCAGCCGCGAGGAAGTGCTGGGCGAAGCTCGAATGTTTCGCGAGAAGAGGCTGCCTTGCGACGTGTTGATCTATCTGGGCACCGGCTTCTGCCCGTCCGGCTGGAACACTGGGCACGGGTCATTTACTTTCAACGCCAGTGTTTTCCCTGACCCCGGGCCGATGATCCAGAAATTGCACCAGGAGAACTTCAAGGTGGTTCTGCACGTGGTGAATCCCCCGAAAGGACTGCACGGCCGCGCTGTGAATAAGGGTCCGGCCGCCGAGGATGAGACAGACGCAGCGCAGTACTGGCGAAAGCATCTCGAAGTGTTCCGCCTGGGTGTCGACGGCTGGTGGCCGGATGAAGGCGATGCGCTCGGACCGATCGAATGCCTGGTGCGCAATCGCATGTACTGGGAAGGACCGCAGATCGAGCGGCCGGGCGTGCGGCCCTACGCGTTGCATCGCAACGGGTACGCCGGGCTGCAACGTTATGGCTGGTTGTGGTCCGGTGACATCGATTCCACTTGGGAGGTTCTGCGGGCTCAGATCGCCGTCGGCCTCAATACTGGATTGAGCGGCATTCCGCTTTGGGGGACGGACACGGGCGGATTTGTCACCACGAAGGAGCTAACGGGCGAGCTCTACGTTCGGTGGTTTCAGTTCAGCGCCTTCTGCCCGCTGTTTCGTTCCCACGGCCGCACCTGGAAACTGCGATTGCCCTGGCAATGGAACACGGGCGACTACGGCCCGACCGAGCTCCAGGGCTATCACGGCAAAGCGGCGTTGCCCGATCCGGCGGAGCTCCACAACCCGGAGATTGAACCGATCTGCCGCAAGTATCTCGAGCTGCGATCACGCCTGATGCCTTACTCCTACTCGGCGGCGCGGGAATCTCACGACACTGGGTTGCCGATCATGCGGGCGCTGTGGCTGCACGATCCCGACGATCCTCGCGCCGTGGAGTGCAGCGATGAATACCTGTGGGGCCGCGACATCCTGGTGGCCCCGGTGACTGAGAAGGGCGCCGTGAAACGTGAAGTCTACCTGCCGCACGGCCTCTGGTGGGACTTCTGGACCGAAGAAACAGTCGTGGGCGGCCGCACGGTGGCTCGTCCGGTTGATCTCGCCACCCTGCCACTCTACGTTCGAGCCGGCGCCGTGGTGCCCATGGGCCCAGTGCGGCAATTCTCCGCCGAGCAGCGCGACGAGCCCGTGCAGTTCGCGGTTTATCCTGGCGCCGATGGTGAGTTTGTGCTTTACGAGGATGACGGCGTGAGCTTTGAGTACGAGCGAGGCCGGTTCATGCGGCTGAACGCCCGCTGGGCTGACCGTCAGCGGCACATGACGCTCAACTTGCTCGAGGGATCGCAGTTGATGCGGGCCGCCGGGCGGATATTCAACTTCCGGTTGGCCGGAGCTCCCTCGGTGAAGGAGGTTGCGTTCGACGGAAAACCTGTTGTGGTTCGATGGTAAGGCCGCGCGACACGCAGCGTCCTCAAAGGTGGCCGAGGTGCTGCTTCGCCAACAATAGATCCTTTCGAGCTGCGGCGTCGGTTGGGTTCCAGGCCAGGATAGCAGTGGACTCGGAGATCACCGTCTTCCAATCCTCGGATGCGACGGCAGCCTTGGCGATCTCGCGATGGGCTTCGGCGAGGCTGGGAGCGAGTTCCGCTGCGCGCCGCAGTTCGCTGAGGGATTCGAGCCGTTGCCCTGTCCTTTCGAGCGCCAAGCCAAGCGCAAAATGGGCGCGGGCATCGTCATCCTCGAGCTCGATCGCCCGCCGCAGCCCCTGAATCCCTTCGGCATCGTGGCTGCCCGTCCGCAGAAGGGCTCGACCCAGTTGAAGCTGGGCCTCGGGGTATTCCGGGCTGAGCTTGACAGCCTGGCGAAGCTCGTTGACGGCTGTGTCAATGTCGCCCCGCTGAAGGTGCTCCGCGGCCGATCCCACCAGCACCCTGGACTGACCTGCGTTGGCCTTGAGCTTGTCAAGAGCCTGAGCTTCTTTTCGCTGCTCTTCGGACTCCTGCGTTTTGTCCGTTCTTGCGAGCGCCGCGGCCAGCGTCATGTGGGCCGCGGAATCATAGGTATCCAGGTGTACTGCCTGGTTCAGCGCGGCCACGGCACCTTCGAAATCATTGAGCTGCATCAGAACCGAGCCCAGGTAGTAATGGGCCTGAGCATCGCTGCGATCGACTTCAACCGCTTGCTGGAGCTCGGTCTTCGCCGCCGCATAGTCGCCCTTCTGGCGCAGGACGATCCCCAACTGGCGGTGGGAGAGCGCCCAGGGCGGGGTGAGGGTGAGGGCGCGGTGAAACTCTAAGGCCGCCCCGTCGAAGTCTCCCTTGAGACGAAGAGCCTCACCGAGAGTGTAGTGGTACTCGGCGTTGTTCGGAGCTAACTCCAGGGCCTTCCGGAGGGCCCGGACAGCGGCGTCGAATTCTTGTCGCTCGGTCTCGATCCGCCCCAATGCGACATACGCCGCCGGGTATTCGGGCTTTTTGGCCAGAGCGGCTTGGAGGGCTTCGGTGGCCTTTTGAAGCTCACCTGTTTCCCGGAGCTCGATCCCCAGGTTGTACCAGGCCTCCGCCGCGAAGGGAGGGTTCTGTTGGATAATCTGCTGCAGTAAAGCGATCGCACCTTCGCGATCGCCGAGCTTCCAGCAGGCCGCACTCAGGCTGTAGCGCGTGTCGACATCGGCGGGTTCGATCCGCAGCGTGGCCTCGTACTCGGCGATCGCCAGCCGAGGTTGCCCGGTCCGATCGTAAGCCAGGGCCAGGTGGAAATGAGCCGGCGCGAGGTCGTCCGAAAGGCTTGTGGCCTTCTGGAATTCAGCCAGAGCCTCTGTGATGCTGCCCAGCTCGGCCAGAGCAACGCCCAAGCCGTCGTGCGCCGCGGCGTCGGCAGGGTCTCTCTCGATAGCAGACTTGAATTCACTGATAGCTTCCTGGAAGTTCTGGCTCTGTAGAGAAGCCACGCCTTGCGCTCGAAACCGCTCTGAGGAGCTGGCCTGGGGAGTCTGCCCGCAACACAGCCTCGGCAGAAGCAGTACCACCAACACCCCGAGGCGCCGAGGGCTGGGATCAGGGTGAGTCGAACACGGCATAGAAGTTATCTTATCCCAGGCGGCTTCTGTCTCCCGGGCCCGGGCGAACTTGCTAGAGGAGAGCCTAATCAAAGGACACTAGAAGCTGCAAGAAATTGCTTGACAAGGCTCTGCGCTCCAGATTAAATACTGGCTCTGCAGCTTGGTATACAAAGATGGATACTTTGTGGTCGGGGCTAAACGCTTAATCGAACTTAAGCCGCAAGAGCGGCGGAGACGGTCACTATTCACTGACACCTAGGCCGGAGGCTTCATTTGCGTCGGGTGTTGGCCGCCAGAATGAAGTGAAGTTTGTCGACAAGGGAGGGGTTATGAAGAGGTTCTCTCGACTTGCCATTGCGGCGGCTTCCGCTGTTTTCGCTTTGACACTTGGTCCCGTCAGCGTTTTTGCACAGTTCACCAGCAGCGTTGAGGGGACCGTCCTCGATACCTCAGGTGGAGCGGTTCCGGATGCGACGGTTACGCTGAAGGAGGTTACCACCGGCGTGGTGCACACTGCGATCACGTCTTCGGCCGGTAACTATCGGATTTCGGCGTTGCCTGCCAGCCGGTTCAACCTAACCGTGGAGGCGAAGGGCTTTGATACCGGGGTTCTGAACGACATCTCGGTTCAAGGGACCGAAACACGGACCGTCAACATCACGCTGAAAGTAGGGGCTACAACCACCAGCGTCACGGTTTCGGCGGAAGCAGTTTCAGAGGTCAATGTTTCGACGCCGGCGCTCTCCGGCCAGATCAATGAGACCAAGGTGCACGAGTTGCCGCTGGTAGGCCGCAACATGTATAGCCTGGTGGTTTTGACGCCAGGGGTTACCGGCACCCCGAGCGGTGGCGGCCAGGCTTACGCCCAAGCCACAGCGGACATCTTCAACGCCGAATACGGCGTGAACTTGAATGCCAACGGCCAGCGCGCGGACTCGAATAATTTTCAGGTTGATTCGGCGGACGTCAACGGCGGTCCGCGCGGCGGCGTCACCAATCTCACCCCCAACGCCGACTCCATTCAGGAAGTCGCCGTTCTCACCAACAATTTCTCGGCTGAATTCGGGCGTAACGCGGCGGCAATCGTGCAGGTGGTTACCAAAGCCGGCACCAACGAATTTCACGGCACCTTGAGCTGGTTCTATAGCGGCACGAGCCTGAACTCGCGCACCATTTACCAGCCCACGCCACCCAGCTTTATCCGCAATGAGGGCGCCTGGAGCTTGGGGGGCCCGATTCGCAAGGACAAGGACTTTGTTTTTGGTTCCATGGACTTTCTGCGCTCCAGCGTCGGCGTCGCAAACCCGTACCAGATTTTCACTCCGCAGTTCATTGACTACCTCAAGACAAATCTCCCCAATAACGTCTCCACCCAGGTGTTGACCCAGTTCCCGACCACTTTTGAGCCTAACCGCGCTTTTAACACGGCCGGCTCCATCACCGGTATCGACTGCTCGAAGCTGCCATCACCGGGTGCCTTGATCAGCACGGTCGCCGGCAATATGCCTTGCAACCTGGCGGTGGACGGAACCGGAGATTTTTCCGGCAGCGTATTCCGCAACGGTATTCAGTGGAGCGCCCGGGTAGACCACAACTGGAATGACTTCAGGGACCATCTTTACGGCAGCTTCTATCGCACCACGCGCCAGACGGTGGCCTTCGCTACGCCCAGCCCCTATTACCCGGCGTTCAGTCCCGAAGAGCCGCAGTACACGGATGTCTTGAACTTGAATTGGACGCACACGATGGGCGCCCACTTTGTAAATCAGATGACGGGCGCCTATACGCGCACCTTCGGAAACGACATTTGTACAGATTGCCAGGTGCCTGCAACTACCATCAACGACGGCACCGCCACGACACAGCAAAATTCCGGTGGCTTCTTCGGGCTTTTTAAGCAGAACAACTATGAGTGGAAAGACGTGGCCACTCTGACCCGGGACCGCCACAGCTTCAAATTCGGAGGCAATGTAGCCCGCCACCATGACGACGAGTACTTCACCGGCAACACCTTGCGTCCGAACTTCACCTTCACAAACTCACTGGACTACGCTGCCGACCAACCGTTTTCAGAGGCCAATATCAGTATCGATCCCCGGACCGGGCAGCAGGCTGCCACGAACGTCGATTTCGCGTTTCGCTCGACCGACCTGGGCTACTTCTTCCAAGACGATTTCAAAGCCAAGCCGAACCTGACCCTGAACTTCGGATTAAGGTCCGACCTCTTTACCGGTCCTACGGAAAAGTTTGACCGGCTCAACAACATCGATTTCCTGGGAGGCGCCACCTACCAGGACCTGCTGAGCAACGCCGCGATGGCTCACGTGGCCGCCTTGTGGCACACGCGATTTGATAATTTCGCGCCGCGGCTTGGATTTGCCTGGGACCCGACAGGCAAAGGAAAGATCTCCATTCGCGCCGGATGGGGTATCTTTTACGATCGGCCCGCCCAGCAGATCTATACGGGTGACCGGTCCAACCTGCCATACACGGCTTCGGCCAATGCTTGTATTTGTACTCCGCCCACCTTGCCGGCTTACGGGTTGGGCGCGTCCGGGCAGTCCCCCTTCAATTTCCCCGCGGTCCCAGGAATCATGGCGGGACTCGACAGCAAAAACGGCTTGATCGGCGCCCCGGCCAGCCAAGACGTGCAAGATCCGAACCTGCAGACCCAGTACGGAGAGAACTGGTCGATGAGCGTGCAGTACGAGGTCTCTAGGGGGTGGGTGGCGGAGGCCGCCTACCTCGGCTCGGTGGGCCATCATCTTTATGCCGTCTATGATGTCAACCGCTTCGACGGCAGCCTCATCCAGAACCAAGGCAACTTAGTGCGTCTAAACACGAGTTTCGCCTCCTTCGACTACGCCCAGGCGAACTTGAACTCGGCTTACAACGGTGGCACGCTCGCCATAAAGAATCGAGGCTTCACCAAGGGAATCAACTTTCAGGCGGCGTATACCTACGGCAAGGCCATCGATCAGCAAAGCGGTTTTGGCACCTACCTCCCCATCGTCGATCCCCTGAACCTTCAGGCCGAGCGCGGCTTGGCGGATTTTGACGTACGTCAGCGGCTCTCTTTCAGCGTGCTCTGGCGCCTGCCGGAACTTCATAACGGGTCGTCGCGGTTTGCGAGCGCACTGCTGAACGGCTGGCAGGTCAGCAACATCACCATTCTTCAGTCGGGCACGCCGTACAGTGTCTATTGTGACGCGCCGTTTAGCGCCGTCAAGAGCGCCGCCGGCCAGGTGATTGGCAATACGGGCTGCGACTTTAACGCCGATGGCACCAACTATGACTTCGCTAACTCGCCCGCCTCCGTCGCGGCCTACAACGGAAAGTCGCGCTCACAATTCGAAAGAGGCATTTTCACTTGCAACTCAGACCTCTGCAACAATGTCTTCCCGACTCCGGGATTAGGGCAGGAAGGGAACCTGGGCCGAAACGTTTTCATCGGGCCGGGCTTTGCCAACACCGACCTGTCCGTCATCAAGCGGAACAAGATACCGTGGTTCGTCGGCCAGGAAGGAGCCCAGTTGGAGCTTCGGGGTGAGTTCTTCAACGCCTTCAATCGGGTCAATCTGTCCGGTATCAACGGTGACCTGGCGGCGCCTTCGACCCTGGGCACGCCACAAGGAACGTTTCCGGCCCGCGATATTCAGTTGGGTGTCCGGATTCAGTTCTAGGCTTGAAAGGTGAACGTGGTTCGCTCAGCGGTCAGGCCCAGCCTCTTGCTGGGCCTGATTCTTTTCTTGCCGTCCCTGGTTTCCGCTCTTGCTACGCGCCCTTCGTCGAACCCCTGCTCCAGTTGCCATCCTCGTGAGACTGAAGGCTATTCGCATTCGGCTATGGCGCATTCCCTCCGGCGTCCAGGCAAAGAGCCCGAGGGGTCCTTTGAACACGCCGCATCCGGCACTAAGTTCACGATCTATTCCGACCGGGACGGCTTTTGGCAGCGCATGGAGCGCGACGGCACGGTCTCCGAATATCGCGTGGATTACGTCGTGGGTTCGGGCAACCACGCTTCCGGTTATCTGGTTCGTATCGGCGACCACTTGTTTCAGTCGCCGATCTGCTTCTACGCGCGGCTGGGGCGCTATGACATGGCGCCCGGCTCCGAGGAGACTCGCGACCCAGACTTTGTCCGCGCCGTCACCGAGGAGTGCCTGCTCTGCCATTCCGGCAAGCCGCTGCCCATCGAGGGCACGCTCAATGAGTATTCCTCCCCTGCATTCGCCCAGGAAACCATCTCATGCGAGCGCTGCCACGGCGATCCGGCGCGGCATCTGCAAAGACCCTTGCCGGGCTCGATTGTGAATCCGGCGAAACTTCCCCTGGCAGCCCGCAACAGTGTTTGCGAGCAATGCCACCTTAAGGGAACCGCCCGCGTCTTAAATCCTGGAAAGAAATTCCAGGATTTTCATCCGGGTGAGCCCTTGGAACAGGTCTTCACGATCTATACCGTGGCGCTGCCGCCAGGCACGCCGAGGGAGGCGCTCAAGGTGATCAGCCAGTCCGAACAGCTTGCCTTGAGCCTGTGCGCGCGCCAAAGCAATGGGCGGCTCTGGTGCGGCACGTGCCACGATCCTCACGCCCCATCCAAGCAGCCTCCCGAATACTACCGCGCTCGCTGCCTGGGGTGTCATGAAGGCAAGCTGGCCGAGTCGCATCCCGGCGACTCCAAGGGCGACTGCGTAAGCTGCCACATGCTGAAGCTGAACGCTAAAGATGGCGGCCATACTGTCTTTACTGATCATCGCATCTCACGTCAGCCGGCACCGGAGCCGAAAAACAAAACGCCCGAAATTGCCGACCTCATAGCCTGGCGGGAGCCTCCGCCGGGACTGCGTGCTCGCAACCTCGCTCTGGCGTACGCGCAGGCGGGCCTTGAAACCGATTCCGCATCCGAAATCGTTCAGGGCTATCGTATGCTCACTGAGGTACAGAAGAGTTTCCCCAACGATCGGGCCGTGGTGAACGCTCTGGCTCAGGCCCTACTCGACACCCACCAGCCGCTCGAGGCCGCTCAGCTCTTCGAACGCGCCTTGAACCTGGGTCCTGATTCCGCGATGGGTGAGGCGAACGCCGGCCGGGCGTGGATGCAAGCTGGGCAGATGGACAAGGCTCGGGATCATCTCGAGCGAGCCGTGAAACTGGACCCTCTGCTACTGTCGGCGGCGGTGGCTCTGGTGCAGGTCTACCGGCAGGAGGGCGATATGGACAAGGTCGGCGAACTCGGCGACCGGGTGCGACAGGCGCTGGGTCCCTCGGCCCCACAGGAGTCCAGCTCAGCCGGGCCCTGACGGAGAGCCCAGTAGGGGCAGGGCACGCGATGGGCCGATGGGAGGGTTCATCCGAAGCTGGAACCGTTCTGACCACGTTTCTTAAGCTTGGTACGGCATCAACTATGAAGAGAAGCAGGAAAGGGACAGAGCGAAGCCCGATCGGCGGGACCTTGTTGCTCGCTCCCTTGGCGGCGGCAGTGATGGTTCTCCTGTCTTTAGGAACGGCTCTCGCCCAGAACGACACCTCGTCCAGCCAGGCTCGCCTTCAACAGGCGCTGAAGCTTGATCCCACCGACGAGAGCGCGAATCTCGCCCTGGCTGAAGTTTATTTTGGCGAGAAGCAATGTAGCCTCGCCATGCCTCACTACGCCAAGGCGGGCCATCATCTGCGTCAGAACCCTGAAGCCGTGGTGCATTACGCCCAGTGCGAGGTAGACCAGGGCGGAGCCTCACGGGCCCTGCCGGTGTTGGCTTTGCTGGCTCCCAGGGATGGGGAGCATCATTTTGCCGCCGGCGAAATGCTGGTCCAGCATCAGGCTTACGCCGCCGCCGCGGCCGAGTTCGGGCAGGCTCGACTTACCTATCAGGATCCGTACGCGGCAGGCTACAACCAGGCTCTTGCCTACTTCAAAGCCGGAGACTATGCCAAAACCATTGACACGGCCAACGAGCTCCTCAACCAAGGCCATCGCACCGCTGAACTCGCCAACCTGGCGGGCAACGCTTACCTGAAGAATAACCAGCCCAAGGAAGCCTATAACGCCTTGCGGCTGGCCACGGGCCTCGATCCTAAGAACGAGGACAGCTATATCGATCTATGTTCCATCAGCCTTGATTTCGACAACTACGATTTGGGGATCGAGATTGCGAATCTCGGGCTTTCCCATTTGCCCGACTCCATGCGTCTTTACTTGCAGCGCGGCGTTCTACGGGCCATGAAAGGCGAGTTCAGCGCCGCCCAGCAGGATTTTGCCGCCGCCGCGCGACTCGCTCCCAACGACGTATCCCCCCAGGTATCTCAGGGCGTCCTAGCCATGCAGATGGGTCACCTCGATCAATCGGTTGACCTTCTGCGGCAGGCCACGGCCCTGAGCCCCGACAACTACCTGGCGCAGTACTGGTTCGCCGAGGCTCTGCTGCGCTCGGGCGCAGTCCCAGACAGCAAAGCCGGTAACGAAGCCTTGGTTGCGCTCCAAACCTCGGTACGCTCCAATGCCGACTTCTGGCATTCGCAAGCGGATTTGGGCAAGGTACTGCTGGAGCGCGGCAACGTAGACCAGGCGATCAGCCACCTTGAAAAAGCGGCAGCGCTCAACCCGGCCGCGACCAGCCCGCTCTATCTCCTAGCGCAGGCCTACCGCCGCAAAGGTGACAACGAGCGGGCGCAGCAACTGATTGCTCAAGTCAGCAGGATGCAGGCCGAGGACCGCGAGGACCTGGCAAGGTCGGATCTCAGGCGGATTGTAGTTGAAGGCACGACGCCGCAGGTGAACTGAAGGGAATCGGGCCCGCCTGCCACGGGGCGTGAGTCCGACGGTATTCCGAGACAGGCGATAGCTAACCCGTTCAGGCCCTGTCAAGCAGTCTAAGAATGTAACTTTCAGCAGATCGTCTTGCAGTGTAAGAATGTAACCCGTCGTGGGGCCGGGGCCTCCTTTTTTCGCTGAATGTGTTTTTGCTTTTTGTCTTTTTCTCCGCGCGCGGTTCTTGCT
>DATDGR010000145.1:0-7132 GCA_036521995.1 Terriglobia bacterium | reverse complement strand
ATAAGATGCTGGGTTTATGCCACCAAGTCATTTATTTTCAAACAGATGCTGGGATTCCGTGAATTCCAAAAATGGTAAGTTGTTTAGTTTCTGCAAGTCGCTGGGTTCGTTCGGACATAATTCGATGTTTCATGACCCTTGACGCTGTCCAGCCACGGCTCCGAGAGTGAGTTGTTTCCAGCAAGGCAAACATAGAAATAGGCTTAGCTGATTTCCAATAAGCTCTTCCGCCCCATTTCGAGCTTTTCCGGTACACATCAGCGTTACCGCGGCCTTTTTCACCGGCGACACCCCGCAGAACCCGCCCCGGCCGGCACGCAGTCCCCCGACAGGAACCTCCAACGCCTCGGACAGATCGCCAGCTCCTATTACTTGTCTTCCATCAACTACATTATACTCCATCAAGTCAAGCGGAATGTTGGGTCCGGCGGCAGGCCTGGTGGGGAAAGGTCTTGCCAGATTCCGGCCATTCCTCCCAGTCTGCGAGTTGCCGACGATACGGACAGAACTCTCCCGACGCGATCTCCGGGTGGTCAGCGAGGCCGCTTCAACGGGTGGGCCGTTTAAGGTCAATTTGGCCGTCTCCGAGACGGAGCGAGCCTAACGTCCTTGCGTTTGATCGGGCATAGAAAAGCGCGCCAACGGCGCGATCGATCCTCTTCCCCAATGGTCTGGGACTGCTCCGGCCTCGACCTGCGTTCATACCCGCAGCGAAGTAAACCAGTGGCTGGCCCTTAAGCACAAGGTGAAATCCAAGAACTACCGCAATGGTACGGCGTGATTTCTTACGCCCTCACCTCTCCTTACTCGGGCGCCCACCCCCGGGCATCGCACTATTCCGTCCGCAGCGCTTCCGACGGCGAGATCGAACTCGCTCGCAAGGCTGGGATCAGTGGCGCGACGAGCGCCGATACTCCAAGCGCCAGAACGGCCGCCAGAATTACGGCGGGATTGTATGGACTCAGCCCGTAGAGCTGGCTGCCGAGGAACCGTCCTGCTGCCAGAGCGAGCGGAAGGCCGGCGATCAAGCCCACAGCTACCAGCACGAACGCGCCACGAATGATCAGCCCGGCGGCATGCGCGCGAGTGGCGCCGAGCGCCAGCCGCACTCCGATTTCGTTGGTGCGCCGTCCGGCGTTGTAGGCGGTCACTCCATAAAGGCCGATGGAAGCTAAGACGAGCGACAGGATTCCGAAGAACGAGGTGAGCCGCGCAATCAGGCGCTGCTGCCGGAACTGAGCGGTTACTTGGTCTCCTAAGCTCTGGATCGAAATGATTGGCAGATTTGGATCCACTGAGGCCATGGTTTCGCGTACCTGCGCAAGAGACAGGGTGACTCCGGGCCTGGTCACAATGACGATATCGTGCAGGAAGTGTGAGCCCGGGTCTGCGTCCGTTGATGGAGCCTTTGGCAAGAAGTCATGCTGTGCCTGCGGCAGAAAAAAGAACGGGCCAATCGCTTTGTCAAGATCGGAGTCTACATAGCGGGCATCCTGGGCGATGCCAACGATTTCGTACTGCCGGGGACTCCCCATTCCGATTTGTCCGAAATATCTGCCGAGCGGGTCCTCGTTCTTGAAAAACTTGCGGGCGAAAGCCTCGTTGATCACCGCCACGTGCTGCGAACCCTCCCGATCCTGCTCGGAGATGCCGCGCCCTCTGAGGATGGGATTTCCGATGGCCTCGAAGTATCCCGGCGTCACTCGATCCCATGAGGTAAAGACCTCGTCGTTGGGTCCCGGCTCCGGTTGGCCATCCACCCACACGCCGGCGCCCCAATTGTTGTCACTCAACGGGGAGTACATCGCGACGGCCACCGCGGACACGCCAGGAACGCTCGATAGTGAATCGTGGATGCGGTCGTAAAGTATCGTGAGCTGGTCCGCGTGATAGCCTGCCAGACCGGGATCGATTCTGACGATGGTGCGCCTGTCCTGGGCGAAGCCGAATCTTTGATGCTCAAGGTTGTGCAAAGCGGCCGTCAGCAGTCCTGACGACGCCAGCAGGACCAGAGAGAGCGCCGCCTGCAAGACCACCAACGTCTTTCGAGGGAGCGAAGCCGTGCGGGCGGTGGAGCGGCCCGTGCCCCGAAGTGCTTCGATGGGATCCACCCGCGTGGCCATCCAGGCAGGAGCGATGCCGAAGGTAAGTCCCGTAATCAACGAAATGCCGAAGGCAAAGAACAGCACCGGCATGGAGGGCGATGCGCTGATGGGTATGCCGCCCAGGCCGCTCGTGGGGGGAAACGCAAAATGAAGAATCAGCCGCGTGCCTCCAAACGCGACGGCCAAGCCCGCCGCGCCGCCCGCGAGCGAGAGCAAGATGCTTTCAGTGAGAGCCTGCCTCACCAATCGCGACGCCGGCGCTCCCAACGCCATGCTGAGCGATATTTGACGGCGCCGCTCCATTCCGCGAACCAGCATGAGATTGGCCACGTTGGCGCAGACGATCAGGAGCACGAAGGCCGAAACCAGCATCAAGATTTGCAGCCAGTGCTCGTACTGGTCGCGCATGCTAGTGATTCCCGCGCCTCCCGGTCTCACAAACAGGGTCTGCTCGGGAAACTTAATTCGTTCGTTGGCGCTCATCTCACCCCAGTGCGAACGCAGCCACCGCTTGAGCTCCACGCGCATATCAGCTTCGATGGAAGCGGGCGTCACGCCGGGCCGCGCGCGGCCGATCAAGTCCAGCCAGTAGGTATCGGGCTTATTGAGATCGGCATCCTCCTCTACATACGGTTCCATGTTGAGCGGCAGAAAGAAATCGGGCGTAATGCTTTTCATGCGGCCGCCGAAGAACGCAGGCGGAGTGATCCCGACCACCGTGAACGGCTTTTGATCCAGAGTGAACGCGCCACCAATCACGGACGGATCTGATCCATACCTTTGCTCCCATAACCGGTAGCTCATCACGGCCACCGGCGGAGCACCGGGACGATCATCGCTAGGGGTCAGTAACCGTCCGGCATAAGGTCTGAGGCCGAACATGGTGAAGTAATTGCCTGAAACGAACTCGCCGGGGTAGCTCTGGGCTGCTTCCGCGCGGCCCGCGCGCCGAACGCCAAAATGGTCCCCGCCCGCCTGGAAGGCTGCTAGTTCTGCAAAGCCCTGCGTGTTGTCCCGGAAGTGTTTGTACAAATCGTACGAGAAAATGGAGAATTCTTTATCCTGGCTGTAACCGCCGTAGTAGCAGCAGCGTGCTTCGTTGCCCAAGCGGTATAACTCAGCCGGATTCGCCACCGCCAGCGACTTCATTAGCACCGCGTGGACCAAAGTAAAGATCGAGGTCGTGGCGCCGATGCCCAGCGCCAGGGTGAGAACGACCGCGGTGGTGAAAGCAGGGGAGTTGCACAGGCGGCGCAAGGCATGACGGGCGTCCTGCACCAAAGTCTCGAGGAACGGCAGTCCGCGCCGATCACGGTAGTCTTCCTTCATGGCCTCCACTGCCCCGAACTTCAGCATCGCCTGGCGCCGCGCCTCGTCCGGAGATAGACCGGCGCGCAGGTTGTCCTCGATTTGAAAAGCGAGATGTTCTTCAATCTCCGTTCGCAACCGTTCTTCATCCCGGTGCCTTCTTGTCCAGGAAGTCAACCGTCTGACGAATCGCCTGAGGGTCTTCATTTCAGTTCCTCCGCTCTCACGGCAAAGAATCGGGCAATGATGGCGGCCGTCTGGTCCCAGTCAAGTTTCTCGGCTTGCAATTGCCTGCGCCCGACTCGTGTCAGCCGATAGAATCGCGCCTTACGCTTGTGTTCGGACGCACCCCATTCTGAGGTGATCGATCCCTCCTGCTCTAGCTTCAACAGCACCGGATAAAGCGTGCCTTGATTCACCGCCAGCAGGTCCCCGCTGATTTGCTCGATGCGCCGGGCGATGCCGTAGCCGTGCAGCGGCCCCAGCACATCCAGGGTCTTCAGCACCATCAACGCCAGCGTGCCTTGCAGAACGTCCTTCTTTTCGCGTTTTTCGTCCATTGGGTTTCCAAGTGGAAGCATAGTCTAATTCCATTGGGAAAGCAACAGGAAATGGCCTGGCATTGCGCTGGGCGTCGAGCAGCCGACGTTGCCTTCTGTAGCGCCATGGTTACGGCAGCAAGACAGTAGAGAACGCAGCGCGAGTAAGAGTTTTGTGGGGGTTCGAGGGCGCGCATGGCCCAACGGAGAAGAAACGGGCGCTGGGCCACGCCGGAAAACTCCCGTAAGTGGCCCTCTGCCCAGTGGCCCACCACGTCGGACCGCTCGCCGAACGCATGATAGAATCCGGCTCGGCTCGCGATTCGGAAGCTACCACCAGTCAGCCTACAACAAATTGGCTGTATAGTCGGCATGTCGCTCTTGTGACTCGGCGTTGGGCGACGAGCCAAGAGCACGGGTTGGCCGTTAACCGGCAACCTGGATTACTGCCCGGGTCGAGAATTGCGATCAACTATCGTGGATCAACAGTAGCCGACTACGGAGAACCCGTCTCTCAAACGGCCGTGTGAACTTACGTCTGCCCTCAATCAGTCAACTGAGCGTTTCCCAAATGGAGCGCCCAAACGCAGTGCTTCAACCATTTTGAGCGGGCCGGAAACCTTTCCGCTTCTTTCGCGTATACACTCACGACGCCTGCGTGGCCGCGGGATTGCGGGCGAAGGGAGGCTTCTCCATGGGCACGTTTTTGCAAGATCTGCGATACGCATTCCGCATGCTGGTGAAGAATCCGGGCGCGACCGCGGTGGTGGTGCTGTCGCTGGCGCTCGGCATCGGCGCCAACAGCACCATCTTCAGCCTGGTGAATGCCATGCTCTTCCGGCCGCCTGCGGTCTCCGACCCCAGCCGTCTGGCCGACATCTGGCGTCACAACCGGGAGGAGACCGGCTTGCTGAACGGGTTCTATCCGCTGAGCTTCCCGGATTATGCCTACTACCGCGATCACAATTCGGTGTTCTCAGGCGTGGCAGCAGCGGCTGGCGACGGCGCCACCCTGATCTGGAACCGCAACGGACAAGGCGAAGCCGTGCAGGGTCTCCTGGTCTCGGCAAATTATTTCTCGGTTCTGGGTGTTCATCTGGAAGCTGGTCGCGGCTTCCTGTCTGAGGACGATAATTCCGGCGGCGGGCACGCGGTGGCGTTGGTCTCACGCTCGTTCGCGCAACAGCTCGGTGGGGATCGTTCGGCCCTGGGAACCGCGCTGATGCTTAACGGTCGCGCCTGCACCGTCGTCGGCGTTGTGCCGCCCTCGTTTCACGGCGTGATGATTCATTCCGCTCACGACCTCTGGCTTCCCATGGGCATGCAGAAAACGATCTCCCCCGGCTTCCATTTGGACACTCGCCACGAGAGCTTTCTGGAAGCTTATGGCCGCCTTAAACCCGGAGCAACGTGGCAGCAGGCTCAGGCTGACTTGCTGGTCTTGTCGCAGCAACTGGCTGAATCGTATCCCGACACCGAGAAGAACTTTGAAGCGCTAGCGTATAGGGCCGCGCTTCTCCCCGGACCCTTTCGCGGATTCTTCGGCATCATCACCGCCGCGCTGATGGCGTTGGTGGGACTGGTGCTGCTGATCGCCTGCGCCAATGCCGCCAATCTGCTGCTGGCACAGGCATCGGGGCGCTGGCGGGAGATGGCGGTAAGATCCGCCCTGGGCGCAGGACGCTGGCGCCTGGTGCGGCAGACGCTCACCGAAAGCGTGGTGCTCGGTTGCATGGGCGGCGCGGCAGGACTGCTGCTCGCGGCCGTGGCCGTGCCCTTGCTGCTTCGACTGAAGCCGCCGGGCATCCCGATTGCCCTGGAAGCGCCGCTCGACTGGCGCGTGCTCGGCTTCACGCTGTCCGTCGGAGTGCTTGCCGGGATAGTGTTCGGCCTCGCTCCGGCGCTGCGGGCCTCGCGGCTCGATGTCGTATCGCGACTGAAGGGCGGAACGGCCGGCGCCGGACACGGCCGGTCGCGACTGCGAAGCATCCTGGTAACGGCGCAAGTGGCCGTGTGCCTGGTGCTGCTGATCGGCGCGGGCCTGTGCCTGCGCAGCCTCGCCAACGCCCAATCGATCGATCCTGGTTTTGACACCCGCAACGCGCTCGTGGCCTCGATCGATGTGGAGACTCTGGGCTACAACGAAGCACGGGGACGCGAACTCTATCAAAGCCTGCTCGAACGCGTGGCGTCGGTTCCGGGCGTGCGCTCGGCCAGCATGGCGGACATGATGCCGCTCGGCACCGCAGAAACCACCGAGGGCATCACCGTCGAGAGTTCCAAAACGACCACCCCGCGCCCGGGCGAGCCCGGCCTCGCGGTCGACAGTATCATCGTCGCACCCGGGTACTTCCGCACCATGGGAATTCCCTTGCTTCGCGGGCGCGACTTCGCGGAAGCGGACGGTGCCGGCGCGCCGGAGGTTGTGATCATCAATGACGTAATGGCTCGGAACTTCTGGCCTGGCGGCGATGCTATGGGCCAGCGAATCAGCCGGGGCGAGGGCAAGGATCGCAGGACCGCGGAAGTGATCGGCGTCGTGAAGACCGGTAAGTACCGCACCCTGGGCGAGGATCCACAGCCATTCATGTACCGGTCCTTCGCGCAGAATTATGTCCCGCGCATGGACCTGATCGTCCGCACGACGGGCGACACTTCTGCGGTGCTTAGCGGTATGCGACGCGCGGTTCAGCAATTCGATTCGCACCTGGCGCTCTTCGACGTGGAAACCTTCCAGCAGCTTATGTTACTGCCCCTCTTTCCTGCTCATGCGGCGGGCCTGCTGCTCGGCGCCTTCGGATCGCTGGCACTACTGCTGGCGATGGGCGGGCTCTACGGCGTGATGTCATATCTGGTGGCGCAGCGCACACGCGAAGTGGGCATTCGCATGGCGCTGGGAGCGCGCACCCGCGACGTTGTGAGGTTAGTCGTCGCGAACGGCATGCGGCTGGCGTTGGTGGGCGTAGTGTTAGGCCTCGCGGGCGCCTTCGCTGCCACGCAGCTGCTTTCGAGTCTGCTTTACGGAATTCGGCCCACGGACTTTATGACCTTCGCCGGGATCTCACTGGCGCTGACCTGCGTCGCGTGTGTTGCGAGCTACATCCCGGCCCGGCGCGCCACCAGAGTGGATCCGATGGTAGCACTGCGGCATGAATAGCTCCGATTCGTTGCTACTTGGTC
>DATDGR010000144.1:0-8708 GCA_036521995.1 Terriglobia bacterium | reverse complement strand
AGGAAAGCATATGCCACCATGATCACGAGCACCCCCAGATTCCTCCATCTCGCGCTGAGTCCCAGAAGACGCAGGAGTCCAAGGGTCAAGGCCGCAATCAAACCCACGTGCAAACCGGCGATCACCAGCAGGTGGTAAAGGCCGCTGGCACGGAAGTGATCAATGGTGGCGGAGTCGAGCGACGAACGATCACCCAGCACAATCGCCTTCAGCACGGCGCCGTCCCGTCCTTCAGCAGACCAGGGAGGATAGAGGCGGTCGATGGCCTCGCGCAGCCGACCTCGGGCGGTCTCAATGAACCGTGCCATGGTGGCCGCTTGTCCCGAGGGGACAATGCGTAGCGCGGGCACGTCTGCGACGCTTGCCTCCCAGTAAAGGTCGTCGATCGAGGCGGCACGGGCGCGAAAGTCGAAGCTGCCGGGGTTATAGTAGACGTGGGGTGAGCTGAGCCGCATCAAGGCCTGAATCCGGTCGCCTGAGCGCGCTTCGAATACACCGTTCAAGTCGGACCCTGAGGCGCTCCTTGAGACTTCGATTCGTACGCGAATCTTGCCGGAGGCAGGATTAATCGTTACCGTCCGCTCATCTCCGGCCTGTTCCAGCTTGGTCGCTTCGATCTCAAACTCGGGACCGGACGGAGTGGGCAAGGGGTCGGAGACAAGGACACCTTCCACTTGCACCGGACGGCCGGAATCGACTCCCCAGGATTCGAGATGGCTGACGTGATGAGGCGGGAAGCGAAAGCTGAAGAGAAGCGCTGCCGCCGCTCCTGCAAAGACGAATCCGGTCATCGCCGCGAAGGCCGCCCAGCCTTCGCGACGCGCCCTGACTTGGACTGCTGCCGCAAGCAGGCAGAGCGCTGCGACGACGATCAGCGCTGGAATCAGCCCCAGCAAAGACTTGGCCGCCGCATGGGGCGATTCCGCAACAACAATGCCGAGCGCAAACGAGCCTGCCAGAAACAAGGCGGGGCTTGACAGCCGGAACCCGACATCCTCAGGCTGGGTCCGGGTTTGCTTCGAAGTCAAGGTGCTCCACCCATCAGCGCCTCAGGCAAGATGAGTCCTGGGATCCTGATAGGAATCCCACATCCACCCTTTCTGCCGAGGCTGGCCTGAACTCCGCCCGGATTTACAATCATATATACCGACCTAGTAAACTAACAGATAGACTGGTAGGCGAGATGCTGGCTCCAGGAGAGATCTTCGGCCATTACCGGATTGAGGAAGAGCTGGGCGGGGGTGCATTCGGAACTGTCTTTCGCGGAGAGGACGTCCGTCTTCACCGCAAAGTTGCCATCAAAGTCCTGAAAGCGCGCGCCGAAGAAGACCCGGAGGCCTGGGGACGGCTTCTTGAAGAAGCGCGTGCGGCCTCCGCTCTGAATCATCCTAACATCTTCTCGACCTTCACATTGGCGAGGAATCCGGCCTCCACTATATTGCGCTCGAATATCTTGAGGGCCAGCCGCTCAGCGAATTGCTCCGTAACGGGCCGCTCCCGACTCTCACGGCGCTTTCATATGCCGGCCAGATAGCCAGGGCCCTAGCGCACGCCCATATCCGCCGGATCATTCATCGCGATCTGAAAGCGTCAAACGTGATGATCACAGCCGACGGTCATGCGACGCTGCTGGACTTCGGCCTGGCGCGCCGGCTCGACAGCCAAGTGATTGAATCGATCACCCACTCGCGGCAGTCACTGGCGGACATCGGAAGTCTCGCCGGAACCCTCTGTTACATGGCGCCTGAGGTTCTTCGCGGCAGGCCGGCCGGACCTCGCAGCGATCTGTGGTCGCTCGGCGCGTTGCTTCACGAAATGCTGTCGGGCCAACTGCCTTTCAAAGGCGATACGCCCTTCGAGATGAGCCTCGCCATCATGGTGGAGAGTCCTAAGCTCCTGTCAGCCGAAGTGCCGGCCGACGTCCGGGCCTTGGTGGAGAAGTGTCTCCAAAAACAGCCGAAGAGGCGTTACGCGAAGGCCGAAGATCTTCTCGCCGGCCTGGAGGCCGCGCGGACCAAGCTCGAAAGGGCCCAAAGGAACACCTTCTTCCGGCATCGGCGTGTGGTGATTGCCGGCCTGTCTCTGTTGATTGCCCTTGGACTGGCCGTGGGCTGGCGGCGATACCGCCAGCAGGTTGCCCAGGCGACCTCTGACCGGGTTGAGGTCGTTCAGAATCCACCACCGGCGCCGCAGAGTCCGCCCACGCCGGCTGATCAAGGCGCGCATCCGCAGATGACGCCGGCGTCGACTGCGAGCCCAAACACCCAAGTGTGGGTCAACATCAAGAGCGGTATCTACCATTGCACCAAACCCAGCCGGTACAACCCCGACAACTGGCAAGTAATGTCTCTGAGCAAAGCCAAACAGCATTATCGCCAAGCCAAGGGCAAGCCTTGCCAATGAAACGCAGCCGCTTCAGCACGCCTGAGCTTGACCAACGTTTCGATGTGAAATGTCTGCGGAAACAGATCGAATAAATCAACCGACTCCAGCTCGAAGCCGTGCCGCACCAGAAAGGCGAGGTCGCGGCCCAGCGTGGGTGGCTGGCACGACGCATAGTGAATACTCGCAGGACCGAGCCTGGCGAGAAGCCGCAAAGTCTCTGCTTCGCACCCCGCACGCGGCGGATCGAGCACCACCAGTCCGGGCGCGGCCTGCGCGTAGCGGCGCAGAAAGTCGGCCGCCTTGGCACGTACGGTACGGGTGTTTGCGGCGCTTGCCGCCGCGACGTTGCGAGCGAGGTCCGCGGCGGACCGGCGGTTGGCCTCCACGGCGACCACTTGGCTGAACTGGCGCGCCAGCGGAAGCGTGAAAAGCCCCACGCCGGCGTAGAGATCAAGCGCCAGACCCGGGTTGCCGGCCCCAAAGCTCGTGACCGCCTCCACAAAGTCCGGTAGCAGGGTGCGCGAAGCCTGGAAAAAAGAGCCTGGGCTGACCTCGTACTGGAATTCACCCACTCGGTAACCGAGGCGCTGCTTCCCGAAGATCTTGATGTGATCGCCTTGCCCCCAGGGCAGACCACGATTCGGTTTTCTGAATTTCTCAGGAGACGATTGCATTCTTGAGCGCGGCTCGAGGGCAACTCCGACGACGCCGGGAAGAGTCTTTAAGCAATCCTGAGCCAGCTCGGGCGAGCCTGAGCCGTCGCCGCGAAGAGTCATCAGGACCTCTTCATTCTCTGCATCAGCGAAGAGCTCAAGCTCCTGACAACCTGCCAGCCGCTCCACCCATTCGGGCCGCGATATCTCCTCCAGGATGCTGTTCAACCGGGGCGAGCTGATCGGGCAAGCGCGGACCGCAACCAAACGGTGCGAATCGGCCTCGAAGAAGCCGATGGCGGCGCGGCGATCCTGGTCGCGGCCGATCTTGAGTTGAACCTGGTTGCGGTAACCCCAGGGATGGCCAGCATGCAGCCGGATTTCCCCCGGCCAGTCGATCCCGCCGATTCTTCGCAGAGTCTCGCGCAGGATTTCGCGCTTGAACTCAAGTTGACGCGGAGCATCGAGCTGCTGGTAATGGCACCCGCCGCAACGGAGGAATAGAGGGCAGGGGGCCGCGACCCGCTCGGGGTGCGGCGTGAGCACGCGGAGAAGCCGCGTGTGGATCATGCCCTTGGCCTGGCGAACGATCTCCACTTCGACGCGCTCGCCGGGCAGAGCGCCGGTCACCAGCACCGGATGACCCTGGTGGTGGCCGAGAGCCGCGCCGCCGTAAATGAGCTTCTGCGGGACGATTTCAAAGCGGGTTGTGGGTGCTGCTTCCATGGAACTCCGGCCGCCATGCCTCCCCGGGGCCTCAACTCGGACAATAGAACAGGCTCAAACGGGGCAGATCGTAATGTTCGAGCAGGCTCCTCTTCAGAAACTGCCGGTCGAGCGACTCGATCTGGGCGGCATTCATCTTGCTGCGATAAGGTGCGATGCCCCGCTCCACCTGCCGGCGCAGGTCAACCAAAAGATCCGCTGAACAGCCCCGCATGACGGAGGCCACCAGCTTCTCCTCGAGCGCGCTGAGCTGGCGCTCGAGTGGCTGCACATTCTGGGGCGCTTCCGTGGTCTCGTCCGCCAGCCGTTCGAGCGCCGCCGCCCCCTCGGCGAGGTCCCCGGCGAGCAGCGTCTGTCCCGAGGTTTCACACTGATTGGCCGCCGTGCGCAGGGCGTGCGCGTTGCGGCGAAAGTAAGATTGGAGCTGCTCGATGCTGAACGGCGCGGCCGGCGCTCGGGCCGGGCGCTGCGACGGCCTTCGCGAGTCCTCCACCTGCGCGGCCTGAAGGGCGTCGGCGGCTTCGAGCACCGCCTGCGAACAGTAGGCTAGACCATTGATCTTGCGGAAGCGCTGGGGCCGCCGGGCGTATTTCTCGAAGGCGCGCTCGATACCCGTGAGCACGGCCTGCAAGGGAATGCCGGCTTCCTTCCAGGACTCGATCAGGGCCCAGTCAAGGGTCGAAAGCAAGGTGGGCGTGCCCCGGCAACGCCGAAAGCATTCTTCGATCTGGGAGAAGTACTCGAAATAGTTTTCCACGAAGACAACGAGAGGCCGCAGGTCCGCGTCATTGTTTTTGCGCGGCCGGCTTGAGATCGCGGGCCTCCGCCTTCCGCGCTTTGAGGCTATGACGGCCATCCAGGTTCCGTTCGTAGATCATCCGGAGCCCCTCGAGGGTGAGCGCGGGATCGACCGGCACCTTGTAGCGGGATGCCGAGGCCACAAGCCCGGCCTGACCCCCGGTGGCCACCACGCGCGTTCCGCTGCCCAGCACCGCGCACAGCCGGTCCAGGACGCCGTCCACCAGGCCCACCGCCCCGTAGAAGAGGCCCGATTGCATGCTGGCCACGGTATTGGTGCCGATCACGCGCTCCGGTTCGCGGATCTCCACCCGCGGCAGGCGCGCGGCCCGCTCGAACAGCGCCTCGGCCGCGACCCCGAGCCCCGGGCAGATCACGCCGCCCAGGTACTCTCCCTTCTCCGAGACGGCGTCAAAGGTGATGGCGGTCCCAAAGTCGACAATCACGCAGGGCCCGCCATACTTCTCGAAAGCCGCTACCGCGTTGGCGATACGGTCCGCGCCCACTTCCGAGGGGTTATCGTAATGGATCGCCATGCCGGTCCGGGTCCCGGGTTCCAGGAACAGGGCCTCCATCCTGAAATACTTCTTCGCCATCTCCTCGAGCAGCGCATTGAGGGGCGGCACCACACTCGCGATCATGATTCCGCTGATGCCGGCTGGGTCGATGCCCTCGAGCGAGAAGAGATTGCGAATCAGGATGCCGTACTCGTCGGCCGTCTGTTCGCGATTGGTCGTCAGTCGCCAGTGGGCCCGCAATGCCCTGCCCTCGAAGACGCCAAGAACGGTATTGGTGTTACCGACGTCGATTACAAGCAGCATAAGCGCGGTCTGGTCTCGGAAATCACACTAGCAGGAATTGGAGGGCCGCCGCAACGCTTCAGCCCGGCTGCTCCCGTCTTTATCCCGTCTCATTGACCGGAGGGATAAACCCATAAGTTCATCGATTATCTATAACATTCCGGCTTTGAACGTCGTGTTCCCCCGAGGCGCACGCAGTGGCGCAACTTCCCCGGCCCGCGGGCGCCAGGAGCAGCTTCGCCGCCCCGTCAACGGGCCCTCGGTCGAACACCACACCCGACCCGAAGACGACAGCGATCAGGCGCCGGGACCGCCTGCAATCATGGAGATCATTCAGGATCACGGCCGGCTTGCCGCGGGTGGGGCGGGGTCCGGTAGACCTCTGGGCGTTGCGGCGATTGGCTTCGAGGAAAACCGGGGTGAGGCGTGAAGAACCGCGCACAGGCATGCAGGCACCCTTCCGGCCCAGCTCCGGTCTAACCATTGAGTAGTTGAATGATCAGTATAAGAAGCGGGAGCGGCGATGTCAAAGGATTTTGTTGAACCGGGTACCGGGGAACCGACTTTGCTTTCACAGTGAGGGAAAATGCGAAACCGCGCGGTTAACACGTCGGCCCCTGCAGCGTCTACATTCGGAAGAGCAGCCTATACCAGCCGGAGGGCTGAGCCATGGAAGTCAAACTTCGTCTCACCAGGCAATACCGGCGACACCTGGTTCGAGCTTCTGTCTTACTTTTCTTGCTCCTGACCGGCGTTGTGGGGTCTCCCGCCCACGAGGAATGGTTTCGAGGGCTGGACCTGGAGCCTGCTTTGGCCGAAGCAAGCCTGGTGATGGTGGCGCGTCTGCTGGATGTAAGCCAGACAAGAATCATCGTTGGAGGTAAGGCCGAAACCACCCTACTCCAATTCAAATTCACGCCAGTGCAAGTGCTGAAGGGTGTGTTTTCGCGGGAATCGCTCTCACTCACCAGCCAAGACCTGGGCATCCAGGGTTACAGGGACTCGGCGCCCATCAAGACCGGACAGTTGCGGCTTCTGATGTTGGGGCGGTCGAGCCAGGGATACGCGATCCTCAGGCCTTCTCCGAGTCTCGAACAGGCTGTACCGCCGTTGCATGAGACGAACGACGATTTGATCGAGACGGTCAAGGTTCTGCTTGCGGTCAACGCCACGCCCGATCGCCCTAGAAAGGTTGTGCTGGTGCTAAACGGACTGCGGGCTCAACAAGGCCCGGCGGCCATTCCGCTGCTCACGTCCCTTGAGCGCCGCTCCTTGCTTGCTGCGCAGACCCCAGGCGTGATGGAGGCCGTGCTGCCCCACTTAAGCGACTCTTCGCCCGCCGTGCGCGAGCAGACCGCGATCAGTCTCGCTTCTCTGCTCAACTCGGACTACCTCAGTCAGCTCGCGCTGCGCGAGGCCGCCGCGAATGCGCTTACGGTAGCCCTGAAGAAGCCGGATTTGAACTTTCAGTCTCGCGTTGCCATGTTTGAGGCGCTCGGCGCATTAGGCCCCAAAGCGCTCGATGACAAGTCCGCTCAAGCGCTGCTCGAATCTGATCCACCCGCCACTTTTGCGGAGCAGGGCGCCCGGCTTCACGCTCTGGGCGCGCTCGAGGTGCCCGGCCAACAGTCCGAAGTCCTGCCGCTGTTAAAACAACTGCCGCTGGACGCCCCATCCGCCGTTCAGTACGGGGCGGAGTGGGCCTTGGCGCGATTGGACCCGATGGGAGGGTTAGAAGAAGTAACTCTCAGGGCCAAGAACAAGTACGATTCGGCCCTCCCCATGGTAACTGAAATAAGTGTGCTGGGTGACTTCCCGCCAGCCGAAGCCACGCCGGGTCTGATCGAAGTTTCGAAGCTCCGCTTGGAACACGCGGAGCGCCATGCGTTTGTCACAACCTGCGAGAGAGTCGCTGAGAAGAGGGCTGACAACAGGCTGGTTGCCCCCCTGGCAGGCATGCTGGACTCGAACGACCCGGACGTCAGGTGGGTCGCCGTCGAAGCGCTGCTCAGGATCAATACCGACGACGCTGCGAAAGCGCTTCAGCCGCAGCTCCCCGCGGAAACAGACCTCTTGCGGAAATTGCAGATCGCTGAGCTGGTGGGCCGGCACGGGATTCGCGACGGCTATCCCTATGCCATCGAACACATGTCCGAGCCCTACCTTCGCGAGCAGGCCATCTCGGCGTTGGCCGCGATTCGCGAGCCCGGTACAATCGGGAAGCTGCGCGAAATCCTTGCGACCAGCGATGATATGGAGTGGAACAGCGCGGCGGTGCGGGGCTTAGGGAGACTCGGTGCCCTCGATCTTGCGCCGCAATTCCTGGAAATGGCGCGTGATTCGGAGAGCCCGCTCGCGCCTTCGGCGCTCATCGCCCTCGGTGACCTTCATGAGGCCCGGGCCATAACGATGGTGCGCGCGGGGCTCAACTCACGAAGCACCGAGATGTTAACGGCCAGCGCTCGCGCCGCGGGCAGTCTTGCCGGGTTGCCCGGCGCAAAAGCTGATGACGTGCGCGATGAGCTGGCCGCGCTTCTGGCTGATCGAGGAGCCCCGCAAGAGGCGCGCGCCGCGGCGCTTGATTCGCTCCTGGCATTGAATGACCCACGGCTGGACGGCGCCCTGGCTCAGGCAGTGCGCGACGCCGGACTCGAGGAAAGCGATCTCCTTGGCAACATCGAGAAATTGTTGTCCGAACGAAAGCTGAAGCTCAAGCTGCCGTAAGCGAAGCTTGCCAAGTGCTTACCAATCTGAAGCGGGCCACTGCGACACGCTCATCTCGCCCTCTGCCCCCTTTGGGATGCCTGGACAGGCACCGTGGGATCATGACAGGAACCAATTTGCCTGACGGCAGTTCGAAGGTCGGTGAGCCCTACGGAAGTCAGTTAAAATTAAACTAATGGGGGTATCCACTTGACTCACCTAAACCTGTAGTATTTCCGCCGATGGAGGATTACCCGAGAACCCTGGCGGAGCTGGAGGCGCGCTTCACTTCGGAGCAGGCGTGCCGGGCCTACCTGTTCCAGCTTCGGTGGCCGGACGGGTTTCGCTGTCCGCGCTGCGGCGGGGCCAAGTCTTGGCCGCTGGGTTCGGTGTGGTGGCGCTGTGCGAGTTGCCGCTGCGAAGTATCGGTGACGGCCGGAACGATCTTCCAGGATACCCACACCCCGCTCACCCTTTGGTTTCGGGCGATGTGGTGGGTCACGGCGCAGAAGAACGGCGTCAGTGCTCTGGGGCTGCAGCGCGTATTGGGCCTGGGGAGTTACCAGACGGCCTGGGCCTGGCTGCATAAACTGCGTCGAGCGATGGTGAGGCCGGGCCGGGATCGGCTGACGGGCACCGTGGA
>DATDGR010000143.1:0-24467 GCA_036521995.1 Terriglobia bacterium | reverse complement strand
GTGGAGTTCGGTGGTGCCAAGCCCTGTAATGGCGTCTACCACCAGGCAGGTTTCCGGATATTCGCGAACCAGCGCGGCCAGCAGCTCCACGTCATGGCGTACGCCGGTGGAACTCTCGGTGGCCTGGATCAAAACCGCGCGAAAAGGACCTTGCTTCTTCAGCCGGTCGCCCACTTCGGCGATCGGAACCGTCTGGCCATACGGCACCTCCACGGTCACAGCCTCAATACCATAGGCCTTGGCAAGCTGGCCCCAGCGCTCGCCGAACTTGCCCGCCGTGCCGATCAAGACGCGCTCGCCGGGCGAAAGCAGATTTGAAATCGCACCTTCCATGGCTCCGGTGCCGGAGCTGGCAAAGATCAGCACGTCGTTGCGGGTGTTGAAATAGTAGCGGAGATTCTCGACCGTCTCCTTCATGAGCTTCCGGAAGCCCTCGGTACGATGGTGCAGCGTGGCCGTGAGCGTGCGAGCCTGCGCTTCCATCAGCAGCGGCGTGGGTCCGGGAGTGTAGAGTCTTTCTTTGATTATTCCTGGCATGTGTCTGTCACCTCTTCGCCAACGATTTGGGTCATGGAACTGGAATTCGAGATTGACGCTCGCGCTTCTCCGTTACTGGCAGGCAACGACCTGCACTCCCTAGAGACCGCAATCACGGATCGTCCCAGTGACTATCTCAGGTTGATTGGGATTCGCGAGTCCTCACAATCTATTCTGCAACAGGAGAGGCCTCGGACGAAATAGGCAGATTGGAGCGATTTGGTTATTTTGAGTTTGGTTCGTTTTGGCGTTTTTGACCCGTTTCTGCGAGTTATATGTTTTGAATCTGTTTGTTAAGGGTTTGGGTTCGTCTCGAAATAATATTGGCGAGCTCTCGGCAGAGTGTTTACTTAAGCTTAATAACTACAATAGCTTATTAGTTTGGGCTCGAACAGGAAGTGCACCCCCCGGGGGGGGCCACTGCCGGTGACATGCGAGCCTCGCGTTCGTCAACTGCGCACGCCGCTTGGCCGCGATCATGCAAATGGGATTTGGGGCGCAGCGAATTAGGTACCGAATTGGGTGAAGGTGTGGCCATCGGCTAAGACCCCTGATCCTCGCTAGGGTCGGACTGCGTAGGTTTCTGAAACGGCCCCTCATAACGTATATACCAAATGCTTATGTATGTCAATGCTCTCGAGGGCAGCCAATTTCCCTTCACTGGTTCTGCTGCGACTCCTGCGCAAGGTCGGGCTCCGGTGGCTTCACGCCGCTGATATCCTGCTCCAACCGGTCGCGAACGGCTTTCTGCAAAGCGGCCGCAGCTTTGAATTCCGCCTGGGCCTGGTCGCGCCGCCCAAGATGCTGAAGCACCTGGCCTCGGAGGTAATGGACGCTGGCGCTGGTGGGGTCAATGGCGCCGGCCTTATCGAGATCCTGAAGCGCCTGAGCCGAGACGCCGTGGCGTTCTTCGACTTTGGCCAGCCCGTAATACGACGAGGCCAAGTGAGAATCCCTGCGGAGGGCTTGGCGAAAGTAACGTACCGCGTCCTCGTCTTCACCGAGAACGGAGCAAACGGTGCCGAGCTGATCATAGTCAAAAGCCAGATCGGGCTCCACGGCGGCGTCGTCCAGAAACTCGGTCTTCGCCTTCTGGAACTCATGCCGCGTCCGGTAAGCCACGCCCAGGTAGTAATGGACGAAAGGCAGCTTCGGATCGAGCTGGGCGGCGCGGTTCATCTCCGTGATGGCTTGTGTGTCCTCAAGGCGGGTCAGGTCAGCCTTGCCCATCAACAGATGAAGTTCGGCCGAATCCTGTCCAACAATGGCCAGCCGCGTCAAGGCGCGCTTCTCAAGATCGCTGAGTCCCGCCGCGCCGGCAGCGACCCCCAACACGTAAAGATAATTCATTTGGCCGGATTCCTGCTGCCAAAGCGGCTCGAGCACCCGGGCGGCGTCGGCGTCGCGATCCGTGAAGAAGTAACATAGGCCGAGCAAGTAGCGCGGCTGGACCGAATCCGGCTGGTCGCGCACGACGGATTCGAAGGCGGGAATCGCCGAATGGAACTCATACTGCCGGTAATAGGCCAAGCCGATATTCAAGCGAATGCCGGAAACCTCCGGGGCGAGCTCTTGCGCCTTCTGGAGCCACGCCAGCGCTTCCGCCCAGCGCTGGCGCCGCATCTCGACCACACCCAGGTTCGCATAAGCACCCACGGAATCGGGGTCAGCGGCCAGCACTTCGCGGAAGGCCTTCTCGGCAGCGTTGAGGTCTCCACGCTGAAGCGCGGTTTGACCCTCGCCAAAAAGGAGCTGAGCGCTTGCTGGGGTCTTCTCGCCGGGAGTGCCACCCTGAAGCGCCCGCCCGCAAGGCGGCTTCGAGAGAAACAGCAGCAAAGCCATCGCCGCCCAACGCCAGAAGTGTCTCATCGTGATTCAGGACCCTCTCGGTTCCTGGCCTATTTTCCCACGAGACGCCATGGTCCCGACAGGGCCTGCTTCCCTGCTGGTCGTGCCGTTTGCGGGGAGTTACTCCGCCTTCCCATATCGTTTTCGGCAACGGGTTGACAAAGCCGGCGGCCGATGGTACCACCAAGGTGGCGGGATGTGCGTTGGAACTGTTACGCAGCCGATTGACCTGCTCTGATTTTCTTACGCGCCGGGTAAGACGGAGGAATCCGGGTTTGCGCTCTACGTCGTAGGGGTGTGCCCGCCCTCGTCTTTTCACTGACAAGCAGGAAGTACCAGGAAAGGAGCTTCCACCATGAAGTCAGCGATATTCCAGCTAAGCTTGGCGCTCGTTGTTTTATGCCTCTGCGGCGTGGGGGCGCGCGGGCAAGACACGGGCTCCATCACCGGCACCGTGCGGGACAGCACCGGGGGAGTAATCCCCGGAGCTCAGGTCACGATCGTCGACCTGGCCACAAGCACGGCTCACAGCACCACAACGAATGTGCAGGGCGATTACCTGGTGGCCGGGCTCGGACCCGGCCAGTACAACCTGTCGATCACCGCCGAAGGGTTCAAGAGGTATCAGGCTACGGGAATCACTCTGCGCGTGGCGCAGAAGGCCCGGGCGGATGCCCTGCTCCAGGTGGGCGCCGCCACCACGGAGGTGACGGTCCAAGGCGGGAACGTGGCCCAGGTACAGACGCAATCTTCCGAACTGTCCGGCACGATTACAGGCAAGGAGATCAGCCAGCTCGAGTTGAATGGCCGCAATTTCACCCAGTTGATCACCCTGGTTCCGGGCGTGAGTAACCAGACGGGGCAGGATGAGGGCGTGGTGGGTGTGAACGGGAACGTGTCTTACAGCGTGAACGGCGGCCGCGTGGAGTATAACAACTGGGAAATCGACGGCGGCGACAATATGGACAACGGCTCGAACGACACGATAAATATCTACCCCGACGTGGATGCCATCGCCGAAGTGGAGGTATTGACTTCAAACTATGGTGCCCAATACGGCCGGAACGGGTCCGGAACCGTGGAGACAGAGATCAAATCCGGGACCCAGCAATTTCACGGCGATGCCTTCGAATTCGTGCGCAATGAGGACTTCAACGCTCGAAATTTCTTTGACTCTTCGCCAGGGTCGCCGACGCCGATCGACCGGTCTCCTTATAAGAAAAACGACTTCGGCTATACGCTCGGCGGGCCCTTCTATATTCCCGGGCACTACAACACGGACAAGACCAAGACTTTCTTTTTCTGGTCCCAGGAATGGCGGCGCGAACGCGATCCGAACACGTTTGGCCCTCTCCAGGTCGCGTCCAATCAGGAGCGGGCTGGAAACTTCTCCGACGTCTGTCCGGGAACGGACTGTCCTATGAATCCGGCGACCGGCCAGCCCTTTCCCGGAAATCAGGTGACAGTCACGCCGCAGGCGCAGGCTATGCTGGTACTGTTTCCTCCGCCGAACGGGGGCAGTGGCGCCACTTCGACTTACCAGAGCAGCTTTTCCACGCCCACCACTTGGCGGGAGGAGCTCATCCGCGTCGATCAAAACATCACCCCGAAGATGCGGATGTTTGTGCACTACATTCATGATTCCTGGTCCACCGTCAATCCGACCACGCTTTGGGCTTTGAACACGGCCGAGTTTCCCACGGTTCAGACCGACTTTGTGGGGCCGACCACCAGTATGGTGGCGCACCTAACGGCGAATGCTTCACCGACCCTGCTGAACGAATTCGTCTTCAGCTACACGGCCGATCACATCTTTCTGAACGCCATCGGCCCGGTGCAGCGCCCTTCGAATTTCGGCGTGGCCGGCATCTTCGACAACGGGTTCAACGGATTGCTGCCGGCTGTCTCGATTTGCTGCAACAGCTCGTTGGGAGGCGGCATGGGCGAGGACACAGGATACTTTCCCTGGAACAACGCCAACCCCACTTACACCTTTCGCGACGGTCTGACCAAGATTGTAGGAAGCCATAACCTCCAGATCGGCTTCTATGCGGTGGCGGCGCAGAAGAACGAGGAGAACACCGCCGACATCCAAGGCACTCTCGGCTTTAACTCGCAGGACTCGCTCATCACGACGGGAAACGGCTTCGCCGACTTTTTGCTGGGCCGGGTTTCGACGTACGGCCAAACGAACCTGGTGACGAAATATTACAACCGCTACAAGGTTGTGGAGCCGTATTTCCAAGATGACTGGCACGCAACCTCGCACCTGACCCTGAACTTAGGGTTCCGCTTAAGCCTGTTCGGAACCTATCGCGAAAAGTACCAGCAGGCTTACAACTTTGAGCCCGGGGCCTACAGTCTCGCCGATGCACCCCAGATCGACGTGACTGGGAATATCACGGGGCAAGCAGGGGCGCTGGTCCCTGGAACCTACAATCTGAATGCCCTCGATGGCATTGTACAGTGCGGGGTTAAAGGGGCGCCGGCCGGGTGCCAGGTTGGGCACCTTTTCAATCCTGCACCACGAGTGGGCTTTGCCTGGGATCCCAAGGGCGACGGCAAGATGGCCATCCGCGGCGGGTACGGCATCTTCTTCGAGCACACCAACGGCAATGAAGCGAACACCGAATCCCTGGAAGGCTCACCCCCTTTGGTGCTCACACCAACGCAGTATGACGTGGCGGGATACGGCAACCTGGGTGTGAACGGCGGATCCCCGCTTCTGTTTCCGCTGGGCGTCACGGCCATCCCGACCCAGGCACAGTGGCCCTACGTGCAACAGTGGCACTTCGATGTTCAGCGTGAGATTATGCCGAACACCGTGGCGACTATCTCCTACGTGGGCAGCAAGGGCACGCACCTGACGCTGCAAAGCGACCTGAACCAGCTCTACCCGGTGCCGGCCTCCCAGAATCCCTTCCAGCCCGGGCAAGTCATCACCGCCAACATCTGCAACTCGCTGGTCGTCAATGGCCAACCGGTCGTGGGGCAGGCTTTGACCAATCTCAACATCGCGTGCGGGAATGTAATCTCAGCCGATCCCTATCGTCCATACCTCGGCTACAGCGACATTACCAATCTTCAGCTTCAGGCCAACTCCAGCTATAACGCCTTGCAAGTGGCGGTGCGGCGCAATGCAGGCAGTCTCAGCCTGACGCTGGCGTACACCTACGGTCACTCCATCGACGATTCTTCAGACCGGTATGACACAAATTTTGTGAACTCCTATGACTTGGAAAGTACCCGAGCAAGCTCCAATTTCGACCAGCGTCAGATCTTCACTTTTGGCTACGTCTGGGAGCTGCCCTATCACTCCGGAGCCGGTTGGGCGCACAAAGTGTTCGGGGACTGGGAGTTCTCCGGCATCACTACGGCCGAGACGGGAACACCGTTCAGCATCACAAACGGCGTTTATGGTGACAGCGCCGGGGTGGGGAACGGCATCGGGTCAAGCAGCTATGCGGACATTATCGGCAACATCCAGTCAAAACCGTCGCAGGTAAACGTTCCGAATTTCCCGGGTCCGCTGCTGTACAATCCGGCCGTGTTTGCCCAACCGCAAGGCCTGACCTTTGGAAATGCCGGGCGGAACATCCTGTACAGCCCTGGCCGGCTCAATTTTGACATGGGCCTGTTCAAGCACATTCCCATCAAAGAGAAGACATCTATTGAATTCCGCACCGAGGCCTTCAATGTGTTCAATCACACGCAGTGGAACGGAGTGAATTCCGGTTTCAGTTGCGTAGGAGGAGCCAATAACTCAGCAGGCGATCCGAGTTGCTTCGGCACCACGAACTTCCTGCAACCAAGCGGCGCGCACAACCCTCGGATTCTGCAGCTCGGAATGAAGCTCATCTTTTAGACCGGCGGAGGGTGCTGCAATTCCGTCGGTCCGGCAGAGATCAAGGACCGGGTGTGTGACGGCCCCGCGTACGCCGCCCTCTCCGCCCAACCGGGCGATCGCAGTCTTCGATTCACTTGATTCCGGCGTTGTCCGCCGTCAGCTTAGCGAGCGCGGACCAATCGCTTTCCCCCATTCCCCGCGCCACAGCCGAGATGAGTTGATCGTGAACCAGGCTGGCTAGCGGCATCGGAACCGAAGCGGAGTCTGCGGCAGCCAGAACCAGCCGGACGTCCTTGAGCCCTAGGAGCATCGTGAAACCGGCGGGCTCGAAACGCTTTTCCACGATGATCCGGCCGTAACCCTCGTAGACCGGCGACTGGAAGATGGTGTTGAGGATTTCCAAGGCTTGTGCCGGTTGAATTCCGGACTTCTGGGCCAGGGCAAAAGCTTCGCTGAGCGCTTCCAGCATGGAGGCAATCAGAAAGTTGCCCGTCAGCTTTAGCACGTTCGCCATAACGGCGTTCGGCCCGAGCACGAAGAGCACGCGCCCGATGGTTTCGAGCAGGGGCCGGGCGCGCTCGACCGCTTCGCTTGGGCCGGCAGCCACCACCACCAATTTCGCGCACTCCGCAGCCTGCGGCCTTCCGAACACCGGCGCCGAAACAAAGCTCTGGCCGTGCTGGGCATGGTTCTCGGCCAGGTGCTGTGCGAGCTTCACACTGATGGTGCTGAGCGAGACATGTAAACCGCTGGGCGGCAGGCTGGCCAGGATGCCGTTTTCGGCGAAGCAGCTTTCGGCCACGGCGTGGTCGTCGGAAAGCATCGTCATCACTAAACCGCCAGCGCACGCCTCTGCGATCGATTTTGCCACGCGTGGGTTATAGGGAACTAAGTCTTGCGCCCGAAGCGCGGTTCGATTGTAGACCACCAGCTCGTGCCCAGCGTTCAGCAGATTGCGCGCCATCGGTTGACCCATTTTGCCCAAGCCGATGAATCCAGCTTTCATCATTCACCCTCCCGATAACGATCAGATCCGCGAGTGGAACTGCGTCGCATTCTTACCGCGGCCGGCGTGCCTTGGCCATTTTGTGATGACGGACTGGCCCATGACCCATGTTGGCGTGCGGCGCCTTAGTCGCGAGTATAGAATATACTTTCCCCAGTGCGGCGCCGAAGCCGTCCACGCCGCTGCACCTATGGCACCTCGCTTGACATCGTTTCCCGCGACTCTTACGATTCAGCCATGTCCCGGTCAACCGTCCGCTATCCCGCCGTAGCCGGGCAGTTCTATCCGGCGCGACCCGAGGAGCTCGCGCGTGAACTCGACGCCTACCTCGCACCCGCCGCGCCTGCCGAACGCGACTTTCCCGGCGCCGTCGGCTGTCTCGTGCCACACGCCGGCTATATGTATTCCGGCCATGTCGCGGGCGCTGTTTACCGGCGGATTCCGGCGCGTCCGGCTTACGTCGTCCTCGGACCCAACCACTTCGGGAACGGGGCGCCACTGGCACAGATGTCGGAGGGAACCTGGCTCACGCCGCTGGGCGCGGTGCCGCTCGACCCGGCGCTAGCCCGCGTCATGCGCGAAGCATGTCCGGCCCTTACCGAGGACGCCGTGGCCCACGCGGGTGAACACTCGCTCGAAGTGCAGATCCCGTTCCTCCAGCGCCGCGTCGCCGCGTTCACGCTGCTCCCGATCGCTGTCGGGGTGGGAGACTACGAGACGCTCGAAATGCTGGGACATGCGGTTGCGCAATGCGTCCAAAGCTCCGCCGAGCCTGCTCTAATTGTGGCTTCGAGCGACTTGAGCCACTATGAACCGGACGACGTGACACGGGTGATCGACGGGAAGGCGATTGACCCCATGCTTAATCTCGATCCGGCAGGCCTTTACGAAACCGTGATGCGGGAGCGCATTTCCATGTGCGGATTCGGGCCGGCGGTGGCCATGCTGGTAGCCGCACGCGACCTCGGGGCCACGCGGGCTGAGCTCATCAAGTACGCCACCTCAGCGGACGCTGGAGGACCTCGCGATCGCGTCGTGGGTTACGCCGGAATCGTTGTGAGCCGCTAATGCAACCGGACGAGTCCGGCATTGAGCTAATTCGCTCGCGTCGTCAAGTTGTCACTTCCTGCCGTTGCGCCGAATAGCTTTGTCCACAATATCAATCAGGGCGTTGAGTTTGTCGTCCGTCTCGGCGTGGACCTCCCCCAGACGGGCGATGGCTCTTTCGTGCCGCCTCACATCGCTGCGCAGCGAAACGCCGACGCGGACCATACCGCTAACCACGCGATTGGTCTGCCTCAACACGCGTTGGGTTTGAGCGAGCTCACTCTCGATTTTGGCAAAGTTTGCCTCGAACCTGGCTTGCTGCTCGAGAATGAACTCACTCCATGGTTCTTTCAACATTCATGGGTGCTTTACCAGTCCCCAGCGCGATCGAGTTCCAACGCGGTTTCAGGCCAGCCGGCCAGACCTCACCCGCTGCTTGGCGGTCCCCCTTTCCCGTCAGGAGAGGGGACGGGGCTAAGGTGCTGTTGAAGGTTGTTGGCTGACGGCTTAGTGATGACCGCCGCCGCCACCGCTGGCGGCGCCGGAGTGCGAGCCTCCGCCCGACACGCCCCCACTCGACATGCCCCCGCTGGAGATCCCGCCGCTACTGTGGCCCATCGCAACTCCACCGCCGCCATCACCATGCGACGCGGCCGAGAAGCCGCCGGCAGGGCGGAAGCTGCCACCGCTCACGGCGCGGCCGCCCCAGATGCTGTTGACTTCGTGGCGAACCTCGGCCGGAGCCGATGGAGGAGCGGAGGCAAACGTGGACGCCGGAGCACGGTGCTCCCACTGCCGGCTTTCAGGCGACAACCTGGCCGTAAAGGGCTCTCGACTCGCCGGAGTCCCGCTGATCACGGCCTGCTGCGCCGAAGAGAGCCTGGCAGGACTGCCAGGCAATTGAGCTAGCAGACTAGGCTCCACCGTCGGTTCTTTCACGGGTGCGCCTTCAGTCGGCGGAACTTTGATAAACTGCCGGGACGTCAGCGGCCCGCCCCGCTGCAGGATCGCCGTGTTGACGGCCCTCATGCAGCCTGAGGCGCCCGCCGGACACGGTTTGGCCGGCGGCAAGAGGCCGCCACCAAGGCCCGGAGCACTGCTGGGACCTCTCGGCACCCAGCCGACCCAACCCGGCCCCTGGTACCAGTTCACCACCCCGGGGCTCCATCCCCAGGACGAACCCGGAAACCAGGCCCAGCCGAAGAGCGGATTCCAGCTCCATCCCCCGAAGTGGTAGGGCAGCCAGCCCCACGGCTCGTAGGAAAGCCAGGTGTACCCGAAGCCCGGATACCAGGACCACTGCCCGAGACCAAAGGGCGACCACAAGCCTCCCGCATCAGGGACCCAGCCGTAACCGTAGCCGTCAAAGTACGACCACGTGCCGTACTGATTCAGGTCGCTCCAGCCATACGAGGGTGAGCCTTGAATGTAGCCTCCGGGGGGTGTAGCCGCGGCCTCCTGCTGGTCGCGTTGCGAAACCCACTCGTCCCAGTCGTCACGCTTGATACCTTGGCTGACGTTGTAGGCTTCCTCGGCCCCCGGCCTTATTTCCAGCACCGTGTTCCTGGCCAGCGTGGTGTTGATTTCTGAACTCTCAACTTCCAGTGAGCCTTTGAAGACCTCCACCCGCACTTGGTCTTGACCCAGATCCACGCGAAACTGGCTCTTGCCCTGCGGCTTGAAGGTGGCATCGCCCGACCGGACCTCGAAGACTTCAACCTTTTCCGGGGACACTTGAAAAGTGCCGTAGCCATGATCGAGAACTAACCGGTTCACCTCATTGCCGTCCTCGCTCATGGCAAGCTGATCGAACCTGACCAGCGAGAGCTCACCCAGGCGCGCCGTGGAACCATTTTCAAACTGAACCTCGGCGAAGCTGTTCTTATCCGTCGAAAGCTGAAAGCCCTCTTGGATCGGCGTATTGACGGACGCATTGGCCCATTCGGCCCCAGCGCCGGGACGCAACAGCGTCACCGTACCTTCCACAAAACTGAGCCGGACAATGCGGGCGTGAGAATACCCCTCGGCAGCCGCGGCGGGCGCAAGCGCAAAACTGAACGCCAACGCAGCCAACGCCAGGGAGCAGCGGTAGGTTGTGGGCTTCATGGAACACCTCCGAGCCGGTGTCACTTCTCGCTGACCTATCTTAGCACAGTTGGATGCGGAAAAGAGGCGGGAGATCGCCTGCGCGCGGCCCTGTTACCCTAGCATGTAACTCCGGCCACGGGACTGCCATCTGGAATCCGGATCCTGGCGCGGTTGGGCCGTCCGCTACTGCTTCGGCACCCAGACGAAATCCTTCCACGCAGTCTCCAATACCTTACACGACTGGCAGTCTGACCGCAGGATGGCCTGGCCGCGTCCGGTGATGCGGTCCGGGGCGATGGTATTGATCTCGGTGCGGGTCACGAGCGGGCACCAGTTCACAGTGTGGGTTTGCGGTCCGGAGCCGCTGGTGCAAGGCAGACGGCTGCGGGTGGTGCCGATCCACTTCGACCCCACGCGGCGGCACTCCGTGCGCACGTAGGCCCCGTGGCTCGCCTGGTCAGGCGGAAGGTTCGACCACTCGGCGTAGAAGGTGTCGCCCTGCACGTGCACGCGGTACTCGTTGCCGGTGGTCTGGGACTTCCAGACCGGGTAGAGAGGCGCCGTCGGAGCCGGCACCGCCAAGCTTGGCGTCTGCGGCGTCTGCGCTCGAATGAGAAGGCCGGCGACAACCACGCCGGCCACACTACCTAAGGCGCGCCAGACGCGGCTCCGATGACGATGGCGCGTCCGGCTTTGGTTTGGCTTTGGCGCTTGTCCTGAACTGTGGGTCATTCTTCCCGTAAACTACGGATTCAACCAGGCTTGACCGCCAATTTAGCACGCGCTGCCCATTGGCTTTGGCGTTTTGTGTCTCACACGGTCACATCTGCCTGTATTTGACTGATTCTAAGATACTTATTTTAATCCTGGCGACCACTCCCGGTTGACTCCTTTTGGCTTTGGGTGTAGCCCCTGTTTTGTTGATTATAAAGGACTTCTTGGCTTTGGTCTAGCCCCCTCTTTTTGTGTATGTTATTGATTCTAAATCACCTCTTCGCTTTGGCACTTGAGGGGTGGGGGGGGGTGGGTCCAACAGCAAGATAGGCCACATATGTAGCCTATGTCGTCGCTCGGACGGGATGGCGAGGCAGCCCCCGGCACGCCGGGATCTCGGCGTGTGGACTGCGAACGGCCGGGTGATCCGGGCCGGATTCCGCACTCTAGCCAACCGCGGAAAGAAGCCCGCGGACGCTGTCATCCTGAGCGCCAGCGAAGGGTCTGCTTCAATTTCGCTCAGGGTAAACTCCACGAAGGATCTGCTTTTTGTATTTTCAACAGAATACGGCAGATGCTTCGCTGCTTTCAGCATAACAAACTCCTTTTTTCGCAGCCGGCCAGGAGCGAATGTCAGCTCCGGCTCCGGCGGGGCACGCTCCGGACGCGATCTTAAGCCCTAGCTTACTACCCTAGAAGTATACAACAGCTGAATGCCTGTGTCCAGAGGCCGCCGGGTTATGGTACGAGATTGTTGAGCAAGCGAAGGGCGGGCCAGTCTCGTCTGCGGCTGTTGTGCCGTCCGACAGGAAAGCCGCAGCCCTTGGCAAACAGGCTACGCTACTTGCTGTCGTGCATCAGTGGGCTGACTCGCAGATCGGAATGGCCGA
Organism: Terriglobia bacterium; assembly: GCA_036521995.1. Classification (GTDB taxonomy): domain Bacteria; phylum Acidobacteriota; class Terriglobia; order UBA7540; family UBA7540; genus Gp13-AA77. The sequence continues at coordinate 12,490 of DATDGR010000143.1, read as the reverse complement.
GAGTCTCTGGGAGGGCACGGTGACGGGTTCGTACTGGTGCGTTTGTTCGCTGAACTTCAGCGCCTGGCACGAGGTCGGATGAAGGTATCGAGACTCCAAGTCCGTGGCGAAAGGAAGATTCGCTGGACCGGGGTTCGGAACCTCGCCCCGCGCTTCCGCCACGAAGGCGTCCGCCACATCTTCGAGAGAGTAGTGGTAAAACCGACGCCTCTCAATCGAGCACGACCCGGTGGAGAACGCCAGGCGCCTCGGCCCCGTTGCCGGCAAGGGTTGAGCTTCAGCCTGCCGCTGCCCCCGACAGGACCGGACCCGACTCTTGAAGGCGATCACCCGACGCAATTGGGTTCCCTGCAACCGGAAACGGGCTTCATATTCGGTGTAATCGTCGAACGACAAGACCTGATCCCCTTGTGAGGGGAAGTCGATCTCATGCAGGATCAGTTCCGCGAATCCTTGCTCCTGAACGCGGCCGACCTCTGCCGTATTGGCCAGGATGTTGCCTCCGTTGGCGCTTCCGTAGGAATCCGCGGTGTTGTTGGACGGGCACAAGCTGCGGAAGGCGGCGATTCGCTGCCAGCCCTTGCCGTCCACCATGGCAACGGCCACCAGAACCAGGTTCCGCACCTGAACCGCGACGATGGCCTGCTGAGTCGAGCCGTCGCCGAGCGGGGCGTAAAGCAGCTCCGACTTCCACGGTGTGGCGACGAGTGTGGCCTCGCCATTGGGGGCGTACTCCGTCTCGTGAGCATCCTCGTCTGTCGCGCCCAGAAGATGGAAGGCCTTCAACCGTGCCTCATCGTTATCGGAGCGCAGCCCTTCCAGGATAAGTTCGGGGGACTGCCAGGCAGCGCGATCGTACCGGGCCTCGAGATCCCCGATCTCCTTCGCAAACGCGCGGCCCGGCGCCGGGCCTGCCTTCGCGCCGACGGCGGACCTTTTCGGAGCTTGCGCGCCCGCGCAGGCGGCAACGCCGGCGAGCGCGTACGCCAGACAGACAGTCAGCGAGATTTTCATGAGGTTCCCCAGATATCCTCTTACGCCCCAGGTCAGAACGTCCCGGGTGGTCTTGTGCTCTACGCGACCTCTTGGGAAATCCGCGAGGCTGCTCCCCGTTCGAAGCCTGCCGCAGCTCGTGGAGTTGCTCGTCAAGAAGGTCGTTGATTTGTAAAATTGCTGTCACTGCAGGAAATTCGACAAACCTAGCGCCGACCTGTCTCGCAAGGTCCGCGGCTGTTGGGCGGTCGGACAGGAAGACCGCAGCCCATGGCAAACAGGGCTGCTCTACTTGCCCCAGCCATCGGCCATGAATATCAAGATCCGGCGCGCAGGAAGTTCTTGACCGCGTCGATGAACAAGCTCGGCTGGTCGACGAACGTCATGTGACCGCTCTTGGGCAGAATGACCAGCTTGGAGCCCGCCATCTTTTCGTGCATCTCCTGTGAAAGCGACGGATCGCACTCGTCGTGATCGCCTGCGATGATGAGGGTTGGAATCTTGATGCCCGGCAACTGATCGACGTACTCCACGGATTCCAGGTTGCCGTCGATCACGAACTCGCCGTTGGACCCCCACATTTCGCGATAGAGGTCCCAGGCCATGATTCCGTTGGCCACCGGATCATAGTTGGGATCGGGATGATTCCGGTAGAGATAGGGGAAGTAGGCTTCGCCCCAGGCGGCGATCATATAGTCGTTGGTGTAGCGGTTTTTCTCGTAGTCCTTCCCGTGGCCGAAGAGGCCGGCCTTTTCGAGGTCATCGATGCGCTGCCGCAACTCGGGAGACATCTTCTCTTTCATGTGGACGAAGACTTCATTCATCTGGCGGGTGCTCGGAAACGTGCTGCACAGGATCAGGTGGGTGAGATTGCGCTGATACTTGAGCGCGTAAGCCTGGGCCAGCACGCCTCCGTAGGAGTGGCCGAGCAGGGTGATCTTGCCGAGCTTGAGCGCGGTGCGGACGTCCTCCACGTCCTCCACCATGTTGCCCACCGTGTACCCGCCCGGGTTTTCGAGCTTCTCCGAGCGGCCGGAGCCGCGTTCGTCGATGAAGACCAGGCGATTGGAGCGGGCGAGTGGCAGCAGATAGGGCAGGAAATAGTCGTGCGAGGCCCCCGGCCCGCCGTGAACGATCAGCAGCGGTGCGCCGTGGCCGAGGGACATGTAGTAGATCAGGATGCCATGCGCGTCCACGAATCCTTCATCCATGGGATACACGGCGGAAGTGGATGTCGCGGTCCCCTGAACGGCAGCCTTCGCCGGGGCAGATTGCTCCGGGGCGCTCGGCTTCGTTTGTCCCGGTAGGCGCGCGGGAGCCAGCAACCCGAACCAGAGGACGGCGAATACCCATGTCAGCTGCGTCCTTGGCAACCGGGAAAAAATGCAGGTCGCACGCCCAGGCGTCCAGGCGCTAAGGGGAACTCCTCTTCTTGCCGGGCTCGCTTTGCGTTTTTGCGCGTTGGCGAGAGTTGCTCTAGGCTTCCCAGCCACTGTTTCCCGGCTTGGTGGATGAACGGCGTTGGCAGCGTATAAAGTCGGCATAATGATCTCCGTGAGAAGCGCTTCGCATGTTAGGCCCCGTCAGCAGTGAAGTCAACCGGCCCACCTTGCCCACCTTGCCAGTCCCTCGGGGGTGAGTCTGAAGTGAGGCGGGCGCAGCGGCTTGTGGCCTATCCGGCCCTGATAATCTTCGATCGCTCTTGGCAACCCTGAGGGGTTTCTGATAGATCTTATTAGTTGGACTTTGCTCGCCGCGCGCTGCCGCCGGTGATCCGGCGCGAGGGCGCGAGATTGCTCCAACCGGGCGAGCCGCCAGGGTTAACCGGGCGTTCTAGACCAGATCAGAGGAAGGCTTTTAAGGCCGGGAGTCCCGTGTGACCGAACACCTGGTGTCCTGACGGCGCCGCTTGTAACTCGCTCGTGACGGTTCATGCCGCCGAACCGGTACTGCGGCAACCTAAACTGCTCTTCAATAGGATGGAATCTTATGATTGAAGTCGAACGGCTGACCAAACGATACGGCCCCACCTGGGCGGTGACGGACGTGAGTTTTCGGGTGGAAAAAGGGGAGGTGCTTGGCTTCCTGGGCCCCAACGGCGCCGGCAAGACCACCACCATGCGGGTGATTACGGGGTTCCTACCACCGACCGAGGGCACGGTGCGGGTGGCGGGCTTCGACATGGTGGAGCAGCCGATCGAGGCCAAGCGGCGCACGGGCTATCTTCCGGAGTCGCCGCCCGTCTACCCGGATATGACGGCAGCCGAGTACCTGGCTTTCGTGGGCCGCATCAAAGGCGTGCCGCGGAGCGAACTGAAGACCCGCATCAACGAGGTGAGCGAAAAGTGCGCGATCACCGACGTACGAAACCGGCAGATCGGAAAGCTCTCCAAGGGATACCGCCAGCGCGTGGGCCTGGCGCAGGCGATGATCCACAATCCGGACGTGCTCGTGCTCGACGAGCCTACGGCCGGCCTCGACCCGAAGCAGATTATCGAGACGCGTGAGTTGATCAAGAACCTGGCCGGCCAGCATACGGTGGTGCTGAGCACCCACATCCTGCCGGAGGTCTCCAAGACCTGCGAGCGCGTGGTGGTGATCAGCGAGGGCAAAGTGGTGGCGGTAGGCAAGCCCGACGAACTCACTCGCCGCCTGCAGGGCTTCGAGACCGTGCTGGTGATGGCCGAGGGCCCGGCGAACGAGATGAAGGAGAAGATCGAGCGCGTGGCCGGCGTGAACCTGGTGGAGCAGCGCGAGGTCTCGGACGGCCGGGTGACCTTCGAGGTGCACGCCGGCAAGGATCAGGACGTGCGCGCCGACCTGGCCCGCGCCGTGGTGGAATCGCACTGGCGGCTGCTGGAATTGCGAACCAGCGGTCTGAGCCTGGAGGATATCTTTTTGAAGCTGACGACGAAGGACCTGACGGAAGCAAACTAGAAACCAGAAACTAGAAAGCATAAGGCAGAAGCTAGAAGGAAGAAAGCAGAAGCCAAGAGAAGGCTTACGCTCAGGCAACATGAGCGAGGTTGCACCGAAGCCGCCGGACCTGAGGGACAGGACTCGAGACTACGCGCTGCGGATCATTCGGCTTTACGGCGCCCTTCCCAGGAAGGCGGAATCGCAGGTAATTGGGGGCAGATGCTGCGCTCCGGGACTGCCGTGGGCGCCAACTATCGCCAGGGCGTTCGAGCGCGATCGAAGTCTGAGTACGCTGCCAAGCTTAACCTTGCTCTCATGGAGTTGGAGGAGACGTTGTACTGGCTGGAATTGCTGGAGCAAGCCAAGATCATTCCAGCTGCGCGGCTGGCGCCCCTCGAAGCCGAGACCAAAGAGCTGAGCGCGATTCTGGTGAGTCTTATCAAACGAGCGCGAAGTTGAAATGCGCAGGGGTTTTTCTGGTTTCTAGCTTCTGATTTCTAGTTTTCTGAGTTCTAACTCTCGATTTGAGGTGAACATGCGCAATATTTTGGCCGTTGCCGGGAAGGAGTTGCGGGCCTACTTTCACTCGCCGATCGCCTACCTGGTGCTTGCGATCTACAGCGTGCTCTGCGGCTTTTTCTTTTACAGTCTCACCGCCACCTTCGTGGTGGAGTCGTTCCGGATGCAGATGAGCGAGGGCGGCGCGCCGCCGCTCAGCCTGAACGAGATGATCATCCGGCCGCTCTTCGCGGGCATTCTGACCATCATCCTGGCTCTGTTCCTCATGCCCTTGATCAGCATGCGGCTCTACGCCGAAGAGAAGCGCACCGGCACCATCGAGCTTCTGCTCACTTCGCCGCTCACCGATCTCGAGATCATCCTGGGCAAGTTCTTCGGGGCCTTCGCCCTCTACCTGGTGATGGTCCTGATGACGTTCCTTTACGTTGGACTGCTTTTCGTGTACGGCAATCCGGAGGCCAAGCCGCTCATCGCCAATGCCATCGGCTTTGTCCTGTTCGGTGCGGCCCTGCTGGCTCTCGGCATGTGGATTTCCACGCTCACCAAGAACCAGATCATTGCGGCCGTGGTGTCAGCTTCCGTCTTCCTTCTCCTGTATGTGCTCGACTGGACCTCGGCTTATTCGTCCAGCACCGTGGGCAAAGTGATGTCTTACCTGTCGCTACCCACCCACTTCGATAACTTCACCAAGGGCGTGATTGATTCCGGTGACCTGGTTTATTACCTCTCGGTGATCGTGCTCGGGATCTTCCTCACCGCGCGTTCGGTCGAGGCTTTGAAGGGGAGGCCGTAGACCCATGGACGAACAGATTAAAACCACCGAACCCACGGAAAAGGCCGAATCGACCGGGACCACCGCCGGCTCGGGCAGCGGCAGAAGCCAGCGGATCCTGCGCGGCACCAATCTGGCCATCTACACGCTGGTGGCTGTGGCCATCCTGGTGGTGGTGAACTGGTTCTCGACCCAGCACGTCAAGCGTTGGGACCTCACCAAGAATCAGAAATTCAGTCTTTCGCCGCAGACCGTGAAGCTCCTGAATGGCCTCAAGCAGGATGTCACCTTGTACGTCTTCGACCAGAAAGAGCGGTTCCAGAGTGAGGGCGACGTTCTGAATCAATACTCCGCGGCGTCCCGGCGGGTCAACGTGCGCTACGTCGATCCCAATCGCGACCCGGCGCTCGCCAAGCAGTTCTCGGTGCGCAACTATGGCACCATCATCGTGGCCATGGGCGACCGGCACTTCGAAGCCCAGGGCAACAACGAGGAGGGCATCACCAACGCGCTGGTCCGCGTGCTCAAGCAGCAGACCGAGATCTATTTTGTCCAGGGTCATGGTGAAAAGGATCCGTCGGCGACCGATCCCGAAGGCTATTCCGAGCTGAAGAAGGCCTTCAGCAACGAAAACGACGACGTCAAGACCCTGCCCCTCATCCAAAAGCCCGAGATTCCTGCGGATGCCGGCCTGGTGGTGATCGCCGGCCCGCAGCACGACTACCTGCCGCCGGAAGTGGACGCGCTGCAGAAGTACGTGGCCGGCGGCGGGCGGCTGCTCTTAATGGTCGACCCCGGCGTCGAGCTCCCTAACCTGGCCAAGCTGGTCTCGGACTACAATTTCACCGTCCAGAATGACCTGGTGATTGATCAGAACCCGGTGGCGCAGATGTTCGGCACGCGTCCCGAAATGCCGCTCATCATCAAGTACGGCACCAGCCCCATCACGCAACCCATCCAGCGCTCGGCCACGCTGTTTCCGCTCACCCGCTCCTTCGAGGTCAGCAAGCAGTACAAGGCTGGCGTCACGGTGGATTCCCTCTGCGAGACCACCCCGGAGAGCTTCGGGGTGGCCAATTTCAACCCTAGCATGCATGAGATCCGCTTCCGGCAGGGCACGGACTACAAAGGGCCGCTTACCGTGGCCGTGTCGGCGGACATCAGCGGCTCCGGGGAGGGCAAGCCTAGTGCGAGGTTAGTGGCGCTCGGCACTTCGCTGGTGGCTGCCAATCGATTCCTGGGCTTCCAGGGAAACCGCGATCTGGTCCTGAACATGGTGGACTGGCTGACCGCCAACGAAGAGATGATGTCCATCCGGCCGAAGCCGCCCGACTCTCAGCATCTGAACCTGACGGCGGCGCAGATGAACGCGGTTCTGTTCCGGCTGATCGCGGTGCCCGTGGTGATCATCGCGGCGGGCATTATCGTGTGGTGGGGAAGGCGGTAGGAAGCATAAGCCAGAAGCCGGAAAGAAAGGGCCGACCCTGCCATGCTGAGCCCGTTCACCTTTTCTCTGTGAGACGCTCTGAGTGAGACGCTCTGAGCACAGCGAAGGGGCTCAGGAAGACCCGCGCGCGGCACTGGTCTTGGTAGCCGGCCTTTCGATTCTCGAGTTCCTCTCATGAAAAGATACCTTAATACCCTCATCGCGATCGTCATTTTCGCCGCTCTTTGGGGCGGTTTCACCTACTACAACAAGCGCAAGGCCAAGGAGGTGGTGGCCACGCCAGAAAAGCCGAAGGAGCTGATCCTGCCGGTTAAGGCGGAGCAAGTGCAGTCCTTCACTATCACGCCGCGCGACGGCCAGGCTTTTACCTGCGCGCGCGACGGCAAGACCTGGACCATCACCGAGCCCCACCCGCTCCCCGCCGATCAGACTGTCGTCAACGACTACGTGGGCAGCCTGATCGGGAGCGCCGTGAACTCCGTGGTGGATCTGCACCCCGCCAATCTCAAAGACTTCGGACTTGATCCTCCAGCCACCGCCGTGAACGTTGCTACCAGCGGCAACCCGGCGCAGTTCACGCTGCTCATCGGCGACTCGACGCCCACCGGCGATGCCGTTTACGCCCAGGTCTCCGGGAATCCGCGGTTGATCACGCTGCCCGGCTTTGGGAAGTCGAACCTGGAAAAGACCCTGTTTGACTTGCGCGACCGGCGGGCACTGACCCTGGAGCAGGACCAGATCCAGCGCCTCGACGTGACCTCGGGCGGGAAATCCTTCACCGTCACCAAGAATCCCGACGGCGTCTGGGACCTCGACTTGCCCCCGCCCGTGCGCGCGGACACTTTTTCCGTGCAGAATCTCATGAGCGGGTTTCAGGGCCTGCCCATGGTCAGCATTCTCCAGGAAGACAAGAAGGGAGCGGACAAGTACGGGTTCGGGCACCCGACGCTAACCGTCAAGGTCGGCGCGGCCGCCGGCACCCAGTCGATTGTGGTGGGCAAGAAGGACGGCAGCAACTACGACGCTATGAACACCGCCCTGGCTCCCGTGTTCACCATCGGCTCAGACTTTGTCACCCGCTTCCAGATCGATCCTGCCACCCTGCGCGACAAGACCTATTTCAGCTTCTCGAGTTTCGACGCCAAGAATGTGGAGATTACCACGCCCAAGGATCATCGCGTTTTCGAGCAGCAGAATTTCAAATGGAAGCAGACGACTCCGGGCGCCAAAGACGAGACCACGGAGAAGATGGATGATCTGCTCAACGCCCTGACCGAGCTGAGAGCCGCATCTTTCCCTAAGGCCGGCCCGGGCAATCTCGCCGCTTTCGGGCTCAGTAAGCCCCTCTACACCTTCAAGGTGACCTTTGGCGACAAGAACACCGTCCAGATTGTGACCGTGGGCAGCGTAAACGATCACTATTACGCAGCCCGCAGTACGGACGCGCTTCCGGGCGAGATCTCGAAGCCCAACCTGGACGCCATCGACAAGGCCGTGGGAGCGTTGTAATCGCTCCCGGCGTCCGGCTATGCTGTCCGGGGTTGACAGCGATGACCACGCCTTCAACGCTCGATCTCCAGGGCCATTCCGAGTCCGCCCGACACGCACAATGTGGCGAGACCGCGCCGGACGCCGCGCTTCATCATCTCGTGGAGCAGGGTCACGGTGATGCGCGCGCCTGTACAGCCGATGGGATGGCCTAGCGCGATAGCCCCGCCATTCACGTTCAGGCGTTGGCGGTCGAAGTGAAGCTCGCGATCGCAGGCGAGCACCTGGGCGGCGAAGGCTTCGTTGAGCTCGATCAGATCGTAGTCCTCAAGGCGGCGCCGGGTCCTCTCCAAGAGCTTATGAATGGCGGGCACGGGTCCGAGGCCCATGAACTGGGGATCGACCCCGGTAATGGTGTAGTCCACAATGCGCGCGAGCGGCGCCCTTGATGCCACGCCTGAGGCCGAACCGGACCACTTCACCCAATCTTCCGAGGCCAGCACCAGCGCGGCCGCCCCGTCCGTGATGCCGGAAGCGTTGCCGGCGGTAATTGTGCCCGTTTTGGCGGAGAAAACCGGCGGCAGCTTGGCGAGGGATTCGGCCGTGGTTTCGGTGCGCGGATGCTCATCCGCTCCGAACACCCGCCCGGCCTTTTTGTCCTGGATGACTACCGGCGCCAGCTCGCCCTGGAAGCGACCACTCTCCAGGGCGCGGGCGGCCCTCTGCTGGCTGGTGAGCGCGAAGGCGTCCTGCTCTTCGCGCGAAATCCGGTACCGCTCCGCCAGCAGCTCGGCCGTCTCGCCCATCACCAGTCGGGAAAGCGGGCAAAAGAAGCCATCCTGGTACATGCCGTCCGTCAGTTGCTGATGGCCGAGCCGCGCGCCCCAGCGCGCGCCCTCCAGGAAATAGGGAACGCGGCTCATCGCCTCTGTGCCGCCCGCCAACACCACTTCCGCGCGCCCCAAGACTATCTGGTCGTAGCCGAGCGCGATCGCTTTCAGGCCGGAGGCACAGGCCTGATTGACCGTGTAGGCCGGAATCTCCACCGGGACGCCGGCGCGCACCGCAATCTGCCGGGCCGGATTGGGGCCGTTCCCGGCCTGGCGCGCGTGGCCGAAGATCACCTCGTTCACGCCTTCGGGTGGCACACCGGCGCGCTCAAGCGCCCCTCGCGCCGCAACCACGCCAAGATCAGGCGCACTGAACGCGGCCAGGCTTCCGCCGTACCTGCCGATCGGCGTTCGCACCGCACTCAAGATGTACACGCCTCGCATTAGGGTCATGGGTCTGCAGCCGATCACGCCCCGAGGGCGGCGATGGCGCTACAGATACCGCACCAGTTCATTGATCACGCCCTGCACGGTTTGATACGCGTCCCCGGTTCCTTCGGCCTCGACGGAATAGATACCCTGGTATCCGGACTTCTTTGCAACCTGCACGCATTGCGGAAAGTCAAAGGCCGTCTCGTTGCCGTTGGCGTCAAGCTTGATCCCTTTGGCATGGCAGATCGTGCGGGCGTACTGGAAAAGAAGCGGCAGGCCGCGCCCGCGGGTTTCGTTGTCCGGGAAATTGCCGAAATCCGGCAGCGCCCCTACAAAGGGCCCGCCGACGCTGCGAAAGATCTCCACCAGCGCCTCGGGATGCTGCGACCCGATCTCGCCGTGATTCTCGATCAACACCGCGATGCCCTTGGCGCGCCCGTAAGCCGCGAGCTGCCGGTAGGACTCGATGGTGAGGGCCAGGTGGTCAGGATCGAGGCCGCCGGGGTCGCAGCGCACCGAGCGGGCGCCCAGCAGCTTGGCGATGTCGATCCATTCCCTCGACGCCTCGATGGCGGCATCGCGGACCGCGCGGTCAGAATCCGAGAGTCCACCAGCCTGGTCGATTTCTTTGATATCGACCGGAATGTTGATCAGCCGCGAATGGGCGCTGACGAGGTTCCACTTCAGCTCCTTGAGGTAGGTGGGCTCGAGCGAAGCAAAGTGAGGCGCGACGAACTCGAGGTTGTGGACCTTGTAGCGCTCCGCGATCATCTCGGGGAAGTCGAGCAGCGCCAGCCGTTCGCCGGGCGGGTCCACACCGGGGTCGCGCGTGGATTCAAAATAGTTGTGGAAGCTCCAGCTAGAGACCGAGACGCGATCGAGTTTGCTCGGGACGACTGCTGCCGGATGGTGGGTGGTCTTGCGTCGGGCGGATTGCGCGGCGGCAGCGTGGCCGGCCGCGATGGCGCCCGCCCCTGCAAGAAGGGAGGTCAGAAAGTCGCGTCTCTGCATGCGGGTAAGCACGGAGTGAGTCCGGTGGCTCCGAGCGACCATTCTAACACTGGTCTCCGGGGCCCCCGATCGACCGCTAGGGCCGGCTGGGAAGAGCCCCGAAGAGCATGCCCAAGTCGCCACTGAGAGCACACTTGGCGGGTCCGGGCGGGCGGCACTCGGGCTGCCGTGCCCGGCATCGCTTCGCCCGGTCACTGATCTGGTGTACTGCCTTTGTCAAGTTCGCGCCGCACACCTGGCGCGTTATTCTTCCCCCGTGTCGTCGTCCTCACTGTCCGCGTCGGGGGCGACGAGGTCCGCGATCTCGTCGAGCTTGCCCTGTAGTTCTTCGTTTTCAGTTTCGAGTTCTTCGATTCTGTCGAGCAATTCGCGTCTGGTCGGTACGGCCATTTTCCTTACTCCTTCCGGGTTCACAACCCTGATTCCCTTCCGCTCGGCGTAGTCCTCCAGGGATTCATCTTCGATCTCGTCGGCCCGGTCGTCATCACCCAAAACGTCGCGTGTGAAGCGCACGGCCTGGGCCTTCCGGGATTCGAGCTGCTTAAGGCTTAAGGTCTTCATAAGGTCGAAACTACGCGAATTCTTCGGCAGGGATCTAGCCTCGGAAATGAGCCCCAATTCTGACGCGGAAAAAAGATAGCCTTTTTCCGCTGCGAACCTTTCCGCTGTGAACCTGCTTGACCAAGGCTCAGGTGGGCATATAAGAGTAGGGCTCGACTCCCATACACGGCACACGCATATGAGCCATCAGACTGGCCCGAATGATGACTATCGGTGGCTGAAGAGATTTGAAACGCTCGTCATGCGGCCACTCGACGTTGGTTTGCTCGTCGCCGCCGTCGTCTTATGTGTTAACGGCACCTGGACCACGGGATGCATGCTGTTCGTGATCGGCTTGCTTCTCGGAGCAATTGGGCAGGGGCCCCCGCATCATCGGAGGCAAGCCACTGCCGACCTCAGGCATCCAGGGATTAGGTTTAGGGATGCGCTTGAATCGAATCCAGCGGGTGTTGACGGAGAGGAGCTATCGGGCTGAGGACAGCAACCAGCTAGGCGCGGCAATCGCTAAAACCGCCGCCGTGACGGGTCTTGCAGCCATTGTGTATTGTGCGCATCTCGATTTTCGCTGGTACGCAGTGATCCTCATTGCGGGACTCGCTTCCTTTGGGTTCTTCGTCCTATCAATGCTTGTTGTTTTGTCTGCTTCGCTCTGGGCAAATAGACGCGCCCTCGCCCAAAAGTGGCGGGCCAAAAGGTCATGAGATGTCAGATAACCGAAGTGGAATACGATTGGCGAATGACTGGCCTCTTGAAAAGGTGAGCAAGTGCCTCGCGAAGGGCAACAAAGACCAATTGGTCAGTTTTATAGAAGCGCGATTCGAGCAACGATTTTTCCGCCCGGTTGGGGTCCTGCGAGAGGCGCCGGGCAACGATGACGGTTTCGGGTTTTCTGTTATGGCTATTTGTTCCTTGCTCGTTGAGAGTATTTTTTGCTTTTTTAAGGGCATTCCCACTACACGGGCATCGGAACTGAAGGCCCTTCGGAACCTCGCGGGACCGGTTCCTCCGGAGTACGAGGTTAGCGACAAAGACATCGGGAACGGCAGGGACACCTTTGAAGCTTTCTTTGGCGATGCCCTATTTGGCCCCTTTTTTCCCGGTGTGAACGGAACGGAGTTTTACGATTGTGTGAGAAATGGCTTGCTGCACCAAGGGCAGACCAAAGACGGCTGGAGGATACGAACCGGAGGACCGTTGTGGGATATCGACAAAAGGACCGTCAATCGCGACAAATTTTCGGCGCAATTGGATTGCGCGTTTGAGGCCTACATTCAGGAGTTGAACGGTAAGTCTTGGAGCGACGCCATCTGGGTGCGGGCGGCCCGCAGGGTTTGGTGGCTGATCGAGGTCAGTAGGGCTCACCCATAAGCTCCCTAGCTAGTTTCTGGTGCGAAACGCAAAATCCCGCGTCAAATCAGGGCCGAACGGGTTTCGGACCGTGTGTTTTTGCGGTTTTTTTTATTCCACTCATAGTAAGTTTTTGCTTGACATGTATGTGTGCTATATGACATCCATACA
>DATDGR010000142.1:0-19589 GCA_036521995.1 Terriglobia bacterium | reverse complement strand
GACACCCGCGAATACCAACCCGGTCAGAAGATCACGGATGACGAGATGCGAACGCTGCGGCTGAAGCCTCATAAGTTTCACGGCGACTGGAACTATACCTTCCAACCTCGCCAGGCAGCGTAAACTTAGACTCGCACAATGTAAATGTTATTTCTTAACAGTCGCTTAGCGTGATTGCCCTCTCGAAATCCACCGGTGCGACCCCAGCGACACGGCGGCCTAGCTGTGCTTGCCTTCTCACCGATTTGTGATAATCTCTCTCCCGCATCGGGAAGCAGGGAGGACGGTATGAGACCGCAAGGGGATCGAAGGAAAGGAGCACTTCTGCTGACGCTGGCGACCGTGGCGATAGCGGCCTCCTGTGGCAAGGCGCCTCACGAGGACGAGCGTTATGTGCTCGTCGCCAACAACATCAAGCTGCCGTACTGGCAGGAAGCGAACGCGGGTTTCTCGGACGCGATTCGCCAGCTCGGACTCGGGGTCACAGCGGCCATGGTCGGACCGGACACCTTTTCAGCGAATGACGAGCTCGACGCCTTCAACAAGGCTGTGGCAGCGAATCCGACAGGGGTGCTGGTGTCTCCGGCCAACGCGGAGCTGTTTAAAGACGCCATCCACAGCGCGGTGGCCGCGGGCATTCCAGTGATCTGCATCGATTCGGACGCGCCCGATTCGGGCAGGCTGGCATTCATCGGCACCGACAACTTTCGCGCCGGAGTGCAGAGCGGCGCCCGCATGGCAGAGACTCTGCACGGCGCGGGCGACGTGGTGGTGATCAGCGTCCCTGGCCAGCTCAACCTGGACGAGCGCCTGCGCGGCGCCAAGGACGCGTTCGCGCGCTATCCCAAGATTCGCGTTCTGCAGGTGATCGACGATCAAGGCGATGCACGCAAGGCCAACGACGCCATCTCTGAACTTCTCGGCAAGAAAACCAAGCTGGACGGCATTCTGTGCCTGGAAGCTTCAGGCGGTTCTGGTGCCGCGGAAGCCTTGCACCGGCTGAACATGGACGGCAAGATCCCCATTGTGGCCATGGACAAGGATCAGGAAACGCTCGACTTCATCTCCTCGGGCGCCATCGTGGCCTCGATGGCGCAAAAGCCCTACACCATGGCTTTCTATGGGCTGCGCCTTCTCGATGACCTACACCACAACGCCGTACACGAGTTCAACAACTGGCGCACCGCGCCGGCCTCGCCCACCCCAACGTTGATTGATACCGGCATCGGCATCGTCAGCAAGGACAATCTGCAGGCCTACGAGGACGCTGCCAAGGGTTACACGAAGCCGCCCGGCGCGCTCTAATCAGGCCGCCATTTCATCGTCTTTCGCGGGTGCTCGCCCTCAGTAAGCCCCATCGATCGCTCCCCAAGGGCGCGGCATCCTGCCGGCCCTGCGCCTCGAACTCCCCTTGAGCCAGCGGACGGCCCGTTCGTAATGAGGGAACCTGCGCTCCGCTTCGCAAAAAGCTTCGGAATGCACGATGCGCCGGTGGTTGCGGCGCTCCACCGGGAACTGCGCGTGAAGCATCTCGTGAAAGACGAGATATTCGACCACGTATCGCGGAACCCGGCGCGCATCGAGCCACCGGGTGACGGTGATGCTGTGGTGCGACGAGTCATAGTGGCCGAGCATGGTTCGCGAGCGCTTGGGGCTCCAGCCGATGCGCACGTGGCCCAGCCGCCCTCCAAAGAACCTGCCGTTCAGATCCTCGAGGATCGAGACCAGATTGAAATGGCAGCCCTGCGGCGGCAGCAGGCGCTTGCGGCTCCGGGCCCGCCGGATTTCCTCCACCCGCCGCGCCACCGCCGAACTGCCGGTCCAGGCTTTGTAGCACTCGTTCGCCTCGCGGGAAGTTCTGATCCTGAACAGGTGCGTGATGAGAATCTCGGCGAGCGCTTCGATCACCAGGGGCGGAGCTTGTTCGAGCAGGTCCGAGAGGTGGGCCTCGATCACATCGTTTTTCTTGAGGCGGATCGCGCTGCGCAGGCCCGTAAACCGGCGAAGCCGCACCTCGAACGAGGGGAAGGACCAGCCCGGGCGCAGCCTCCGGAATACCCGCGCGAACACCTCGGCCAAAGCGGCGTCGGAGGGGGCGGCAGCCGGCGGCGCCGTCTCCCCGATCGCTGGTAGACTAGCCGACTTTAGTAGCCTCTTTTCAGATTGGGCCGGCTTGACTGCCGGTTCGGAGGGAACTTCGCCCCAAAGGTTGAGCTGAACGCCCCAGAAACGAACCCGGCCGTTTGAGGAAGAGCCGGGAAACGGGGAAGCGAGGGCCCGCGCGGCGGGCGTGAGGCGGGAGAGCTGGGGCGGCTTGCGCACTCAGTTTTGCTGGTCCTCGTCTTCGGGAACACCCTTCTGATCCTGCTTTTTGCGCAGCTTGTGCTCCTCTTTCTGGCGCTTTTTCTCTTCCTGTGCCGCTTGCTTGGCCTCCTGGGCCTCGACCTTCTCCTCGCGTTTCAAAGCGCCGAACTTCTTCTCCTGCTCGGCCAGCGCCTGCGTGGCCCCGTTGAGGGTGTCATTCAGATCGGCAAGAGCATCCTGTAAACTCTGGCGATAGTCGCTCGCGTAACGGTCCGGATTCTGCTGCACTTGAGTCAGCACGGCGAGCTGCTTGGGAGCGACATCGATCAGGGTGCGCAGCCCCTTGCGCATGTCGTGCCCGGTGCTGTACTGGTCGTCGATCCAGTTCTTGAGCTCGTCGTCGAGGGCGATGTATTGGCTCAGGATCTGCTCCACGGCGGTGCCTCGATCAGCCGCCTCACTCGCATCCGCCGGCGCCTGGCGGGTGGCATTGAAGCGCTCCAACCGTTCGCCGGCCAGCTCGAGGTAGACCTCAATGCGCGCGCTCGGGTCCTGAGCCTCCCGGACGCGATCTTCCTCTTCCTGGGTGAGTGCGGCGGGATCGTCGGCGCGAAGCGGCGGAGCCCCGGCCCTGCCGAGAACCACGAAAAGGCCCAGAACACCCGGCACGGCCCGAAACGTCCAGCCGGGCCTGATAAGCCTCGCGGTGGAACCTCGCCTCACGGATGGAGTTCTCCAGGACGCAGAGCCGAAGCCGGCGCAGCCGCCGTCTTCGGGGCGTCTGGCGGGCCGCATCCCTTCGGTTGTCCGCCGGGAAACAGCGCCGCCATCACTTGGGCATGGAGGGCGTCAATCTCGGCGCCGACGTGTTCGATGTCACCCCGGTCCGCAAACGGCGTCCGGTGAGCCAGGTCATTCAGCCGGCGCGCATTCTCGCGCAGAGTAATGTCGAGGTCCTTAAACCCCTGCGGCTTGCGGCTGGCATCCCGGCCGGACTTCTCCAGCAGCTCCCAGGCCTGTTTCATCCAGCTCCAGTAGCTGCCGATCAGCTTCGGACCCTCGTCGAACTGATTGTGGTCGTAAGCGTCGACGGCCTCGCCAAGCTTGAGGGCTCCGAGTTGAATCTCGAGTTTGGCTTTCTTGGTAGGATTCGTCTCGCCGTCGATGCGTGCTTCCAGTTCCTGCTCGTTCGTCTGGCGCTTGGCGTGCAGCCCACCCCCGGCCGCGACGATCCCGAGCGCCACGACCCAGGTGAGAACGCAAGCACCTGGCCGCCCGACCACCCTCATGACGGGTATTATAGCCCCTTTCCAAGCTCGCGGCCCAGAAGCTTAGCTCGCTGCTTGGCCTGCCACTCCTGGTCAGGATTCGAGCCGTTGGACCGCGCCAGGAACTGCTGGTAGGCCTCCAGCGCCCGCTTCCGGTCCTGCAAGTGGTCATAGCACGTGGCCAGGATAAAGTAAAGCCCGGCCGGGGCCGAGGGCGCTTGCAGCAGGTGTTCGATCATGGGCGCTGCCTCGGCGTAGCGCTTCTCCAGGTAGACGCTCGAAGCCAGGCCCTTCTCAGCATCCGCGTTGCCGGGGTCAAGCCGCAGAGCCTGGCGGAATTCGCCCTCGGCGCCAACCGTTTTGCCTTCCTTCAGCAGTGTCTCGGCGAGCGCCCGGTGCAGGTCGGCGAGATCGGGTCCGCTCGGCGCGGTGGCGAGCGCCTTGCGATAGTAGACCTCAGAGTCGGCGAACTTTCCCGCCAGCGCGTAGGCGTCGCCGAGGGCCGCAGCCAGCCCCGGAAGCGCAGGATCGGCTTGCTCGAGTTGTTGAAGGTGGGAAAGGGCCAGCTCCAACTTTCCTTCCCTCAAGTACAGTCGCGCCAGATGGTAACGCACAGAAACATCCGCGGGCTGGAGCTTCAGGAACTGCTCGAGGTGCTGCTCGGCTTCGGCCGTCTGGCCAAGTCCTTCGGCGGCGGAGGCCAGGCCGAGCTCGGCGTCGGCGCGCCCCGGATTGATCCCGAGCGCCTTGGTGAAATCGGCGGCCGCGTCGGCGTAGTGCTTCTGATCGAGTTCCGCCTGCCCCAAGTCATAGGCGGCCGAATCCAGCTTTGGATCGAGTTGGAGGGCCTGCCGAAGCTCCGTCGCGGCCGCTGCGGTCTGGCCGCTCACGCGCAGCGCCGTGCCGAGCTCGAAATGCAGCCGCGCCTCCGAGGGTTTCAGCGAAACGGCCTTTTCCAGATGGGGCACCGCCGCGCCGGCGTCATTCATGGCAACCAGAAGCAGGCCGAGATTTAACTGCGCCTGGTAGAGGTCGGGCTTCAGCTCTACGGCCTTCTCATAAGCCTGACGAGCCTCGGCATCCTGACGCAGGCCGTGATAGGCGTAGCCCAGGTAGTACCAGGCTTCGGGCTTGTCCGGAGCTGAGCGGATGACGGTCTTCAGGGGATCGAGGGCGGCCTGATAGTCCTTGCGTTCGAGCGCATCGCCGGCTTTCGACATAAGCGCAGCCAAGTCCGGCTGTTCTTTTCCATCCGCACCACTGGTGGCATCGGTGTCCGGCTTAGCGCCGGAGGACGTTGCCGGGTTTCGCTTGGCGCTTTGAGCGGTTGAGTCTGCAGGACCGGCGTTCAGTAACGCCGACCAGGCTACGGGCGCGAGAAACAAGATCGATAGCAAGCTGCGCGCCACGCGCCGGGATAGACGAAGCGGGTCCACGATCGGTCTCTAGGGGCATTTTAGCATTGGTCTTTGTGCTCCGGCGTGTTCCGGTTCGATCCGAGTGCTGCTCCTTAGCGAGGCTCGGCCCGCACGGGTGGCGCATACATGGCGCCTTTTGCCATGTGTGCGGCCTCCGGGGCTACAAATCCCAGCACGCCTCGCCAGTACAACGACCGGTCAAACGAGGGCTGGCTGCCTCGGCCTTGATCGCACACATCGCAAAGGCAGCGACGTGTGCGCCAGCGGTGGAATATTTCGGAGCCCCGCCCCCCTCCCATGGGACCCTCCACCCATGCCCGCGGGCGCGGGGCCGCTCAACGACGCTCGGCCAGTTTTACTAACCGCCTTTGTTTTCAATAAGATCGTGGCAAAACGAAGTTAAGTGTCCTATTATCATAGAGATCGTGGGATGTGCCGCGGCGATTTTTTAAGTTATTTGTTTTCAGAAACATCGTGGGATGTATTTTTTGTTTTTTTCTCTTCGACCATCGAATTCTTGCCTTTCAACTTGAGCAGTAAGTTCGAGAGTCGCGCGATCTGGCGGACGCTCGACTCCTCCATCCGCAACGCGTCGGACGCCTGGGGCCAGCTCGGCACCAGTGCGCTGTCACGAAAGTAGCCGTTCTCCTCCAGCGTGTTTTCGCGCTGGCGGTCGCGGGCGGCGTTCACTGCTTCAATCTCCTCCTGAAGCAGGGCGGCAAGCTTGTCCCGCGCTTCGGTTCGGTCCGGCCCGGTGGCAACCGGTACGTCCGGAAGTTGCAGGGGGTCGCTTTCGTCCCACGGGGCTTTCTGGCCAGGTTCCGGAGGCTGCATGAGATTGTTCAAGAGAACCAGGATATCCCGGCCTCTTCCCTCAGGTTCCTCACCGAAGATAGCGTTGAACAGATCGAATTCGTCCTCACCGGCAACGAAGTCCTCGCCCGCGGCCAGGGCCTCCGCCAACCGGTCGAGGTTATCGAGGTCCTGCTCATACCGCTGGCAGGCCTTGCGCACCATACCCCGCAGCTTCCGGTCCGCCTCCTGCACCTGCCCCACGGCGATGCTTTGCTGAGCGCGATCTGTCCGCCCCAATTGCCATAAGGCGCGCGCCAGACGCTCGGCCAGTTGAGCCTGGAACTCGTCGGAGGGCTGCCAGGACGCCTTCACGGACTCGAGCAGCCGCGCGAACTGCTCCGGGTCTTCACCCAGGATGCGCAGGGCTTCGCCGGACTCCCGGCAGGAAGCGCCGTGCAGGGTCTTGCTCTGCCGCATACGCTCGCGGCCTTCCGGAGTGGAAGGCCCATGTGACTGAACGGCGTTGGCCCTATTGGCCGCAATTTTTTTGGGGCTGAGCGACGGACTCTTGACCAGAGACATGGGAACTCCCGGCCGCAACCTGATCGGGAGCCCGCAGGAAGCGGCGCTAAGCTTTTATGCCTCCGGAGTTATAAACCATACTATACCGACCCGGTGCTGTCAAGAAGAATCTTTGGTCACTAACTTTGCCGACGAACCCATTATCGCGCGAATTCCCCTCCTCAGCCGAGGAGGGGAATATTCGCCTCCGAAGAATCTTTCGCCCTCCTCGCCGGACACCTGCTATTTCAAATTGGCGGCGAAGAAGTTCACCATACGAGTCCAGGCGCCCGCCGCCGCCTCCGGACGGTAGCCGTCCTTGTTGTTGGGGTTCTCGAAGGCGTGGCCGGCGCCGTCGTAGATCTTGGCGTCAATCTTTTTGCCCGCAGCCTGCATCGCCTTCTCAAACGCCTGCACGTCCTCTGGCTTGATCCCTCGGTCGAGGGCGCCGAAGTTGCCGAGCACGGGAGCCTGAATCTTGGCGATGATGGCGGCGTCGGTGGGCATGGCGCCGTAGTTCACAGCGCAGGCGGCCAGCTTGGGCTCGTTTTCAGCGAGCAGCAGCGAGTAGCCGCCGCCCATGCACCAACCCACGTCGCCGATCCTGTTCGCGTCCACGTCGGGCCGCGAGGCGAGGTAGGCGAAGGCCGCTTTGAGATCGCGCACCGCCCGGTCCTGCGGCAGACCGCGCGCCAATTCGTGGGCTTCACCGGGATCCGCTGCGCTCCGGCCGCGATAAAGGTCCACGGCCAGCGCCACGTAGCCGAGTCCGGCAAACTTCTGCGCCTGCTCTTTCACCCAGTCATTCAGTCCCCACCACTCATGGATCACGATCAGCGCCGGATGCTTGCCCGGCGAATCAGGCAGCGCCAGATATCCGTTCACAGTCTCAGTTCCACTCGGGTAGCTCACCATCTCGGTCTTGACCTCGGCCCGGCCCGGGCTCGCCAAGGCCAGGCTGCCCACAACCATCGAAGCCATAAGAGTACGTTTCACCGGACACCTCCTCAATTCTGGACCGCAATCCTGAATGCTCTCAAGCTTGCGACGCCATTCTAACGCAACCTCAAGCAGGCCACGGCGTTGACTTCGCCTATTTACTATTTGCTTGTTACTTGCAATATTCAAATCATGGGTCAGAGACTCGACGCCACCCGCACGGATTTGAAGACGAATGATCGGAGGTGGGAAGGCTTCGCAGCGCTGGAGCGATTTCCCTACGCCACCACGGCCGCCCTGATGGCGATCGCGGTCGCGGTCTACGCCGGATCGCTGAACGGCGGGTTCGTCTACGACGACGAGTCACAGATTCTGCTCAACCCCTTCGTGATGAACCTGCATCTTTGGCGCCGCATCTTCGCGGGGTCAGTCTGGTCATTCCAGGGGCGGGGAATGCAGACGAACTTCTACCGGCCCCTGCAGTTCTTCTGCTACTGGATTCTCTACCGGCTGGCGGGCGCGGCGCCGTCGATCTTCCATCTGTTCAGTATCCTGCTTTACGCCTTGACGGTCTGGATTGTCTACCGGACGGCGGTGCAGCTTTTCGGCAGGCTCGCGGCAGTGCGGGCGGAAGTCCCGGCCCTGGCGGCGGCTCTGCTGTGGGCCCTCCATCCTCTGCACGTCGAGGTGGCGGCCTGGATCTCGGCGCTGCCCGA
Source organism: Terriglobia bacterium (assembly GCA_036521995.1). GTDB lineage: Bacteria > Acidobacteriota > Terriglobia > UBA7540 > UBA7540 > Gp13-AA77. Next base: position 11,588 of record DATDGR010000142.1, on the reverse strand, counting down.
TCTCGGCTCCGGGCTGTTCTACCTCCTCGCCTTTCTTCTCTTTTTGCGCGCCGAGCGGCCATCGGAAATCAAATTGCGTCGTCACGCGCTGGCAGTCGCCGCCTATCTTCCGGCGCTTTTCTTCAAGGAATCCGCTTTGAGCCTGCCTCTGGTCCTGGTTGCGTACTGGTTCTTCTTCCCGCGGCGGAAATCGGCGATGCCCGAAGCCACTGCCCCGGAGTACGATTCCCGAGAAGGGGGGAATCCCCGCGCCGATCCCAGCAAGCGGCCACGACAGATCTTGACTTTTGCCCTTTACCTGGCGCCGGTGGCCTTGTACCTGATGGTCCGGTATCGTGCGCTCGGCCACTTCTCGCACGCCGCTCACTTCTGGCGCGTCAGTCCGCAAGATATTGAGGCGGCCGCCGGGCTTCTCGGCCAGCACCTGCGATTGTTCCTGTGGCCGGCCCATTTGAGCGCCTTCCGGACCTTCGAAGTCGGACCAAGCCTGCGGACGCCATGGCCCTGGGCTGCTTTGGGTATGCTGATCCTGGCCTTCCTCTACCGGCGTCGCCGGCCGCTTTTGGGATTCGCCGTCTGGTGGTGGTTCTTGACGCTCCTGCCCTGCCTCGACGTCCGGCAACTGAGCGTCCCCTTGCTCGCGGATCGCTTCTCGTATCTCCCGAGTTTCGGCCTGTGTGTGGCCGTTTCCAGCCTCCTGTTGGTGGAGCTTCCCGCCCGCGCCGGCGGTGTCCGGGCCGCGCGTTTCGCCGTCGCGGGACTGGCCGGTGTGCTGCTGCTGGCCGCTGGCGTTACGGTCCGGGCCGTGGGCAACTGGCGCGACGAGGAGACATTGCTGAACTACTCTCTGAAACAGTCGCCGAGCGCCCCCGGACTCCACCGCGGGCGCGGCCTGGTGCTCGAATACCGCTACGGCGATTACGACGGGGCCGAGCGCGAATACCGGCTCGCCATGCACCTGAATCATTCGGGTCTGCAACCTAATCTTTATCTGGACTACGAATGTGAGTTAGGCCTGGGGCGCGCGGCCCAGCATCGGGGCGACCGGGAAACAGGCATCAGCCACTACCAGACCGCGGCCCGCCTGCAGCCCCAGCTCAGTCCTGCTTACGACGCGCTGGGCGTGATCTATTTCCCAGAGGGTGATTACGCACAGGCTGCTTTCTATTTCGAGCGGGCTGTGCAAGCGAATCCCCAAGACTTGGGCGCCCTATTTTATCTAGGCACCTGCTACCTGAAGCTCGGCCGCTATGGCGAGGCCGCCGCCCAATTCCACGCGGCGACCCTGATCGACCCGAGTTTTCGCGCTGCCTACGACGCCGAGGCTCACGCTCTGGAGGCGGCGGGCGATTCAACCGCGGCGGAGGCCGTCCGACGGACAGAGCCCGGAAAATGATCTGGAGTACGCGGTCCTCAGCAGTTCATCGCAACTGAAAGCAGGGCAAATCATGCCGGGTCCGATCCGCCGGGTGGGACTTCGTTGCCTAATGGGCTCCTGGCACTTTCTCCGCTGAGACTGCAATTCTCTTAGAACCAATGGGGTAAGCGTTTGTTTCGGCCGCGACTAGATGGCACTCGACTTGCGCTCTGACGAAGGGGCGCGAGGACTGGACGGCCTCCCCTCAGGAGTCTTAAGGACGGCGGGAAAGTCTGGTCCGGAAGCCCGATCTCAAGAGGAATGGGCCGGACCGCGTCCAACCGCGGGAACTGTCGGATCAATCTGGCGCGTTCGGCTCGAATCACAGTGAGGTAAGAAATGTCGGTAGCCGGAATCTCATCGAGCAGTTTTTACCAGCTCAACAACCTGCAAAATCAACAGAACAACTTCCAGAATATTCAGAGTGAATTTCAACTAGTCGGCCAGGACTTGAGTTCTGGCAACCTGTCCCAGGCGCAAACGGATTTTGCGACCCTTACGCAGAACCTGCCCAGTTCGCTGCAGGGCAGCAACAGCAGCCCCTTGGCGCAGGCTTTCAGCGCTCTGGGGAGCGACCTCCAGTCCGGAAACCCGTCGGCTGCCCAGCAGGACTACGGCACGCTTCAACAGGATGTCCAAAAGGCTGGCGGCCGCATGCACGGGCATCACCATCACCACGCCGGCGGCGCCTCAGGCAGCCAGGACAACGAGATTTCCCAGCTTTTCAGCACACTGGGAGAGGATCTCCAGTCCGGCAACCTGTCGGCCGCTCAACAGGCCTACGCTTCATTGCAGCAGGGTTTCCAACCGTCCACTTCCAGCACTTCAAGCAGCAGTTCGACCTCTACCTCCAGTTCCGTGCTCTCCAAGGTGGCGGGCGCCGTCCTCAGTGTGCTCGCCTGATCCAACCGCTCGCTGGCTTCGGGGTTCGGGTTCCGCCCGATCCCCAAACCAGCGCGGGACTGGGCTCCTAAGATCCATCTGGCCTGCAAGCAAGGGCCGAATCTGATGGACTCCGGGCAATTCTGTTATACTTAACTGTCATGTTATCGGCTTCCATCGCTCGGCATCATTATGACCACCATTGTGCCCGCCACGGGCACCATCTGCTACCACGGGCCGAGTGCTGACCGGAATCTGAACCAAAGCAAGAGTTGATGAGGCCCGCCCAAGTGATGGCGGGCTTTTTCGTGTGTGGGGAAGAGAATGAATCTTGATTTCAGCAAACTTGACGGCCTCGTGGCAGCCGTGATTCAAGACCACTCGAGCGGCCGCGTCCTGATGGTGGGTTTCATGAACGAAGATGCCTTCCGGCAGACCGTGGAGACTGGCTATGCCACTTTCTATAGCCGCTCCCGCGGCCGGCTTTGGATGAAGGGAGAGACGTCCGGCCACCGCCTGCTGGTGAAGGAGATCTCCACCGACTGTGACCGCGACGCGGTCCTGCTGAAGGTGGAGGCACTCGGGCCCGGCGTTTGCCACGAGGGTTACCAGAGCTGTTTCTTCCGCCGGCTGGACCATGGCCAGTGGGTAATGAGCGAGCCACGAGCCTTTGATCCCGAGGCGGTATATTCTTCGGCAACGGGCGGTGAGACGCCAGGCCAGAGCCGGGACCGTGCCTCGGACGCAGGTTTACATGAGGGTCTTGGTGGGAGCAAGGCATGAAGTTGAAGCTGGGCATCCCGAAAGGCAGCCTTGAAAACGCTACCATTGATCTGTTTCGTCGCGCCGGCTTCAACATCAGCACCTCCAGCCGCTCCTACTTCCCGGCCATCGACGATTCCGAGATCGAGTGCATGCTGATCCGGGCGCAGGAGATGGCGCGTTACGTCGAGGACGGCGTGCTCGACGCCGGCCTTACCGGCCGCGACTGGGTCGCCGAGACCGGCGCCACCGTGGCCACCCTCGCCGACCTCATCTATGCCAAGCAAAGCTTCGGCAACGTGCGCTGGGTCCTGGCGGTACCCGAAGTTTCTCCCTTCCACACCGCGAAGGATCTCGAGGGCAAGGTAATCGCCACCGAACTGGTGGAGACTACGCGGCGCTATCTTGCGGCCCGGGGCGTCCAGGCGAAGGTGGAGTTCAGTTGGGGAGCCACCGAGGTGAAACCGCCTGAGTTGGCCGACGCCATCGTGGAAGTCACCGAAACCGGCTCTTCGCTGCGGGCCAACAAGCTGCGCATCATCGAGACGGTGCTGGAATCGAACACCCAGTTGATCGCCAATCTGGATTCGCTGAAGGACGACTGGAAGCGCCGCAAGCTGGAAGACGTCTGCCTGCTGCTGCAGGGCGCCATCAGCGCCCTGGGCAAGGTCGGCTTGATGCTCAACGTGCACCGCGACGACCTCCAGACCGTGCTCGGCGTGCTGCCTGCCCTCAAGCGCCCTACGGTCTCGCATCTGAGCGACGAAGAGTGGTTGGCGGTGAACACCATTCTGGATGAGACCACGGTAAGGACCATCATCCCCCGGCTCAAAGAAGCCGGAGCCCAGGGAATCGTGGAGTATCCGCTGAACAAAATTGTTATGTAGCGTCCGCTGCCATGATTCGCATTCTCCATCATCTGGATGCTCGGGGCTTCGTCAGGCGGCGGGCCTCGCGCCTGGCTGAAGCCGAACGTGTGGTGGCGCCTATTCTCGAGGCTGTCCGAAGCCGCGGGGACGCAGCTTTGCTTGAGTACGCCCGCAAGTTCGACGGCTTCACTGGCGATGGCCTGGCGGTGCCGGCTGAGGACTGCCAGGCAGCGCTCGATGGCCTTGCGCCCCAGCTTCGCTGTGCGGTGGAAACGGCTGCGAAAAACATCAGCCATTACGCCCAGAGCCAGCTTCCCCGCGAGCATTTCACGAAGTATGCCGATGGCCGCCGCCTCGGCCAGATCGTGCGTCCGCTCGATTCCATGGGCGCCTACATTCCGGCCGGCCGCTATCCTTTGCCTTCGACGCTCTTGATGACGGTGATTCCGGCTCAGGCGGCTGGCGTCAGGACCATCGCTGTCGCCTGCCCGCGGCCGAGTCCCGAAATCCTTGGCGTCGCAGGGTACCTCAAGGTGCCCTTCGTCTATCGCTTGGGCGGCGCTCAGGCGATCGCGGCTTTTGCCTTTGGCACGGCGACCGTTCCGAAGGTGGATCGAATCGTCGGACCGGGAAACCTCTACGTGGCTGCCGCCAAGAAGCTGATCGCGGGTGACACTGGGATCGATTTTGTAGCCGGTCCCACGGAGATCGTTATCATCGCCGCTGAGGCTGAACCGGCCTTCGTTGCTGCGGACATGCTGGCTCAAGCCGAACATGACACGGAGGCGTCGGCCATCTTGCTGACCACGTCCCGGATAATGGCTGAAGCTGTAGCCCGAGAAATCGAAGCCCAGCTTGAGACGCTACCTACGGCGCCCGTAGCCCGGGAGGCTATCCTCGGCAACAGTGCCATCATATTGGTGGATATCCTGGAGCAGGCGATCGAGCTCTCGAATCAGCTCGCGCCGGAGCACCTCGCGCTTTACGACTCAAGCCTGCTTCCGGCGATTCGGCACGCGGGCAGTGTCTTTCTCGGCCCCGGCAGCCCCGAGGCTGCCGGCGACTACTGCTCCGGGCCCAACCATGTGCTGCCGACATCGGGTGTGGCGCGGCTGCGCGGTGGCCTCTCAGCGGCCGATTTCGTCAAGGTGATCTCGGTGCAGGAGCTGACGCCGGGAGCGCTCGCGGGTTTGGCGCCCTCCATCACCACTCTCGCCCGCGCCGAAGGTCTCGAAGCACATGCCCGCTCGGTGGAGGTGCGCCTCCGTGGCTGACCCCTGCCCTTCCGCCGCGTCCGGGCCGGTCCCTCGTCGTGCCGTCCTGGAGATGGCACCCTACCGGCCGCCCACGACTGGTCGTGTTGGCAAGCTGCGGCTCGATTTCAATGAAAACACCGTCGGGTGCTCACCCCGCGTGGTTGAATACCTGAAACAGCGGCTGAGCGAGGGCGAGCTTGCCGTCTATCCCGAATACGCGGACGCCCTGCGCAAGTTGGCAGTTTTTTTCGGCGTCGGTGAAGAGGAGTTGCTGCTTACGAACGGCACCGACGAAGCCATTCAGGTGCTGGTGAACACTTACATAGACGCCGATGACGACGTCCTACTGACGCGTCCCTCTTACGCCATGTACCGCTTCTATGCCGAAGTGGCGGGGGCCTCGATTCGCGAAATCGGCTACCGGCCCGCGGACCTGTCTTTCCCCCTCGAAGAGCTACTCGCAGCCGTCCGGCCCTCGACGCGCCTGGTGCTGCTCGCCAACCCCAACAATCCCACCGGCACTGGGGTTTCGGTTGAAGGCGTCGGGCGAATTCTCGATCACGCTCCGGGCGCCGCGGTGCTCATCGACGAAGCATACTACGACTTCAGTGGCATCACGGCGCTCGGGCTGTTACGCCAGCGATCCAACCTGTTTGTGAGCCGCACCTTTTCCAAAGTCTACGGCATGGCGGCCCTGCGTTGCGGATGTTTGTTTTCCCAGGCCGGCAACGTGCAACATCTCCGCAAGGCTCAATCACCATACAGCGTGAACATGTTGGCGGCCCTGGCCGCCCGCGCCGCCGTACAGGACATCGATTATGTAACCGGATACGCGAAGGAGGTTTTGGCTGCCCGGGACTTCCTTTGTGAAGGACTCCGCAAGCTCGGGATTCGCTACTACCCAAGCCAGGCGAACTTTGTGCTGTTTCAGGCGGGCGAGCGCGCGATCCCCTTGCGAGACGAGCTGCGAGCCCGGGGCATTCTGGTGCGTGACCGCAGCTATGAGCTCGCTGGCTGCGTGCGAGTTACCATAGGTACGCTTGCTCAGGTGCGGCGTTTCCTCGAAGAACTGGAGAGAATCTGGTGACGTCGGATCAACTTATCGTTTTCGATATGGACGGCGTCTTGGTGGAGGTTACCGAATCCTACCGGGACACCGTGATTGCTACGGTCAAGCATTTCGCTGGCCAGCAGATCACCCGGGATTTGGTCCAGGAGTACAAGAATCGCGGCGGCTGGAATAATGATTGGAAGCTTTCGCAGCAGATCCTGCGTGACCTGGATATCGAGATTGACTACGACACAGTGGTGGACAGGTTTAAGAAGATCTTTTGGGGCAATGGCACCGACGGTCTGATTCTGCGTGAGAAGTGGATCGCCAAGAGCGGCCTGCTCGAGCGGTTGAGTGACCGCTACGGCATCGCGATCTTCACCGGGCGCTCGCGCGAGGAATTAGAGTCGACGCTCGGTCGCTTGGCCTCGCACCTGCGCTTCGACCCGATCGTTTGCACCGACGACCTCGTGAACGGCAAGCCCGCGCCCGACGGGCTCTTCAAGGTGGCGGAGCGGGCTCCGGGCCGCAAGCTCCACTATATCGGCGACACCGTCGACGACGCCCGCAGCGCCAGGGCGGCAGGCGTGCCCTTCATCGGCATCGCCGCCAAGCTTCAGCCCCGTCGCGAAGAACTGGTCCGCATCTTCCAGGCCGAGGGCGCGGGCGATATTCTCGAGAGCATCAACCAGCTCGACTATATCTTGGCGCCCGACGGAAGCACGGTGTCATCTGACCTATGAGATCCGCGACGCTGGAACGCAAGACAAGGGAGACGAGAATCAGCGGCAGGCTCCGGATCGAGGGCCAAGGCCGCTATGACGTCGCGACCGGAATTCGCTTTCTCGATCACATGCTGGAGCTCTTTGCCAAGCACGGAGGTTTCGACCTCTCCCTACACGCCCAGGGCGACCTCGACGTGGATCAGCACCACACCGTGGAAGACGCCGGCATCGTGCTCGGTCAGTTGTTCTCGAAGGCACTCGGAGATCGCCGCGGCATCAACCGGGCTGGGTACTTTGTGCTTCCCATGGACGAGGCTCTGGCCGTGGTGGCGCTTGATCTCGGTGGGCGCCCTGCCTTGGTGTACCAGGACCACGTTCGCGTGCGTTATGTCGGCGACCTGCAAGCCGAGCTCGTGGAGGACTTCTTCGGAGGGTTCGTGAACCACGCGGGTGCCAATCTGCATGCCAAGGTCTTGCACGGACGGTCGAGTCACCATAAGATCGAGGCCATCTTCAAGTGCTTTGCGCGGGCCTTGAGATACGCCTGCTCCAAGGACAGACGCCTGCGCGGCCAACTTCCCTCCACCAAGGGGTTGCTATGATTGCGATCCTGGATTACGGAGCCGGGAACCTGCGCTCAGTGGTGAATGCGTTGGCGGCGCTGGGGATTCGGCATGAAGTGGTGCGAGACGCAGCAGGCCTCGATCGAGCCAGCAAGATCATCCTGCCGGGTGTCGGTCATTTTGGCCAAATGATGCGCGAGCTCGACCGGATCAGAGTGCGCGAAGTACTGGTGAAGCGGATTCACGCCGGGGTGCCGTTCCTGGGAATCTGCCTCGGGCTGCAGGCGCTGTTCGAGCGCAGCCAGGAGGCGCCGCAGGCAGCCGGCCTCGGTTTGTTGTCAGGCGAGGTGCAGCGATTTCCGCCCGATGTGAGGGTCCCGCACATGGGCTGGAACAAGCTGGAGGTCGGTCCAGCGGAGCCGCGACTGCTTCGGAACATCGGTCCAGCACCGTGGGTCTACTTCGCCCATAGCTACTACGTGCCCGTGGTCGCAGGCGCGGCCGCCCAGTGCTCCTACGGCGTGCCGTTCACGGCCGTGCTCGAACACGAGAACATCATGGGCGTGCAATTTCACCCGGAAAAATCGAGCCAGACCGGCCTCAGGATCGTTCAGAATTTCGCGGAACTCCAATAGTCATGCTGGCAAAACGAGTTATTCCCTGCCTCGACGTTACGGCCGGCCGGGTGGTCAAAGGGGTGAACTTCGTCAACCTGCGCGACGCGGGCGACCCGGTGGAGCTCGCCGAGCGCTACAACGATCAAGGCGCAGACGAGCTGGTTTTTCTCGACATCACGGCGTCGAGCGACCAGCGCAAGATTATGGCAGAGGTTGTGGCGCGCGTGGCCGAGCGGGTGTTTATCCCGTTCACGGTCGGAGGCGGTATTCGCTCGGTCGAAGACGCCCGGACGATTCTGCTGGCTGGCGCTGATAAAGTGAGCGTGAACACGGCGGCAGTGCACCGTCCGGAGCTCATTCGGGAGCTGAGCGAGGAGTTCGGGTCGCAGGCAGTAGTGCTCGCCATCGATGCACTGCATCGCTCCAGCGGCAGTTGGAGCGTCTATACTCGGGGCGGGCGACACGATGAGGGCGTGGACGCCGTCGAATGGGCCCACCAGGGCGAGGCTCTTGGCGCCGGCGAGATCCTGCTGACCTCGATGGACACGGATGGCGTCCAGAGTGGCTTTGATTGCGACTTGACGCGAGCCGTGGCGGGGGCTACGAACATTCCAATCATCGCCTCAGGCGGAGCAGGGAGGCCAGAAGATTTTCAGGAGGTCCTAAGCCAAGGCCAGGCCAGCGCCGCGCTGGCGGCGTCTATCTTTCACTATGGCACGTATACGGTGGGCCAGCTCAAGCACTTTCTGGCGCAGCACGGCGTGCCAATGAGAGTCGCATGATCATCCCCTGCATCGACCTTATGTCGGGCAAGGTGGTCCAGCTCGTGCAAGGTCGCGAGAAGGCACTCGAAGGCGATGCTCCCTTTGAGATACTCCGAAAATTTGCTGCTTTCCCCGAGATTCAAGTGATCGACCTGGATGCCGCTCTCGGCCACGGGTCAAACGGCGCCATCGTGGAATCTCTCTGCGGCCGGGCGAAGGTTCGGGTGGGCGGAGGCGTGCGGACAGTGGATCGGGCGCGGCGGGTGGTGGAGCAGGGCGCGAGCAAAGTCATCATCGGCACGGCTGCCTTCCGGGCGGGCGGCGTCAACCGCGCTTTCCTCGCGGAGGTGTCACGGGCGATCGGCCGCGAGCGCGTTCTGGTCGCTCTGGATTCGAAAGAGGGCCACATTGTGGTCAAAGGCTGGCGCGAGCCTACGCTCCTTACGGCCGAAGAGGTCATCAGCGAACTCGAGCCTTACTGCAACGGCTTTCTCTGCACCTACGTGGACAAGGAAGGCACCCTGGAGGGCACCGATCTGGCCTGGTTTCGCCGCCTTCGTGCGGCCACGTCGCACGAGCTGACCGCCGCTGGAGGCATCTCTAGCCTCGATGAAATTCGCGAGCTAAACGCGATCGGGGTCCATTGCGCCCTCGGCATGGCGATCTATACCGGCCGCCTCCTTCTCGACGAGCTGGCCCGGCTCTAGGCTCGAAGCGGGCCGCAAGCCGCTCACACCTTCATCAGCACGGCCTCGCATCTCTGACGGGTGGCAAGCGATATGGCCTCGGCGTAGAGGCCGACTTGGCGCCGGTAGACATCCAGCTTTTTCTCCAGCTCGCGGTCTGTCTTGAAGTCGATTACCGTCCATTGATCATCCTCCCGAAACGCGATGTCGGCGATACCTTCCACCAGGGCGCCGTCTGGCAGGCTGAGCGTAACGGGTGCTTCGCGGCGGCAGGAGCCTAGCTTCGCCGCCCTCCGCGCCCGCTCCAGTAGCGGATGCCTCAGGGCCGCGTGGACAGCCTCCGTGGCAGATGTCTTCTCCTGCTCAGTAGCGCCCAGGATGCGCGCCTGGAGCGCGGCGACGGCGGACACATCGTCGTGTTCCGCGTCCAATCGGACCGTAGCCAGCACGGCGTGGACCAAGGCGCCGTAACGCGGTCCGGCAGGACGCTCCGTCTTCGCATCCAGGTCCAACAATGCGACCTTGACCGGAGCCTTTTGCTTGCTCGCCAGAGCGTATTCGGTGGCCGTGTGGACCACGAGGCTCGGCCGGGAGCCCTGCTCTACGGCTGCCTGCCGGCTTGCTCGCCAGCTCGTGAAGGCCTCGATGTCCTTGGCCACAATGCCGGGGTCGACCTCATTCAGCAATTCCTTCTGGCGCACGCCGAACTTGGGCTCGACGCCGAGCCGGAGCCGCTGAGGATCCCACCAGATCACCCCGTAGCTGCCCGGGCCCTTCTGGCCCGGCAGGGGTCGTGGGCTGAACTCGTGCAGTCCGGGCGCGACGTTGTCCGTCCCGAGCTTCAGGCGGACTCGCCGCCGCACGCTGTCTTCGCCGAACGCCGGGCACGCCAACGGACGCCCCGGGCTTCGTCGGCGCGCGCTCTCAGGATAGATGGCGCGATGGAGCGGGCTCACCCACCAGGTGCTCACCGCGTCCCACCGCTGCTCCGCCGGATCGTCCCCCACCGCCGGAACCACCAGCAGATCACGGGCTCGCGTCGCCGCCACGTAGGCTACGCGCACGCCTTCCGCCCGGTCGCGAGCAGCCTCCGCCTCGTTGTTTTCGAGCAGTTCGACGGGCGCCCAGCCGGCGATCTGAACGGCGCTCAAGCCACGGTCAGGATCGAGATGGCGGCTGGCATTGGGTCGCGCCAGCTTGGCGGTGATGTCGGCCAGGATAACCACGGGAAACTCCAGTCCTTTGGCCTTATGCACCGTCATGATCCGGACCCCGTCGCTCTCTTCTTCCAGGATCGGCGCCTCGGGAGCCTGGCCGCTTTCAGCCTCCTGACGAAGCCCGTCCACGAACCCGCGGAATGAGATTCCCCCTTGTTCCTCGTACTGGCGCGCCAGCTCCGCCACGTGAAGAATGTTCGCCAGCGCCTGCCCGCCCGAGGGACGCAGCACAAATCCTGCATACGCCCGGGTGGCTTCCAACAAACGCGCCACCGTCTCCGACACAGGACGATGGTTACGCTTGCGATGAAGCGACTGCAGGATGCGAAGCGCCTCCGCGATCGGAGCCAGGCCCGGTGGTATTTCCTCCTTGGGCATCCGGAATGGGTGAAGGTGACGGTAGCGATGACGATACTCCAGTAGGGCGTCGTCGCCGACCGCAAACAGTGAGCCTTTGAGCGCGGAGAACACGGAGAGTTCGTCGTCCGGCCACTCGATGGCCGCAAGAGCCACGCGCAGCGTCTGCACCTCCTCCCGTTTGTGAAAGGACTTGCCGCCCACCAGCAGGTGCGGGATGCCGCGAGCTTCGAGCGCCGTGACGTAGCCGCCGGTCACATCTTCGCCCCAGCTTTCCAGGCGCCGGAAAAGCAGGCAGACATGGCGGGCCGCGACGGGGATGCGCTCGCCCGGCCGCTCGGACTCGGTCACCTTCGAGCCGCTCTCCTGGATCAGCCACTCGATGAAAGCTGCCGTGGCATCGGGCAGGGACTTCTCCACGG
>DATDGR010000141.1:0-14122 GCA_036521995.1 Terriglobia bacterium | reverse complement strand
TGTATGGATGTCATATAGCACACATACATGTCAAGCAAAAACTTACTATGAGTGGAATAAAAAAAACCGCAAAAACACACGGTCCGAAACCCGTTCGGCCCTGATTTGACGCGGGATTTTGCGTTTCGCACCAGAAACTAGGCTAGGCAGATTGTGGGATTTGAAGTCTGATGCCGCAGCCGAACATACGTCATCATGGCTCCGTCCTTTGGCGCTCATCCCAATTTAGATCATGTACCAACCCTCGGCACAAACAACACTTTCCCTGCCGTCATGTTGCCGGCGTAACGATCCAGCGCCTCCGCTCCAGCCTCGAGCGGCAGACGCGCCTGAACCTCGCTGCGCAGATCGCTGGTCAGGAGGTTCTGAACCTGGCGCGAGATCCGAAAGCGCGCCGGCAGACTCTTGTCCGCCAGCCAACGGGTGAGCCAGAAGCCGCCCACTTCCTTGCCCTCGAAGATCAAGGACTGCGGATTCGCCTGGGCCGCCTCCAGGGACAGCGCCCCGTAAACCAGCACGCGGCTTCCCTTCGGCATGGCGTCAAGCACCCGCCGCGTCAGCTCCCCGGAGACGGCGTCGAAGGCCAGCGTCGCCTGGAGCCGCCCCGCCAACTGCTTCAGTTGACGGTCGAAATCGGCGTCGGTTGAAACCAGGATGTGCTCAGCGCTTAATGACCGCAACTCGTCCGCTTGCTCTTGCCTGCGCACAATGTTGATCACGGGCAGCGAGAGCCGCCGCCCGAGCCGCACGATCATGCGTCCCAAGGCGCTGGCAGCGGCTGTCTGAACCACTGCCCGATGTCGCCCGAGCCTCGCCATCTCGACCAAGGCCCAGGCGGTAAGTGGATTCACCAGCAGCATCGCTGCCTGTTCGAGGTCCACGGAGCGGGCGAGCGGCATGGCGTACTGCGCCGAGGTCACCAGGTACTCCGCCCAGGTTCCCCCGCGGATGCTCACATCGGCCGCGGCGCAGGCCACCCGGCGGCCGAGCAGAATCCGAGGCATCACTCCTTTCCCGGCCGCCACCACGGTGCCGCTGCCTTCAAAACCAGGGATGGCCGGAAGCGGCTTGAGAAATCCGTACTGGCCACGCACGAACATCAGATCGGAAGGGTTGATGGGCGCCGCAGAGATGCGCACCAGAATCTGACCCGGACCGGGTTGCGGCACCGGCCTTTCCACCACCGCGAGGCTCGCCGGCCGGCCGTCGTACGCGCGGAGCTCCAAGGCCCGCATGGTCACTGGGATGTCCGCCATCGGTCCGCCGTCAGTGTAATCGAATAACGAGCCCGCCGCCAACGGATAGAGTGGATCGAGCGGGCTCATGGCGCGGGCTTGGAGATGGGCCGGCTCGGACCCCGGGGCGGGATCGCCAATGGCAGTTGCCCGGGAGTCCTGTGACCTAAATTAAGGTCCTGAAGTTGCGTTGGCCAAGGCTAACGGTTCATCTGGGTTTTGTCCCTTCGCCATGGGAACGGTGGGGGTGGGCGCCTATTCGGCGCGCAGCGTTGTGGCCGGATCGATTTGTACCGCGCGGATCACCGGCGGCAGTGCGGCCAGGAGTGCCGCCGCTAGGATGGTCAGCGCGGGTACTGCCAGCATCCTTGGGTCAGTAGGTTTCACCTGGTAGAGCAGCGTCTCGATGTATCGCGCCGACGCGAAGCCGAGTGCGAGGCCTGCGAGCGCCCCGGCGAGCACCACGGAGAACACGTCCACCGTCACGCGCCGCGCCACGTCGCCCGCTTGCGCCCCCAGCGCCATGCGAATACCGATCTCGCGCCGCCGCTGCAGCACCGAATAGTCGAGCACGCCATAGAGGCCGACGCCCGCGAGCACGAGCGCGACCACCCCGAAAAAGAACGCCAGCCTGGCCAGCAGCCGCTCGCGGACGGTGTGCGACTGATCGATCTCCAACTGGGTGCGGATGTTGCTGACGCGGAACTCGGGCCACGCGCGTGGAACTTCCCGGCGAAGAACGGACGCGAGCGCAAGCGGGTTCGCGCTGGATGTGCGAACGATGAATATGCCGTTGTCCTTCGCCCTCGGAGCGCCCTTGGCATCGACCGAGCGAAACGGATAATAGGCCTGGGGCAAGATGGGCTCGCGCAGGTTGCGGTAGCAAGCATCGCCGACCAGGCCCACGACCTCGAAGCGAAGACGCTTGCCTTCGTCGAACACCATCTCGAAAGGCTTTCCGACTGGATCCTCGCCGTGGAAGTATTCCTTCGCGAAAGTTTGATTCACGATTGCGGCGCCAGGATAAGTGTCGTCCGGGCGGAAGTCCCGGCCGTCGAGCAGGGGAATCTTCATGGCTTCGATCCAACCGGGTGAGGCCTGCAAGAAATAGGCCAGCACTCCGTTGGGAGTCGCTCCATTGACCGAGATGAAATTGTTCCAGCTCCAGCCGCTCAGCAGCGTCGAACTGGCGAGCGCTACCGTTTCCACACCCGGCACCGCGCGTAGATGTTCCGCCACCTGGTCCCAGAACACCGGCGGCTGGGGACGGTGGGCGACGGTCTCGAGCGTCAGCAGCCGGTCGGCTGAAAAGCCGGTGGGCTGATTTGAGAGGCGCTGAAACGTAGCCACAAAGAGGCCGGCGACGAAAAGCACCAGAAAACAGATTGCGGTCTGCACGGCAATCAGCGCGTGCATCAGGCGACGCCGCGCCTGCGGGTCCTCGCCGCCTTTCAGCGCGTTCACCGGCTGCACGGACGAGGCGCGCAGCGCCGGCGCCAGACCAAACAGCATCATGACGCCGACGGTCAACGCCAAGCCAAAACCCAGCACCCGCCAGTCCGCCGGAAGGAGCAGGCGCGCCGGGTTGTCCGCTGGATTGATCATGCTGACGACCAGCGGGGCAGACCACCAGGCGAACAGTCCGCCGATGGCGGCCGCGATGAACGCGAGCCAGGCGCTTTCCACCAACACCAGTTGCACCAGACGCCGCCGTCCCGCGCCGATCGAGACGCGCAGCGCCATCTCGCGCGCCCGCGCCGCCGCCTGAGCGGTCATCAGGTTGGCGACGTTGGCGCAGGCAATCAGCAGCACCAAGGCCACCAACACCCCGAGAGCCGCGAGCGAAGTCCGGTAGTTGTTCTGCAGATTGGAAACGCCCGCGGCCGCGGGCTCGAGCAAGAGCTTATGGTTCAGAATCTCGTCGATTTGTTGTTTTGACATTCCACGGAAGCCTTTTGCCCTGTCCTGTTCGAAGGCTCGCGAAGTTGCGTCCAGTTTCGCGCGCAGAGGTTCGAGGACAACTCCGGGCTTCACGCGTGCCAACGTCCGTATCCAGGTCCAATCGGAATGGGTAACCCCAGGGTGCATCATGGTGGGAATGAAGATGTCGATCATCGTGCCCGGCTCGGTGCCGGTGAAGCGCTCCGGGCCCACGCCGACAATCTCGTAGAGGTCGTTGCCCATCCGGAAGGTTCGCCCGATCACTTTCGGGTCCTGGCCAAAGCGATGTTTCCAATAGTCGTAAGAGAGCACGGCGTAGGGGTGAGCGCCGGGCTTCAAATCGTCACTCTCGGTCAACAGCCGCCCCAGGGCGGGCCTCAGTCCGAACGAGCTGAACATCCATCCCGAAACGTACTGGCGGTAAGCTTTCTCCATCTCCGCATCGGAACCGTAGGTCAGATCCGCCCGATCCGCATACGAGATCGCGATCAATTGGGCTTGATCTTTCGCGGCGGCGCGCATCTGGCGGAACGCCGGGTACGCCCAACCGTCAAACGTTTCGAACTTGCCTTCGGGATCAATTCCCTGGCGAGCCAGAGCGTAGAGATGCGCCGGGTCGGTGACCGGCAAAGGTCGCAGCAGTAGGGCGTCGATGAGCCGGAACGCCGAGGTGCACGCCCCGATGGCCAGAGCGAGCGACAGAATGGCAGCGGCCGACGTCACCTTCCTCTTCATGAGCTGCCGCCACCCGAAGACGGCGTCGGCGCGCAGCGAATCGAGCCAGGCGATGAGCCGGGCATCGCGGCTCTCTTCGCGCAGCCGCAAGGCGGAGCCGAACGCTCTCCGGGCCTCGGCGGGATCGCGGCCCTGCGCGATCGCTTCTTCGAGGTGCGACTGGAGTTCCTCGTCGATTTCGCGGCTCAAACCATCGCCCCGCAGTAGATTGGCAACGCGCGACCACAATGACATATCAGGCCATCCTTAGAACGTGATTAACGGCCGAAGTCACCGCCTCCCAGCGCGATTCTTCAACGGCAAGCTGCTTCCTGCCCGCCGCCGTCAGCTCATACAGGCGTGCTCGCCGCCCCGTGTCCTTGGTGATCCAATGGGCGCGGACCCAGCCGGCCTCCTCCATCCGGTGCAGCGCCGGATAGAGCGAACCTTCCTCGACGCGGAGCACCTCGGCGGTCATGCTCTGGATGGCGGTCATGATGGCGTAGCCGTGCAGACGCGGCCGCCGCGAGAGGATCTTCAACACCAGCAGATCGAGTGAGCCTTGGAGTGAGTCGGGCTTGGGCATGCTCAGACATCATTCTATATAGACGTCTGGGTATCTGGCAAGTAGCCGATTCATTAAGCCGGGTCGAGAGTCACGGGTGTGACCGAGAGGTGGAATGACGGAGCCTGGTTATGCGCCAGCGCTGAACGAATCCCCGACGATTTCCCTTCCTGATCCGCGCTTCAAGCAAACTCGTACAGCGGAACATTCCGGTTTGGTGGGGGTGTTGCTCGAAGGAGGGCTTCAATGCGCCGAACGGTTTCAGGGGTGAGCAGCACGTCACCGCAAACGCTGCACACCTCCGCCGGGACATGATCGATGACAATGATCTCGCCCCGCCGCTGGACCGTGTGGACCACGGTGCGCGCTTCGTACTCTCCTGGGCATCCTTGCACCGTGCAGTTCATGCTCTAGGTCTCCGTTGCCGGGGCGTCATCCATTTGGGCGGCTTGGGCTCATACACCGTTATCAACACTAGCAAGGGATGGGCCGTTGCGCAAACAATGTGAACCGCGCGGCCTGAGTCGGTCTCACCGCTCACGAGAGAGCAGGCTCCCCGGCGGTGTTCGGGATAGTGCTCCACAACTTCACCGCGTTGGAGCGCTGCCAGAACCTCATCCAGACTGATGTCCTCTTCCACCATTTCCTGCTGCGCGTGCTGAGTGACCCGAAAGGCGCCGGCCGCCGCCTGAGATTTGATGCGGGCCAGGACCGCCTCAAGTTGGGCCGACTGCGGCTCCTCCATTTCGCCGCGAGAGTATCACACCACCAGGTCTGCCGAAAGCCGCGGGCCGTGGTGGGCTATGGTTTGCTGTTATATCCTGGCCAGCGCAGCTAATCGGCCGAACGGCTCTCGCCTGCGAATCCCCACGCCGTGAAAGAAAGCGAGGTAGCGAGGGAGCGCGAACCCCGGTCTTGGGTCCGCGCTCCCTGGTTTCGACCGCGCGTTGGCCGATGGTCGCCGCCCGGTCAACGGTTGGTCAAGGCGCCCGAGCGCCCCAGGTATGTTCCTTTGATTTCACGTGAACTGGATTCTTACCCAATTTTGGCAAAAGTGTATAATGCTTGCACACTTTCGTCGGCGCGAGCTACCGCGTAAGTCCTTTAGCGCCGCACTTAGCTCTGGAATATGTTCTTGTCATTTCCAGGTCCTAAGCGGCGGAATCCTAGGCGGCCCCTCCGGGGTGCCGGACGGTCAGAAAGGTCCTGGCAAGGAGGGTCGCCCACTCTTCATTCCACAAAGTGGTTGGCGATCGGATAGCGGCGGCCCATGCCGAAAGCCTTCGCCGTAACCTTCAGAGCGGGAGCCGCCTGCTGGCGCTTGTACTCAGCGCCATTCACGCGCCGGATCGTCTGACGCACGAGTTCGGGATCGAAGCCGAAGCAGGCCACGATCTGCTCCGCGCACTGATGCTCCTCGATGTAGGCCCGCAGGATGGCGTCGAGCGTCTCGTAGGGTGGCAGGGTATCCTGATCTGTCTGATTCGGCCGGAGTTCCGCCGAAGGAGGCTTGGTTATCGAGGCTGCCGGGACGCGCTCCCGTTCGCGATTCACGTAGCGGGCGAGCTCGTACACCATGGTCTTCGGCACGTCGGCGATGACCGCCAGTCCGCCCGCCATATCGCCGTAAAGCGTGCAGTATCCTACGGCTAGCTCACTTTTGTTGCCGGTACTTAGCAGCAGGCTGCCCAGCTTGTTTGAAAGCGCCATCAGGATGTTGCCCCGGATGCGCGCCTGCACGTTCTCCTCCGTGACGTCGCGCGGCAGGTCGCCGAAGGCCGGATCGAGCGTGCGCAGATAGGCTTCGAAGATGGGCGTGATCGGGATGACGCGGAAGTCGATACCGAGGTTACGGGCCAGCGCCTCGGCGTCGCGCACGCTGCCTGGCGAGGAATAGGGCCCCGGCATGGCCACGCCGTCGACGTTCTCCGGGCCGATGGCATCCGCGGCAATGGCGGCTACCAGCGACGAGTCAATGCCGCCGCTCAAACCCACCAGGGCCTTCTTGAATCCGCACTTGGCCATGTAGTCGCGCGTGCCCAGCTTGAGCGCCTCGTAGATGGCCTCGGACTCGGACGCTGAACCCGGATGGACGTCGCCCGTGCCCGAGCGGGTGTCAAACAGGACCAGGTCCTCCTGGAATGCCCGCGCCCGCGCTACCACTTCACCGCCGGCATCAAGGGCCATACTCGAACCGTCGAATACCAGCTGATCATTACCGCCGACCTGGTTTACGTAGACCACCGGCAGCCGCCGCTCCAGGGCGATAGTCCGCAGCATCCTTTGCCGTAGCTCGATCTTGTCCTCCGAAAACGGGGAGGAGGCAATGTTCAAGAGCACGCTGGCGCCGCCCCGAACCGTCTCTTCCACCGGGTCTCGGGCATAAAGTCGCTTCTGCCAGAAGCTCTTGTCGTTCCAGACGTCCTCACAGATGGTGATGCCCAGGCGCGAGCCTTCGAGCTCGTAGAAACCAGGCGCGGCGCCGGGCTCAAAATAGCGGGATTCGTCGAAAACATCGTAGAAGGCCAGCAGGATCTTGTCATACACCAGCAGGGGACGGCCGCCGTAAAGCAAGGCAGCGGAGTCCGCCACAGGCTTGCCTGGACTCGCACCCGACCGGCGCACGTAACCCACCAAAATCCGCACCTCGGGCACGAGCCCGGCCAGCCGCTCAAGTTCGCGCTCCGAACGCTCTACGAAGTGGGGTTCCTCAACCAGATCGCGCGGGGGGTAGCCCGTGAGGGCGAGTTCAGGAAAGACGACCAAGTCCGCACCGCGACGCGCGCCGTCACGGGCGAAGCGGGCGATGCGCTCCACGTTGCCGATGAAGTCGCCAACGGTCGCATTAATCTGGGCGAGGGCTATCCGCATGCGCCTGGAGGACGGGGCCCAAAATACAAAGCCCCGGCGAGTCTCCTGGAAAGGAGCGCCGGGGCGTCATAGGCAAACTCCAAACCGCTTAGACGGTGAACGAACTGCCGCACCCGCAGGTGGATTTGACGTTCGGGTTCTCAAACTTAAAGCCCGAACCCTCGAGCGTCTCAACGAAGTCGATCTTGGTTCCCTTGAGATACATCAGAGACGCCTGATCGACAAAGACCTTCAGCCCGTCGAACTCAAGCACTTTGTCGATCGGGTTCGTTTGGCTCTCGAAGTTCATCTGATAAGAGAACCCCGAACAGCCTCCCCCAACGACAGAGACGCGGAGACCGGCCGGCAGAGGGTCCTGCTGGGCCATGATCTCCTTTACCTTTTCGGCGGCGTAGGGCGTAATCTCCAAACCTGTGGCCATTGACAACTCCTTTTCTGATGAAGCGCCAGCACTCGGCGAGTTCGGCTCACCATAGTTTAATCTACCAGATTACAAGGACAGAATCAAGAGTGCCGGGTACGTACTCTGGCTCTTGTCATGTGACCTGCTGAGCCTTTTCCTGGCAAGATTCGCTCTGCTCTCCGGCAGCCCAGCCAGCCCGGCCAACTCCTTGACATCCCCTGCCACTTTGACGTATCCTAATGGGTTACTAACTCTGTGGTTTAAGATTAATTTGCCCGAGGGTGTGCGAGGTATGCTGCAACTGGGCCGGAAAACCATGATCAGGGCCGCCTGCTGGATCGGGTGCGGCCCCCGGCAAGGGCCATCCGTGAGTAGCCGGAGGTGCAACCTACGGACGCGAGTCCGCACAGACCCAACAACGCTGAAAGGGTTGACCGCACGCCTCGCAATGATCTCACGGCCCTGCCAGGTGCCGGGATCACCCCTTCGACGTTGCCGTTTTGACGGCCAAAGGAGCCCCCCCTCCCCCCCGGTCAAAAAATCAAAAAACGAACCCGAGAAGTGGTTTAGAATCAACAAAAGTTAGCAAAAACGAACCTAGAACGAACCTAAACGAACCCGAGCTTGGACGACTGTGACTCGAATAAGTTATTTAGAATCAATAAGGCGCTCTGGCCAGGAAAAAAACGAACCCGAAACGAACCCAAAACGAACCTGACAAGGGCGAAACAGCGCAACCCCAAAGGAATCAATCAGAGAAGATACCGCAGCTACTCCAAATCGTCTGACTCCTCGTCCGGCTGGGGCTTGGCCTCGAGGCGGATTTCCGGCGCACCGGCGTTCTTGAGCTGGCGGTTGACCGATGGCAGATCTTGCTGCTTGATTTGGTTCCACTCGGCCAATTGGGTCTCGAGTGCCTTTTCGAGGCCGCGCGCCGCCTCCATCTGCTGCGTGGTCGGCCGGGCGTCAGCGGCTTCGACGGCCCCGTAGAGGCCGCTCAATTGGTCGTTGAGCTGGGAAAGACTCTCTGGTCCGGAACGAGCCGGACCGGAGGGACTCCCCCTGCGGCCCTCGAGCTCGCCGGCTTTCCGGTCGATCTCGGCGAGTGGCGCGGTGAGCGAGGCTGCGGCCGGCGAGCCCTGGTTGCGTTTCTGCAATTCCTGAATCTTCGCCTGCAGATCTCGCACTTCGCTGACCGCCAGATAGTCTCGGTTGATCAGCTCCGTGAGATGAACCGCCAGCGCCAACTGCTCGTCGAGCGGTCCCTGGCTCGTGGCCGGAAGCTGCACACGAGGGTCCGGTTTCAACAGCAGCTCCTGCGAAAAGGTCCGCCCGTCCACTGTGAGCCGGACCTGATAGTTGCCCCAAGCGAGGGGTCCGAGCGGCTCTCGGGGTGTGTCGTGCGGGACGGCGGCAATGGGGTATTCGTGACGGAGCGTGTCGGGAGCCGTGTAATGAAGGTCCCACACGAAGCGATGCATGCCTGCGGAGGCGGAAAGCACTTGCGGCGGCCGCAGCCAATAGACAGGTATGCTCAAGCTCGGGTCGATAGGCTCAGGTTTGTCGGCGCTGGAAAAGCGGCGGACTACGTGGCCGGCGCTGTCCAGAATCTCCAGCGTGACCGGCGCCTGGGCCGGCGCTTTCAGCCAGTAGTCAACAATGGCGCCGTCGGGCGGATTCTTTCCGGCGGGCTCGTCCGGCGGCAGCGGCGTGTCCGTGTTGGTGTCGCGGCGCACGCGATACACCCGCTCGAGCTTGAAGAGGTAAGCATCGGAATTCGCCACCGCATCCGTGATCTGCCGCAGCGGGCTGATGTCATCGAGGATCCAGAAGGAGCGGCCGTGGGTGGCCACGATCAGGTCATGGTCGTGGATCCAGAGGTCGCGCATGGAGGTGTGGGGCAGGTTCAGTTGCAGGGACTGCCAGTGGTCGCCGTCGTCAAAGGACACCCAGACGGCGTTTTCGGTGCCTGCAAACAGCAGGCCCTTTCGTACACGGTCTTCACGGACCGTATCGACCGGGCCCGCATCCGGGAGGCCGTTCGTAATCTTTTGCCAGGTCTTGCCGCCATCGCGCGTGCGGTAGATGTAAGGGTTGAGGTCGTCGATGCGGAAGCGGCTGACGGAGGCGTAGGCCGTCTGCTCGTCGAAGCGCGAGGCCACAATCTGCGTGACTTTACTCCACGGGATGAGGTCCGGCGGCGTGATGTTCGTCCAGTTCCCGCCCCCGTCGTGCGTCGCCCAGATGAGACCGTCGTCCGTGCCTGCCCAGAGCGTATTCACGTCCTTGAAAGACGGACCGAGTGCGTAGATGGCGCCCCGCATCTTGGCGGCGTTCGGGTCGTGGGCGGCCAGGTCACCGAGGCTAGAGGGGATTCCGGGTTGCGGCCGGGTAAGGTCGGGACTGATGGCCTGCCAGGATTCGCCGCCGTTGGTGGTTTTGAAAAGCACGTTGGTGGCGTAATAGAGGATATGCGGGTCGACCGGCGAGAACATGACGGGCTCAGTGCGATCGGCGCGGTACTTATCACTGCGAACTGGAATGGGCGTCACGTTCTGCACCTGGCCGGTGGTCCAGTCAAATCGCGACACCTCGGTGCGGCCGGCGCCGTATACGATGTCCGGATGGAGCGGGTCCGGCGCCACGTAGCCGTATTCGATCACGCCCACGGGATGCCACTCGCGGAAAGTGATCTCGCCGTCGTTACCGCGGCTCGAAGTGCCAACGGAGCCGCTCTCCTGCTGGCCGCCGTAAACGCGGTAGGGGAACTGATCGTCGGTGATGACGTGGTACAACTGCGCTGTAGGCTGGTTGTACCAGGAGCTCCACGTGTTTCCGCCATTGACGGTCACGATGGCACCCTGGTCGCTTACCAGCAGGATCAGATCGGGGTTGTTGGGGTTGATCCAGATGTTCTGGTAGTCGTCGCCGCCAGGCGCACCGCGAAGCCCCGTCCACGTCTTGCCGCCGTCGGCGGAGCGCCAAGTGACGGTGCTGGTGCTGTAGAGTATGTCGGGATTCTTGGGGTCGACCTTGGGCACCGCCAGGTCGCCGCCGCCGATGCGCCCCGTGGGGCGCGAGTCCGTGGTGGCTTGCCGCCAGGAATCGCCAGCGTCGTCAGAGCGATAGATATGCTGTCCATGGGTCGTGGCTATGCTCGCATAGAGCCGGCGCGTGTTGCTGGACGCGATGCCCACGTAGGCCTGCATCAGATCCTCCGGCAGCCCGCCGGCGAGCCTGTTCCAGGTGGTGCCGGCATCGGTCGATTTGAAAATGCCGCCACCCGCACCGCCGTATTCGTTGCCGTCCTCCCACGGGCCTTGGCGGGCCCGCCACAGACATGCGTAGACGACATCCGGATTCGAGGGGTCGATCTCCACGTCAGAGGCGCCCGTGTTCTCATCCCTATAGAGCACCTTCTGCCAAGTCTGGCCGCCGTCGGTGGAACGGAAGAGTCCGCGCTCCTCGTTCGCACCGTACGGATGGCCGAGCACGGCCGCAAACAGGCGGTTTGGATCGCGCGGATCGATGGCAAGCGCGGGAATCTGCTGGCCGTCCCGAAGGCCCAGATGCGCCCAGGTCTTGCCGGCGTCGGTCGACCTGTAAATCCCGTCGCCCACCGAGAGGTCGGGACGCTGCAATCCTTCCCCGGTCGCCACATAGATGGTGCTCGGATCGGACGGAGCCACCGCGATGGCCCCAATGGATTGTGTTCCTTGGTCTTCAAAGATGGGATTCCAGGTGCGGCCATAGTCATCCGACTTCCAGACCCCGCCGTTCACCTGACCCATGTAAAAAACGTTTGGCTGGTTGGGCACGCCGGTGGCTGCCCGGGTGCGGCCGCCTCGGAAGGGGCCGATCATGCGCCATCGCATCCCCTGGTAGAGAGTTGCTGGATACTGCTGCGCCGGCAGGGGTCCAGCAAGGGAAAGGACAAAAGCGCCGGTGAGGGCGATCAACATGAGATGACGGGCTGTGATCAATCGAATCACTCGAGACCTCCGGTGGAAGCGGTAAGGCAGAAAGCATAGACCAGACGAGCAGCGACCGGAAGAAGAATGTCCTGAAGGACGGATCACAAGGACGAAGAAGGAGCGGCCTGCGACGCGAGATAACACCGCTCGCTTCGGACTTCTTAGGGCTGAGCGTAGGTGGAATCCTGGGGCGCAGCGAGCTCGTAGTCCAGGCCGTAAAGGTTCTTATGCTTGAGCAGGTTGCCGGATTCAGCCAGACGAAGCTCTCCCAGGGAGGATGACGTAGGCGAGACGACGACTGCGCGCGACAGACTTCGGAGCAGATCGGGAAGGCAGCGCTCCTGCCAGATACTGAGCTGATAGCGTCCGGGCGGCACGTCGTCAATAGTGATATCGCCGGCTGCGTTCGAGATAGCGTAATAAGGTGCTTTCGTGGTGATCACGACCGCACTCATCGCCGGATGGATGTTACAGAAAATGTAGCTAATGCCCGGCGCATTGAAATGAACGTTCCGCGTGGTGCCGGCTTCATAGAGGCCCAGATCGAATCGCTTACCGTCGAAGAGTGAAAAGACGTTGTGAAAGAAGGGATCATGGTTCGGGAACTCAACCACCGCGCCCACCGGGACCACCAGGACATGAGGGATGAACTGCTTGTTTTTCTGAACCAGCTTGAAGGGGCCCAAGGCCGCCTTGGCCTGGAGCTCTGTTTCGCCCAGTGGGGTGAGCCAGACAACCGCACCGGAGTTGTTAGTCGGCCTCGCCCTAGCCGCAGACCCCTCAACGGTCACATGGCCGGTTACCGTCAAGGTCTGTGCAAGCAGGCTGTTGTGGGCAAACAGCAGTCCCACGATCAGCAACCAACTCCGACGCGGTGCTGGCGAGAGAATCATAGGTTTCGGACTCCCGATCGGGTTCTTGCGAGCTCAGAACAGGGTTGCAGCGCTCAGGCTCACCTGGCCCGCGTTGTACAACCCGGGTTGAGTCTCCGCCGTTCGCAAGCGACGGTACTCAACGGAAAACATGACATTGGAGCGTACGTGATAAATCGTGTTGAAAAACGCGGTCGCGTTTCTTCCGATAGGTGGCCCATAGGTTGCTCCGCCAGCAGCGTACTGGAGGCCCGGATCAGGCGAGAAGTCCTCGCCGAAAGCGCCGTTGAACTCGATTTTCTCCGAGGGGGTGAATTTCAACTGCGCCCATCCGCCGGTGGAGTCCGCCCCGTAGATTTCGGTTTGAGGGTTCAACAGCGGACCGTTAACCACGATGCTGCGACCCTCCGCGGCGCCAAGCCCACCGAGCGCGCGGCCGCGATAGAACTCGCCGGTCAGACTAAACCCATGGCTCATCGGCAAGCTCCAATCGGCTGTCCCGGCCCACGCATCCACGGTGCGACCGAAGCCCCAGTTCTGTCGGGCGTAGTAGCCGCCCACGCCAACTGAGAAGGGGACGCTCTGCGAGCCGTTGATCCATGCGATCCTGGCAGCGTAGGCTGGCTGCCCTGATCTCTCTCCGGCCTGGGGCTCGCGGTAATACGGGTCCGGAGGGACTTCACCGGTCAGCGAATCCAGAATACCGCCCTGGAATGATACCTTAGACCCATCTGAGAGAGTCAGGCGGCGCTCGACATAGACTTGTGGAGTCCACACCCACAGGTTACCCGAGTCGGCCATCGCCGGATATCCGACCGACGCCAGAGAGGTGGGCGAAAGTGGAGAGAAAAAGGGAGTGTATTGCCCCGCAACGATCGAAGTGTTTTGCCAGTTCAGTTGCAGGCCGGCGGTCCGAAGACGGAAGATGCCGGCTGTGACGCCGTCCGGAGCGCTGGTGAAGCCGCCAAAGAAATCCGCCCGAATATCAGCGTGGGTGGTTGCGCCCGCGACCGTTGGGCCGAAAACGTCGAGGCCCAGGATCGATTGCCGCACGGTGGCGCCGAAACCGCCGCTCGGCTGCGAAGGATCGCGAGCCATAGCGTAACCAGGCACGTCAAACTCGTCCGTAGCACCGCGCGTACTAAAGGCATTGAACAACGCCATGCCTGAGAGCCGTACCCGGTACTTCGAGCCGCTCTCAACCTTGGTCTGGTATTGATCATCGACCTTCGCGTCAAGGAGTTGCTGCCCGTCCTCGACCTTTGAAACCCGGGTCGCGAGCTGCTGCACGGCGTTTTGGCTGGCTTCGGCAGCGGGTAGAACCGGCTCTGGCTGGAGCTTAGCCGGGTTGCGCGTTTCGGCCAGTTCACTCTTGAGGACTCGAACCTGGTCACTGGTGTCCCTGAGCTCCTGCCGAAGCTCGGTGGCTTGACCGCGCGCCTCTTCGATCTCGGTGCGCATCTGTTGCAAGGCAGCATTCAGTTCTTGGACTTGGTGCTCGAGGTCTCGAAACTCGGCCGCGGGCTTCGCTTCATCAGCAGACCCCT
>DATDGR010000140.1:0-6413 GCA_036521995.1 Terriglobia bacterium | reverse complement strand
CAGCGGAGTTGGAACAGATACTCCCGGCAGGCCTGCTCCGAGCGGAAGCGAGCCTCGAAGTCCGCTGCGGTCCGAGGGTAATCCTCCATGAGCTCGCATACTATAGGTTGGGGTCACCTGAGTCAAGTGGATACCCAGATTACGGAAAATAGACACTCAGAAGACATCTGAGTGACAACTGCTCGGCGAGGAGAGTTAGACTCCAGGTCGTTGCTACCTTCGGGCACTTGGAGGACATATGAAATTTCGAGGAGGAAGCAAGACCGGCATGTTGGTGACGATAGCAGGTGTTACCTACGTCTGCCTTTGCGTGCTTTCGGTGATATTGCCAACCAACTTGCTTGCCTCGTCTAGTTTGAGTTTCTCCCCGGAAGAGGCTGCCTTCGGGACCGTCGTCATAGGTGAGACGAAGAACTTGGGCGTCCAAGTCACCAACGTCAGCGGGGAAGCGGCCGCGATCACCAGTATTTCGATAGAAGGCTTCTCAAGCTTCAGCGTGAGCAATAAGTGCCCCGCAGAGATTCCAGCGGGAGCAAGCTGCACGATAGTGGTTTCCTTCCATCCGGTATCGGGCGGGGGATACCACGGGGAGCAGACCGCGATCCTCGTGTTCTACGATGGGACGACTGTCTTAGCCTCCCTCCACGCGAACGGTCACGCCCTTTAGCAAGCGAGCGTAGCTCAAGCCTCACCGCGCACTTCTGCTCGCAAGGCCCGCGGAGCTGCGCTCCGCTCCAGCCCGGCCGCGACGCGACCTCACTGCTTAGAGCTTCGAGACTGTATTGCTGGCGAAATTCGTCACCCGGATGCTGGCGCCGTCAAGGCCACGTAGGCCGGCTGGCCAGAAGGCAGTTCTGCGAGACTCCGAGGCGAAAAAGCCGGTCTAGCCCGTCCCGGTTCACGCAAGCAGCAGACGAATCATTCAGAGAATCGATGCGAAGCTCGGCCCACCGGCCGGAGGAGCTGGCGGCGGCGCCGTTTTGTGAATCGACACCTGCGGCTACTCACAGTGTTGCCCTTCGGGCAACCGGTCGGTGAGGGCCGGGACAACGCAGGCGCCACCCACGTCACACCCCCAATCCCAATTACCTTGACATAATGCGACAGTTGTAGTATACTCTTACGTTACTAATCCTATGCTATAGGCTTCTGCACGAGGTGCCTCATGCCCCTGCGCCGATCCCCCTGTCTCACCCCGGAATCCCTCGCCGCCCGCCGCGCCAACGCTCTCCAGTCCACCGGACCCAGCACGCCCCGAGGCAAGGCCCGGGTGTCTTTCAACGCCCTGAAGAACGGGAAATATGCTGCCCGATCCGCCCGGCTGCGCGAGCGGACGCATCCGGTCCAAGATTGCCCAGACCTTCGGGACTCCGGATCGCACCGGGCGGCAGGACGCGGATCGGCTGGCCAACGTGGTCTGGTGCCGGGCAATCCGTCCCCAGGCCGATCGGCCCGTGGATTTTCCCCATTTCTCGGCCACCGGGAGCCCCCAGCCTTCCGAGGCGGCTCAAGAGGCCTCAATGGGAACAAAGCTGGAATCTCTAACAATTCAAACGGACTCTCTCTGGCGAGTACCTTCCGGTCAACGAGAATCCGTCGGCCCGGCGGCGGGAGCTGCCGAGGGAAAAGTCGCCCAGAGGTCTCCGGACGG
Organism: Terriglobia bacterium; assembly: GCA_036521995.1. Lineage (GTDB taxonomy): Bacteria > Acidobacteriota > Terriglobia > UBA7540 > UBA7540 > Gp13-AA77. The sequence goes on along the minus strand of DATDGR010000140.1, from coordinate 4,762 downwards.
TCAACTGAAGGTCAGCCAAGAGGGGCTGAATTGGCCGAAGCGCCTGCGACACCACGGGCGCCTCGCGAGTCCCGGGAACCCCGCCAGTCTGGGGTGTCACCTGGGTGGGGAGCCGGCGGTGGTCCGGTTCAAGTTCGGGGCCCAGGACGACTGGCGGCGGATCGGGCTGACTTTCTGGGTACAGCGCAAGGCTTATTGCACCCTGGAGCGCGGAGTGCGGGTGCTGGTGGGACGGGAAAAGCCGGCTCCGCCGGAGTGGAACGAGTATCTGGAACGGACCGTGCGCAGCAGGGCGTTCCGGCTGAGGAAACCGAATCCGCGGGAGCGCTGGCGGTTCAGCCTGGAGGCCGACGGAAAGCCGGACTGGACCCGCGAGCCCTGGAAGAGCGCTCGGGCGCGGGTGGAAGCGCAGGAACAGACCCGGCGGCGCCAGCGAGGGTAGAGGTCACAGCGCTATGCCCAGTGGTAACGACCGGATCGGGACACGAGCCAACTCCGGGCAGTGACTTATTTTCGATACGCGCCAATATATTCCCCTCCTCGATGGAGGCAGGGGAATTCGCGGAGTGCTGGGTTCATCCGCAAAGTGAGTCGCCGCGCAACTCCGAGCATTCCTTGACAACCCTAGAGGGGTCTCCTATCATCACCATTGAGAGGGTTCCTGATTGTTCACCGGCGGGTTTGAGTTCGTCTTCATTCTTTTCATTGCCTTTCTGTTGTTTGGGCCGAAAAAGCTCCCCGAGATCGCCCGCGTGCTCGGCAAGGGCCTCGGCGAGCTCCGGCGTGCCTCCAATGACCTGAAGTTCTCGTTGGAGGAAGAGATTCGCAACCTTGACCGCGATGCCCAAAGCGAGCGGCAGACGATCAAACCCGCTGATCCTCCCGCCTACACCAGGGAGCGCCAGGAGACGGTGCTGGACGTCTCCGCCACGTCGAGCGAGCCGGGCGCGCCCGGTGCGCCCAGTGCGACCGCCGTGGTGGAACCGACGCCTGAGGTGCCTCAGAATCCGGATCGGCAGCTCGCCGTTTCAACAGGGGAATTGACCGAAGAGACGGTCACCGACAATGGCCACAACCATCGAGATACCGCCCTCCTCGAACCCGGCGCCCGATCCTAAGGAAGAACAAGCCAACGGCAAGCAGATGTCGTTCCTCGAGCACCTCGAGGAATTGCGGCAGCGGTTGCTGAGAGCTGCCGTGAGCCTTCTGGTCGGCTTCGGGATCTGCTTTTACTTCGCCAAGAACTTTTACAACGTTCTGGACCGGCCGATGAGAAACGCGCTACTCCAGATCGGCCAATCCCCCAAGCTGAGCTACCTGAACCCCGTGGATCCGTTTAACCTCTACATCAAACTGGGGTTGCTCGGCGGCGTGTTTCTGGCTTCGCCCTTCATCCTGTGGCAGCTCTGGCTATTTATCTCGCCCGGACTTTACCGGCACGAGAAAAAATACGTCTGGCCGTTTGTGGGTCTCACGACCTCCTTGTTTTTGCTGGGCGGCTATTTTGCCTGGGCTCTGGCGTTTCCGGCGGCGCTCAAGTTCCTGGTGTCTTACGGCAGTCAGTTCACGCCCAACGTCACCATCAACGAATACTGGGACCTGGCCATGTCGATTATCGTGGCCGTGGGCCTTGTGTTCGAGCTGCCGGTGGTGCTGCTGCTACTGTCGATCTTCGGGATCGTCACGCCGCGCTTTCTCTGGCGTCAAATGCGCTACGCCGTGCTCATCACGGCGGTCGTCGCGGCCGCCATCGTGCCTACCAACGACATGGCCTCCATTTTCATCGTCTGGATTCCGTTGGTGGGGCTTTACGTGTTGAGTATAGGCCTGTCATGGCTGGTTCAGGTTGGCAAGCGGCGCCGGGAGCAGGACAAGCTGGCGAAGGCGGGGGGCGCTTAGGCATGGGCTTCCTCGCCAGCTCTTCGGTAGCGGCGGCCAAGCATCGCGAATCCGGACTCGCTGCGGTGAAGTGGGCCGCGACCTGCCTAGTCTTCTCCTTCCTCTGCGCTGGCTTCTGCGTAGGCCTCTGCGCCGGCCCTGTGGCAGGCGCGGGGTCGCACCAGGAACAGGCGGCAGCCGACCTCAATCTGCCTCCCTTTGACGGCGCGCGCGCCTTCGAGGATCTGAAGCATCTGGTCTCCTTCGGTCCGCGTCCGGCAGGGTCGCCGGCGCTGGCAAAAGCCCGCGAGTGGATGAAGAGCCAGCTCGCCGCCAGTGGTCTGAAGGTGGAGGAGGACACGTTCACGGCCTCCACGCCGGTCGGAAACCTCGACATGGCGAACCTGATCGTGCGAATCCCAGGGTCGTCCCCTGACGTGGTGATCGTGGCCGGCCACTACGACACCAAACGGTTCGACCGGTTCCCGTTCGTCGGGGCCAATGACGGCGGTTCGAGCGCGGCGCTGGTGATGGAACTGGCGCGGGCGCTGGCCAAGAAATCCTACCCCTATACGCTGTGGCTGGTCCTTTTTGATGGGGAAGAGGCGGAGAGGGAGGAGTGGTCGGCCGAGGACAGCACGTATGGCAGCAAACACCTGGTTCAGCGCCTTTCTTCCCAGGGCGAACTCAATCGCGTGAAGGCTCTGATCCTGGTCGACATGATCGGCGACGCCAAGCTCGACATCCGGCACGATCCCAACTCCACGCCCTGGCTGACGCAGCTTGAATTCAGCACCGCACGCCGTCTCGGTTACAGCCGCTACTTCCTCGATCAGCAGGCTGCGGTCGGCGGCGACGACTACGATCCCTGGCTCGACGCGGGCGTGCCCGCGGTGGATCTGATCGATTTCGATTACGGCCCGAACACCCGGGCCAAACCCTCCGATCCGGACTGGAACAGCTACTGGCACACTTCTAAGGACACGCCCGAGCATTGCAGCCCCCGCAGCCTCGAGATCGTCGGGCGTGTGGTGCTGGCGATGCTCCAGGAGCTTGGAAGCTCACCGCACCTGCATCCATAGGTAGGCTAGGACCGCGGAGGGCACGCCACGATCCTCTCATTGCCATGCACCACTTTCGCGTCAAGACGGAAAAAGGCGTCTATCCAGTGACGGTGGGCCTGGGCGCCTGGAAGGAGCTGCGCCGGCTCGGAGCTCGCAACTACTCCTCGGTCTTCATCCTGACGGAGAGCGTGATCTGGAACCATTGGGGCGAGCGGTTTCGGCGGGACAGCGGCCTGAGCGGCGCGCAAGTCCTCCGGGTGCCGGGCGGTGAAGGGTCGAAGTCCTTCGCGCAGGCAGCCCGGGTGGCGCGCGGCCTCCTGAAACAGGGAGCAGATCGGCGCTCGCTGCTGGTGCTCTTCGGCGGCGGCGTGATCGGCGATCTGGGCGGGTTCGCGGCTTCCACCTACATGCGTGGCATCGATTGTGTTCAGGTGCCCACCACGCTGGTGGGCCAGGTCGACAGCGCCGTAGGCGGGAAGACGGCGGTTAACCTGGACGCGACCAAAAACCTGGTGGGCACCTTTTATCCGCCGCGCATGGTGCTGGCCGATCCGGCGGTGCTGGCGTCTCTCGCTGGGCGCATTTTCCGATCCGGCCTGTACGAGGTGGCAAAACATGCGATTCTGGCGGGTCCGGCGTTCTTCCACCGCCTCGAACGCGAGCTGGAGTCATTGCAGCCGAAGGACGCAGCCGCGCTCGAAGATATCGTGGCGCGGGCCGTGAAGGTGAAAGTCGACGTGGTCAACCGTGACGAGCGCGAGGCCAGCCTCCGGCAGGTCCTAAATCTCGGGCACACCTTTGGACATGCGCTCGAAGCGGCCACCGGATACCAGCGGTTTCTGCACGGCGAGGCCGTGGGCTGGGGACTGCTCGCGATCACTCTGCTTGCGGAGCGACTCGGATACCTCAAACCGCCGGCGGGTCGAGCCAGGCCGCCGGGGCAGGGAAGTCGCCTCGCCGGAACCTCGGATGCCGAGCGGGTTCGCCGTTTGATCCGTCGCATTGGACCGCTGCCCTCGATTCGCGACGTCTCTCCGCGCACGATCTCCCGGTTGCTGATTCATGACAAGAAGGCGGTGGCCGGCGAGATCCACTGGGTGATTCCGGAGCGCATCGGCAAGGTGAGGGTGGTCACCGGGATCCCGTTGGCCACGGCGGAGGCGGTCTGGCGCGAACTTCAGAGATCAGTCGATACGCCGTGACCCAGCCTGACACAACGCGAGAGGGAAAGGTGCTCGCGGAACAGCAAGGCAGTCCGCTCGGATCACCGGACCAGGTACAGCGGACGGCCCGCGCGGTGCAGAGCATGTTCGCCCGAGTCGCGCCTCGCTACGACTTCCTGAATCATCTGCTTTCGGCGCGCTTCGATCTTTGGTGGCGGAAGGTGACCGCGGAGCAGGTTCGTTCGGTGCTCGAGCGGCCAGGGTCGCTGGCGGCCGACCTCTGTTGCGGCACGGGCGACCTGACCTTTGCCTTCGCGAGATACTCGGCGGGCACCGTCCTCGGAGCTGACTTCTGCCATCCCATGCTCGAGATCGCGCGGCAGAAGCGGGCGCGCGCCGCCGCCCGCGGCCCAACTCGCGCTTTCGACCGGACCCAATTCATCGAAGCGGACGCCCTCACCTTGCCGTTCGCGGACAACGTCTTCGACCTTGTCTCCGCCGCCTTTGGTTTCCGTAATCTTGCCAACTATGCCCAAGGCCTGCGCGAGATGCATCGCGTTCTGAAACCCAGCGGCTCCGTCGCCATTCTCGAATTCTCCCGCATGCAGTGGCCGGTGGCGGGTTCGCTGTTCCGCTTCTATTTCCGGCGCATCCTGC
>DATDGR010000139.1:0-9890 GCA_036521995.1 Terriglobia bacterium | reverse complement strand
AAGGCTTTCGAGCGCACCCGATGGGTCCGGCTGGTTTCGCCGTGACTCCAAGACCTGTGATGACACCCTCATGGTTCACCACTCCGCCCCGGTGGGCGCGCTCAACGTAGAAGCGCCGGGTGGCGGATCGCCGCTAAAGCCATAGACCAATCTGCGCCGGCACCTTGGCGCAGGAAAAAAACCAGAAAAGCCCAAGGCCGTAAGTAGCCACTTCCGGCGCTACCTGCAATAGGAGCTGGCCATAACTGTGCGGACGAAACATCGAGCGCAACAACACAAGCACAGCTCCCAACGGGCCCGAGAGCGCCAGGGGCACTAGGAAAGCCTGGCACAGGTACGCGCCCAGCGGGACGTCCAATATCCTGCAAAGCTGCCTGGGCAGGAAGAGCAAGCTGGTACAGGCCAGGGGAATTGCCGTTCCCAGCGCGACTCCAACAATTCGCAAATAACGACCCAGGAGAACACTTAGGCCCAAGTTGAGGCGTCCCCCCGGCAGAGATATCAGGGCTAGCAGCCGGTGCCGGCCCATGCCGAGCAAGACCATGGTTGAGGCTGCTTGGGCGAGGTAAAGGGTCTTCGGCACCACCAATAGAACCAGAATCGAGTAGCTCGGCAAATATTTTGCGCCCACCCATACCTCGATGATCTGTTTGCCGAGAATTACGAAGACTACGCACATGGGAAAATCACCAGCACATAGGCGCGATTTCCAGCTACGAAGACCCGTCCCGGCCTGGCCAGATCACCCGAGGCGTCAAACTGGCTGGACATCGGCGTGAAAATCTGAGCCAGTCCCTGGACGAGTCCGGCCGGGTACTCGGAGAGCTTCAGCCCCATAGCACAATAGCTAATGGCAGCAGAAGATCCGAACACTCCGATGACGACTGCGCCCGATTGGAGGCGAAGCTGTCCGCCGCAACCATCAAAAACGCGGTGGAGCTGTAAGTGAAATCATCGAACGGAGCGTGCTTCGGTCCGCGTACTGCCTTCCCAGCCGCAGCGGAATTAGGCGTCGAGCCGTCACGAAACAAACTACGTAGCTCAGAGCGTTGACGGCCACGCCGTCCACGCAGACGTACAACAGACCTCTTCCCGTGTCCAGCGTGACCCCAATGAGCAGAGCGCGCAGCAGTGTCAGAAACACTTGGGTCAAACTTTGCCACGAGAACTTCTCGAATCCTTCGAGAACTCCGGAAAAGACGCTCGCTGGAAAGCCCAGCGCAGCTACCCCACCGACGAGCATGAGTAGCCATCGACCCGTGCGAAGTAACGTTCGGTGGAATTCGAAAGAGGGATCCGAGATAGAATCGGGCCAGGACTGTAACGGCGAGAACCAACTGGGCGATGATGCTGCAAGCGGCGAGGCTGGTATTGATGAAACGCGTCAGCCATTCTTCATCGCGCTCCGCCGCAAACCGGGCCACGTTGGGAACAATGGAAGCTCGAATTCCGAAATCAAAGAGGCCGTAGTAACCGGTGAGCGAGAAGATCAGCACCCAAAGTCCAAAGGCCACATCGCCGACCTTATGTAGAATAAAGGCCGACAAGAAAAAGCCGGTAACCAGATGCACCAGCAAGCTCAGCCATGCCGCACCAACATTTTTCGTAGCCTCGATCTTAAAGCTCATGCGGCTTCCTACGCGTTCATTGCGAATTCATAGCTAAGGGTCCGCTTCCTCGCGCGACGTCGCTTGCAAAGTCCGCGTTCGGGGCGCCGGAAATTGTTTCCGGCGGAAGGCGCAGGGAACAAACACATCGCTGGCAAACGGGGTTGCGTGCCACGTCCAGTCGCCGCCTAAAGTCGATCGCTTGCTCGCTGTTGAGTACGTCGATTAGGGGTGCTTCCCTAATGTTCCCGAGGGGCGGGTGGAAAAAACACGGCCGGAGGGCCCCGTCCGCCTCGATCACGGCCGACACCCAGGGAGCGTTGCAGGGCGGTGCTACGGCGGGCGCCTCTCCCAGATGAACGCGGAAATGGCGCACAATTCCCCGCAGCTTGCCGGGGCCTTCGACGATGTAACCCCGCGCGATATCATCCGAGTCCTCACCGATAAGCGATTCGACTTCGCGTTCGAGCTGGTTCACTTGTTCGGTGTCTAGCCGCACCGCCGTCTGGCGTTCCAGCGTCCAACCTCCCGGGCGGTTGAATGCCTCGGAGGTGAGATCGGCGGCCAGAAACGAAATGGAATTCAGCCCTGCGTGTTTAGCCGCCCGCACCGTTTCGCGCAGGCAGGAGTGGTTCGCCTTTTGTATGGTTGAACGGCCACGCACGACCATCTCAGGCCGGAAGGCCCGAACCGCATCAACACCCCTCTTCAGCCGCTCGAACGCCCGTGGAACCCGGCGAATCTGATCGTGGATGTCCGGCGGCCCATCGAGGGAGACGATGACGTCATCAACTGTCTCGGTGATCGATCTCGCGTAAGGCTCAAGCAACAGTCCCGCCGTCAGCAGAGTCACGCGAATGCCGACGGTACGGATTAGCTCGCTTAGCGCGGGCAGGTCACTGTGCATTTGCGGCTCGCCACCCGAGAAAACCACCCACCGGACGCGCAGAGCGCGCAAGGATTCAAGATGAGGCTTGAGATCCTGCGCCGTAATTTCGCGCACCTCCCGGATCCGCCAGATGTCGCACATCAGGCAGCGGCAATTGCAGCGGTTGTGCGGGAACAGGACAAGGATAGGCAGCGTTCTGATCACGTGGTCAGCCGTAGCAACTCCCGGAGCTACCGCCGGCGCAGCGATGGTGGCTGCCTCGCTCATCGCGCCTCAATGCTCGATCCTGCCCGCCTAAAGTGGCAGACGACGACCGCCCACACTCGGGCGGCGTCATCGAAAAGGTGCCCTCTTCCAGCCTGCACGAAGATAGGCCTTTCAGGCTCGCCCAGGCTCGACTCGAGCAATCGTTTCAATTCGAAACCTCGCGAAGCAAACGCCTCGCGCACTTGATCGACGGGCCGGGTGAAGCTGGCGATCTCCACCGATCGGCCGGCGTGCCGGAAGCCGGTGCGCCAACCCCGGGCGTGGGCGGCGGGATGAACGTCGCTGATGTAACAGTCCGCGCCGGGTCTCGTCACGCTGGCCAACTCGCGCGCTAACAACCGAAGGTCCGGCACGTGGCTGAGCGCGAACGAACAGATCACCAGGTCGGCCATACCGGAACGAAAGGGGAGCGCCGTGCAGTGGGCACGCACCAGGTGCTGTCGAATGCCGGGCTTCGCGTTCGCTACGGCTAACATCGCCGGCGAAAGGTCGAAGGCCACGGCCCGGCGGACACCGGACCTCACGAGCCTCTCCAGCCAGCGCCCCGTCCCACAGGCAAAATCAAGAACATCCTTTCCCGTTAGACCCGGAAGAAGAGCGCCCACCATTCGTTCCTCAAGCGCCAGCAGGGGATTCGGGTCACTGTCATAGGTGGGTGCCCAGAGTTCGTAGCCCTCTTCGACCGCGAGTACGCACGATCTCGGTGTGGGGTCGTCCAGTGACGCGAAAGCGTGCACCTCTTCCCGCGGTCCCGTTGACCGCGCCCCTTGAGGGTTACTTGCACCCCGTCCTTCCAGAACGGGATTCGTCATTCTGCCCGGAATAACGTGCTTGCCTGGCGTCCTTTCAAGAGCTGAACTCCCGCTCACAGGCTTTCTACTTTCGGCTTGCGGAGATTGATGACTTGCTGCGCCCATTTCAACTCGAAGGGTAGATCGTAAACACCTAAGCGGTACCGCCAGCCGCTCAAGGCTTTGAGCATCCACCTTCCCCAGTTTGGCAGGCGGATGTCCTGAACGGTGGGCCAGCGCGAAGAAACGACCAGTTCGAAATTATCGATTAAGCGCTTGGTGCGGCGCTTCAGCCAGGGTGTGGACGGGTCCTTTTGAGTAGCAAAGCGCTGCCAACGCTCGGTGGCCCATTCGTCAGGCGTGGATGGGAACTGAATCTGATCTTCCACGCCGCCATACATCCGGTCGCGCTGGGGCACGGGCGTGTAGTGCTGGACCACGATCTCCGAGGCGGGATTCAGCCGTTTTAGCTTTCGGATGAACCTGAAACAATTGCGGGCATCCCCCTCGGGATCCTGAGGGTTACCGAAGATGATCGAGAATTCAGGAATAATTCCAAAGTGGCGGATGCGCGCGGCCAGCTCGAGCGTGTCCTCGGCCTTCAAGTCCTTCTTCATTTCGCGCAGGACCTGGTTTGATCCTGACTCGGCGCCGAAAAAGATCATGGCGCAACCCGCCCGGCGGATGGCCTCGAACGTCTGGTCCGAGTATCGCATCATGATGTCGGCGCGAGCCTCGCACCACCAGCGCATCTTGAGGGGTGTGAGACGCTCCGCCAAGTCACGCGCCTGGTCTTCTCGCAGAAAGAAGTTGTTATCGTAAAACTGAACGGCGTCTACCCCGTAGGTGCGCGTCAGATGCTGCAGGATGGCTTGGGTTCGCGCCGGCGATTCCATTTTCTCGCGACTGCCCGAGAACGTGACCACGCCGCAGAAGTTGCAGCGGAACGGGCACCCGATGCTGGCTTGGTGCACGGCGGTACGACGGCCCAGGAAAGTGGGAAGAAGGTACTTCTCCGCCGGAATGCGGTGATAGGGATACCAAGGGAAGTCATCGAGCTTGCGCAGGGGCCGCTCCGGATTGTGGCGCGTCTTGCCGTTGCGGTCCTTGTAGGACAGACCGCGGATGCCTTCGAGACCACGCTCCCCACGCAGGGCTGCGATCAGCTCCAGTATTGGATCTTCACCCTGGCCGCGTACGGCGAAGTCGACGTAGAGCGCATTCAGCGCAGCCTCCGTATAGTTCGAAGGAAAATACCCGCCCCAAACGATCGGCACTTGCGGAAAGCGCGCGCGGAATTCCCCGCAGCTCGCGACCGCGCTGCGCGTCTGCGGACCGGGCATCACCGTCACGGCCAGGAGGTCGACGGACTTCGACCGCGCCATTGCGGCGAGGGTGTCGGTGGGCCGCGGATCGAGGTTCCCGTCCACGATGGCGTATTCCTCGCGGCCTTCGAGGACCGCCGCCACGGAGAGGACCGAAAGCGGAAACCTTCGGTTTCGATAGCGTGTTGCCTTGGGATTATAGAGAACGATCATGAGTCGAAATGAGAACCCTCGATTTCGTACCGTGGCGCCGACTTTCGCCCGAAGGTCAACAGCACGTGATCGGCAACCGCCTTGATCAGCGGGCAGCGTCCGAGCCCTCGATCAGCTTCCGCCAGCAGCTTGAGAATTCGCGGGAATCGCCGCACCCACGGTTCCATATAGGATGGCGGCACCGCCACGCCCACACCCTTCCAGTGCCGAAGACTGAAATGTGGAGTGAAGGCCCTCGCGATTTCGCGGACTGAAGGATAGTGAACGCGTATCGTCACACCGCCGCCCAGTCGGGCGAGGCTGCCATCCGTGCCGAAACGTCGGAAAGCCTGGGTCGCATTTCCCTGCCCGAGGTACCAGAGGACTTCCCACAGACAAGAGCGCCCAAACACGCAAAGCAGGGCTGGGGCGCCGGGCTTCAAAAGCCGGGCTAAGTCACCAGCCACCGCACTCAGGTCTTTAATGCAGTTTAGACCGCCGAAGTTCGAAAGAAGTCCATCAAATCCCGCCATCCCCTCGGTTGGGGTCAGGGCGCCAATCCGTTCGCTCGCGAGCACGCGAAAGTCCACGCAGTGCTCAACCCCGGACTGGGCCGCCCGCCGACGCGCGACTTCGATCATGCGGGGTGAAGAGTCACACGCCAGTACTTTCACCCCGTGCCTACCGAGGAAAACGGCATCAAAGCCCGTTCCGCAGTTGATTTCCAGGATTCGCTGCCCGGGCCGGAACACGTGGTCAAACTCGCTGGTGACCGCATCGCGCTGCGTGCGCCCAATTTGCGAACTGGTGAAAGTCTCATCATAGGTATCCGCCACAGCGTCAAAAGGCGCCGCTGGGGGCGAGAACGGGCTTCCGGTAATTGCCACGGATCTCAGGCCTCGACCTCCGTGAAGGCGGCCCTCAGTCCTTCGCGTGCTTCCAGGATTGTTCTCTCTAGACCGGCCAGTTCGGAAGAGGCCTGTCCTTCGAGAGAATCCGGCGCCGGCGCCACAGCGCTCGAAGCTCCGTCGATCGCGGCCCTAGCGCGATTCAGCCGCCGGTGCAGCTCAACTTCGGATCGTAGCAACTGGTCAGCGAACTGGTAAAAGCGCCGCGAATGGCGGCCCCTGATCCTGTAATCGCGGTCGGAGCCTTCGGCCCAGGGCTTCGGGCTCACGAGACGCGACGAGACTTCCTGGAAATAGGGGGTCCCTTTGACGGGATAGGACACGGTCGTGAAGAAGACGTCGGGGTCCGAGCGCTTCACGTGCTCGATGGTCGCTTCAATGTCGTCCAAATCCTCGCCCTGGTAACCCCACATCAAGAACATTCCAGTCTTGATGCCCCGCGATTTCGCCATCGCCACCGCAGACCGGACTTGCTCCAGTGTCACTCCCCGCGCCATAGCGTCCAAAACCCGTTGCGAGCCGCTCTCCGAGCCGATCCAAACGCGGAAGCACCGGAGCTCGGCGAGAATATCCATCATCCGGGGACTCAGGCGGTCGGCTCGAGAGATACATTCGAACGGCAGCTTCAATCCGCGGCGCTTCATCTCGGCGGCGTACTGCTCGATCCAGCCGGGATGAATAGTAAAAACGTCGTCGGCCATCCAAGCCATGTCCGGGTGGTAGCGGTCAACCAACCAGTCGAGTTCGTCCACCACCGAAATGGGCTTTCTGCGCCGATGTGTCTTTCCGAAGACTTCGTGGCTGCACCACCGGCAGTGGTAAGGGCAGCCGCGCGCCGTGATGAGCGACACTGAGCCTTGACCCTGATGTTCGCGCCAGGTTTGGATATAGCGATCGATGTCGACGGCTTCACGATCTGGCCAGGGTTGGGCATCGATATTGGCAATCTGGGGGCGCGGCAGAGTCCGCTGGACGGATCCGTCTGCTGATCGGAATGCGATACCGCGAACTTGCGCCAGGGCCTGGATGGATGCCGGGGAACCTACCGGCTCAATCCGTAACACCGGAAGCAACTCTTCCGTAGTTATCTCGCCTTCGCCAAAGACGACCACGTCGGCGCCAGCTTCCAGATACTCGTCCGTGTAGGCTCCCGGTTCCGGGCCGCCGACCACGGTACTCCATCCTGCTTCCTTGGCCACGCGGAGGATTTGGATGACGTTGGAGCGCGTCATCAGGTTTGCATAGACCCCCAGGACTGTAGGCGGGTGTGAGCGCAACACGCCAAAAAGCTCCTGCCGTGAAGAGAATGTTGTATCGAAGACCTCGACACGCAGACCTCTGCTGCGCAGATGGGAGGAAATATAGAGGATACCCAGGGGGACGTACGGCTTCATGATTTGAAGCTCCTTGGGATCCTCGTACAAGAAGTAACCGTGGGTCAGTAACAAATCCATGGTGATGAATATCAAGTTAGCTCAAGTAGTGGGTGAAGACTTCTTTTCTGCCCCACTTCGCCCGCATGCGGCAAGCCCGAGTGTTTCTCCGCTTGGGCGGGTACAAATTGGCCCGAGCGTAAGAGATTATGTGGTGGATAAATTCAATATCGTGGCTTTGTTCGTCATGCAGATTCTCACCTTTCTCAATTCGCCTAGGCTCCGAACGCGGGCCGCCGGAAGAAGCTGCGCTAACCTGGTAGACGTGGCTTCCCTCGTTGCCTGAGCGAACTTGATACTCAACTCCATGTTTTCTCACCAGCTGCGCCGTGGCCGCCGTTCAGAGATCCTCAAGAAATGTTGCAAGCGAGTCGGGCGCTCCGCCCCTTTAGGCTGCGCAATCATGCCGGTCGGGCTGAGGCGAAGTCTCGTTATGCTTCTGCGCCACGAGCGTTACCACAGGAGGAGTGCGTCGGCTCCGCGTCTGCAAGTCTTCTCCAATTGGTCGACAAGTTCCCACAGATGCGCCGCCCCAGTCGAGTCCTTGCCGACGAGAGGCACGCGGACGCAACTCATGCCGTTGCCCCTGGATTGAGCTTGGCTCCAGGTCTCCACCTCGGCATGCAGAGCATCGCGCAACGCCCAATAGAATTCATTGGTGTAGGCCCCTTTGAAGATCACGGCCAGATCGTCGCTATCCACCCAGTTGGTCTTCTCTCCCAACTGTTCACGGACGCGCGCGTAAAATTTCGTGCCGGGCAGAGGATAGGCGACCGAGACTCCGATATCGTCTGGGCGCGTTCGCCGCACGAGCCGGATGGTCTCCTGAATGTCCTCCCACGTTTCGCCCGGATATCCAAACTGCAGAAAGAAGCAGGCTCTCATAGCGTGACGACGGAGGTTCTCCCGGGCGGCTGGAATTTCGGCGAGGTATGTGCCTTTCTCCATCGCATCCAGAATGCGTTGCGAGCCCGACTCGACGCCCATCCAGACCTCCGCACAGCCTGCCCGCCGCAAGGCGCTAACCACTTCTGGCGTCATCAGGTCAACGCGAGACTGTATCTTGAAGGGAAGCGCGGCCCGTCGGCGCTCGACCTCGTCCGCGAACTCGAGCGACCATTGAGGCTTAAGCGCGAAAATGTCATCTGCAAACCAGACATGCTCGGCCCCGAAGTCTTCCTTCAGTTGTCGCATTTCCTCGGCAACACGTTTGGCCGAGCGCGCATGAAACGAGTTGCCGTAGATTGGCTTAGCGCACCAGTTGCATCGGAAGGGACATCCCCGGCTGGCCACAGCGTTGAGAGAAAAGAATCCGTGTGCAGACTTCCACGTCTGGTGGTATCGGCCGATATCGACGAGATCGCGGGCGGGGAAGGGGAGCTCGTCCAGGTTCCGCATGAGCGGCCGCGAGGAAGTTCGAATTTCCTCGCCAGGGTCACGGCGCCAAAACGCCAGGCCTGGGATCGTTTCAGCGGCCCCTCCGGCAAGGCGTAACTGTTGGACATCGGGCTGGGCTTGGGCGAGGGCTCGAACGAGGCCTAGCAGCGTCCATTCCGCCTCACCCAAAAGGACAAAGTGGGAACCACGCTGAAGGTACTGTTCCACATGATCCGAGGCGTCCGAACCATTGACCACCACGGTGGCCCCTGTAGCTCGCGCGGCGTCGAGCATACCGAAAGCTACCTCGCGCATGCGGGTAAGGCACATCTTGGAAAGAAAATTGAAGTTGTCTTCGTAAATGGCGACGATTTGCGGCCGATGGCGTGCCAGGGCGGCCGTGAAGCCGCGTTCAGGGTCCTCCAGCATGGCGTCGAAGAGGGCGACTGAGAATCCATATTGCCGGAGTAAGGCCGCGGCATAGAGTGTCCCGAGCGGTGGATAGGGTTGCATCTTGCGAACCTGCTTGGAATCGTAGAAGAGGTGGTACGAATGTGTGAGGAGTACGTCAGCCATCCGGAAACCCATCGGACTGCTAGCAAACTTCCTGCATGCTGTGGCTTAAGCTTTGGCCCGTGAGGAGGGAGCGACGCGTGACCAGCCGCTCCGTGGTACGCGCCAGCCAAAGCTCCCACGGGAAGTCAAAGCGGCTGGTCCGCAGACGCCACCTCAGGGGAGCGCCCAGCGCGCGGCGAACGCCTCGCCTTAGCCACGGCGCACCAGACGTCGCCTTACGAATCTGATTGTTCAGCAGGAAGAATTCGAGCACGCGCTGGAGCCGCCTAAGCTCCTCACCCTGAAGCCAGGGCAAAACGTTCTTGCCGAGCGGCAGGTCACTCCACTCCTCAAGCGTCTGCGGCTCGACGACGCCCAGGGCCTTCAGTTGAGGCCAGATCGGAATGCCGGGATACGGGGTAAAAATGTTAGGCGAAAAGCTGACATTCGAGTATCGCCGGGCGATATCGCTCATGATCCGAAAAGTCTCCAGGCGGTCTTTCTCGGTCTCGCCCGGATACGCGAGGATCACATTGAATGTTACGC
>DATDGR010000138.1:0-22620 GCA_036521995.1 Terriglobia bacterium | reverse complement strand
GACCCTGCGCGAGGGCGTGATGCAGTGCGTGATCAAGCCGGTGATCCCCGCCCACATGCTCGACGCCAAGACCAAGTATCACATCAACCCCACCGGGCGTTTCGTCACCGGTGGGCCCGTCGGCGACTCCGGACTGACCGGCCGTAAGATCATCGTGGACACTTACGGCGGCGCCGCGCATCACGGCGGCGGCTGCTTCTCCGGCAAGGACCCCACCAAGGTAGACCGCTCCGCGACTTACATGGCGCGCTACATCGCCAAGAATCTGGTGGCGGCGGGTCTGGCCCATAACGCCGAGGTGCAGCTCGCGTATGCTATCGGCGTGGCCGAGCCGGTCTCGATTATGGTGGACACGGAAGGCTCCGGCAAGGTGGGTAACGCCAAGCTGGTGGAACTGGTGCGCCGCAATTTTCAGTTGACCCCTCGGGGCATCATCGAGTCGCTCGACTTGCTCCGGCCCGTTTACCAGAAGACTGCCGCCTACGGTCACTTTGGCCGCAGCGAGCCGGGATTCACCTGGGAGCGCACCGACAAGGCTGAGGTACTGAAAAAGGAGGCAGGCTGCTGATGGCAACCGCTACAATTCCAACTCTGAATCATGATGTCAAGGATCTGGGTCTTGCGCCCAAGGGAAAGCTTCGCATCGAATGGGCAAACCAGTGGATGCCCGTGCTCCAACTGATCCGCAAGCGCTTCAGCGAGGAGCGCCCGCTCGAGGGACTGCGTATCGCGGCTTGCCTGCACGTCACCACCGAGACCGCCAACCTGGCGATCACGCTACGCGATGGCGGCGCTCAGATGGTGCTGTGCGCCTCGAATCCACTCAGCACCCAGGACGACGTGGCCGCTTCGCTTGTACACGACTACCACATTCCGGTTTTCGCCATCAAGGGCGAGGACAACGAGACCTATTACAAGCACATCGAGTCGGCCCTCGAGCACCATCCTCAAATCACCATGGATGACGGCGCCGATCTTGTCACCGCCGTGCTCAGCAAGCGGAAGGATCTGATTCCCGGCATCATCGGCAGCACCGAGGAGACCACCACCGGCGTCATCCGGCTGCGCAGCATGGCCAAAGAGGGCGTGCTGAGGTTCCCGGTGATCTCGGTGAACGACGCCGATACCAAGCATCTGTTCGACAACCGCTACGGGACGGGACAATCCACGCTGGACGGCATCATTCGCGCGACCAACCAGCTTTTCGCCGGGCAACGCGTGGTCGTGGCGGGCTACGGCTGGTGCGGGCGCGGCTTCGCCATGCGCGCTAAGGGCCTGGGCGCCGATGTGATTGTTACGGAGATCAATCCAACGCGCGCGCTCGAAGCGGTGATGGACGGTTTCCGCGTCATGACCATGTTCGAAGCAGCCAGGATCGGCGACATTTTCTGCACCCTCACAGGTGACAAGAACGTGATCGCCGCCGAGCACTTCAAACTGATGAAAAGCGGCGCCATCGTGGCCAATTCCGGACACTTCAACGTGGAGATTGATATTCCGGCGCTCGAGGGCCTTTCCACCGGGAAGCGCCAGACCCGTGATTTCGTCGATGAATACACGCTGCGCGACGGTCGCAAGATCTACCTGCTGGGCGAAGGCAGGCTGATCAACTTGGCCTCGGCCGAAGGTCATCCGGCGGTGGTGATGGACATGAGCTTCGCCAACCAGGCGCTTTCCGCCGAGTACCTGGCCAAGAATGCGAGCCGGCTCGAGGCCAAGGTCTATCCGGTGCCGACGGAGCTCGATCAGAGCGTGGCCGCTCTGAAGCTCGAGGCCCTGGGGGTTGCCATCGACAAGCTCACTGCGGAGCAGGAGGAATACCTGGCCTCCTGGTCTGAGGGAACATAGCGCGAGGCCGCCCGGCGGGGCGAAGGTTGGTGGCGCCGCCGGGCTGAACTGAGTGTATAGGATTCATATGTTTAGACAAGGAAGACCGAACCTGGAGATTCTCCGCCGAGCCTAAGTTTGCAGGCCAAAATCAGGCTCCAAGGGGTCGAAACAACGTATACCCCCCCCCCCCCCCTCCCCAAAGCTGGAATGTGATTTATAATCAGCGACATAACCCTGTGTAAAACTCGCCCAAAAGCTGGAATGTCCTTTAGAATCAACAAAAGTGTGTTGTACATTACCGTTTTTTAGAGTCGTACAACTTATTTATAGTCAGTAGGTTAGAAGGATGGTGCTTTTAAGAAAGTGCACTTAAGTCCGGGTCGAGCCAAGGCAGGTTGCGACTCGGCGAGCAGGCAAATCCCGCGGCTGATTTCGTCAGCGAACTTCGGAGCACGACACTGGAGTCAGGCATTGGACCGTAACGCGCCGTGAGGTGAGCGAACGAGCTTTGAACTTCGGGTTTTGGCTTACTCGCAAAATCAGCTATTATGGCGAGGGGAGGGACTGCATCCTGCACATGAGGTGAATAGAGATGAAGACTACAGTGCTAACGCTCGTGGCCGTGTTCATGCTTGTCCTGTTCAGCACGATTTCGGTGATCGCTAAGGGTCAGCCGGCGGAAGGACCGCAAGATCAGGCTGCGCCTGCGGCCTCCGATAGCGAAGCCAAGCCGGCCAAGTCGGCTTCGATGGGGGCGGCGAAGGCCGAAACGCTGTCCGGAACTATCAGCTCGGTGGATGCGGAAAAGAAACTGGTCGTGGTCAGCGGGCCGAACGGCGTGCCGTATAACTTCGCAGTCAGCAACGGCACAAAGATCACAGTGGGCGGCAGCAAAGCCAAGCTCAGCGACTTGCAAACCGGTAAGCAAGCTTCGGTCAGTTTCGTGCCCGAAAAGAAGAGAGGTAACCTGGCGAAAAGCATCGAAGTAACTTAGTAGCTTGAACTTCAAATCAGTCATAGCCCGGTCTGGCCCGAGACGGTATCACACCTTCGCGGGCCAGCGCCATGCAGAGGACAATCGTGGAGGACGAATGAAGAAAATCGCCGGCGGTGCAGCCCTTCTGGCACTAGCGTGTGGTTTATGTCTGGCCTCCCAGGAGGGCGGCACGGCGACCTTCACGGGAAGCATCGGCGATAGCATGTGCGGCTTGAAGCATGTAATGCCCGGTGGCGACAAGGCCTGCACGCAGGCTTGCATCAAGGAAGGATCGAGTTACGTGCTGGTGGACACCTCGCACAATAGAGTCTACAAGCTGAGTGATCAGAGCAAGAGCAGTAAGTATCCGGGCGAGCGCGTGAAGGTGACCGGGACTCTCAAGAGCAACACCATTCAGGTGAGCTCCCTAGACGCCGCCAATTGACCCGCGACGGATTCCCGCCTTCTGAATGGCGGATCGGATCGGAATCGCTCCGCTTCTTTGGGTTTAGCCTTTTCAGGGAAGTGGAGGCGCCGGAAACCTACCAAACCACTTACGGGAGTGTCCGAAATGGAAACGAACGAGACTTCAAACAATGGCTGGAGCGTCCGGCGCGTGGGACCAGTGACCTTTGCCATCTCAAAGCCCAAGCGAAGCCCGCGCAAGACAAGGCAGATGCGGCTCAAGAACAAACGGCGGGCTCGCTAGCCCAAGAGGAGCGTCGGCGGGGCGGCCAGAACGCTCGCGTACCCGAGGCCTGGCACTATCGCATCGGCGATTCCCGTCAGCGGCCAAATCGCTGTTCTATGGATCTGACAACTCACAGTGATGGCTGAGAGCTACTAACAAGCAACCAGCCAGGGGTTGATGGAGTCTAATACGGTGAGTTCTCCTACTCCGGCGTTGATGAGGTTATTCAAGCTCGTGAGTGCTGTGCGTAAAGTCCATCGTCGGTTCGTGGTCGTCATACTGGCGGCGCTGGCCGTCTCGTCCTTCGGCGTGCCGGCGGCGCGGGCTGCGGACAAGCCGCTGACCCACGATGATGTCACGCTGCTGTTGATCGGCGGAGCGAGCTCGCAAAGATTGGTGGACCTGATCAAGCAGCGCGGCGTCGGCTTTCAAATGACCGCCGAGTTGGCCACGGAATTCCGGCGCGACGGTGCCGACGAGACCGTCATTCAAGCCCTAGAGGACGCTTCCGGAAAGGGATCGCCAGCGGCAGCGCCGGCGGCACCACCCGCGAGCCAATCAACTGCTCCCGCTACGTCACCCCCGACAACGCCCGTGGTGCTCGCGACGCCGGCTGAAACACCCTCGGTTCCGGCGGCGCCCGTAGGGGCGGACGGCGTGAGCCCCTCTGCGTCGGCAGCGCCTGGCCCGGGCCCCTCCCCGGCTCCTAGCAAGACTCAGACCACCCCGTTAGGCCCCGTTCTGGCCCGGCACACGGCTGCAGCGCCCACCAAACCTTCGGCCCCGAGCGCGTCCTCGAAAGGAACCTCGGACCTCAGCGATCCCAGTCCGGAGCAGATTCCGCAGATCATCCAAGCCTTTGCTGCTAAGGAGACCCTGTTCAAGGCGGCGCGCGACAATTACACCTATCACCAGACTAATAAGGTGCAGGAAGTGGGAGCGGACGCAGAAGTTCTGGGGCAGTTCCAGCAAGATTGGGACATCCTCTATGACGACAATGGGGCGCGTATCGAAAGGGTCACCTACGCCCCCCTTCCCACGCTGAAGACTCTTCAGCTCACCGAGCAGGACTTCGACGCTTTTCGCAGCATCCAGCCATTCGTCCTCACTACGGCCGAACTTCCGGAATACGACGTTCAATACCGGGGTCACGTGAAAGTGGATCAGCTGACGGCGTACGTTTTTTCCCTTCGGCCCAAGCAGATTCTGAAGGGAAAGCAGTACTTTCAGGGCATGGTGTGGGTCGATGACCGCGACTTGCAGATCGTCAAGTCAGAAGGCAAGCAGGTCCCTGAGATCAAGACCAAGCGCGGGGAAGAGAACCTTTTCCCCCGTTTCACGACTTGGCGTGAGCAGATTGACGGTAAGTTCTGGTTTCCAACGTTTACTCTGGCGGACGACACTCTGTACTTCAGCAGTGCCCCGGTTCACGTCAAGGAGATCATCCGCTATACCGAATACAAACAGTTTAAGTCGGCGGTCAAGATCACGGACGTGGCCGTGGTACCGCCCGGAGGCTCGGGCCAGCAGCCGCAGAAGCAGCCGGACCAGAAGAATCCCCCCAAGAACTGATTTCTGTCATACAGCCATTTGACTGTGGTGCCGCAGGTCGATCCGAAGGGCACGCGCGGCTGTTGACCTGTCGTTGTCGGTCCCGGCCTAGGCGTAGTAGAGTGTTCGTGGTGCACTCAATCGCTAGGTGCTACAGGCGCAGACAGCGCGGCTGCCTGAGCCTTTCGGCTCGGGAAGCCCCGATATGAACAAACGTTCCCGGCAATGGCTTGGGTTAGCAGGGGTGGCGGCTCTCCTCGGCCTGATTCTCTGGCGGTTTACGCAGAGCCCTGACTGGCGGCAGTTCAGTTGGGAGCGAGTCTGGTCGTTGCTCATCCATGCGAGTCCGGCGTGGCTCGGGGCGGCAATCGTTCTGAGTTGCGCCAGCTATCTTATCCGAGCCTACCGATGGAAATTCTTCCTCGATCCCTTTAAGCGAAGCTCCGTGGGGGTTCTGTTCACCGGACAGATCTTCGGCTTCAGCGCCGTGTACCTGATCGGCAGGCCGGGAGAACTCGTTCGTCCGGCCTACATCGCTCGCTGGGAAGGCGTGCCGTTTGCCTCGCAATTGGCCATCCTGGTGCTCGAGCGGCTTTACGACACGGTGGCGGTGGCCCTGCTTTTTGGTCTGGCTCTTTACCTCGAGCCGATGCCCTTGGGAGGCGCCCGCGCTGTGCAGACTTTGCATCGGATGCACGAGGGGGCTGTAGGCGTGCTCATAAGTACGGCGGGGTTGGTGACCGCGTTGGTGCTCTATCGGTCTTACGCAGAAGGCCTGATCGCATGGGCAGGAACCAAGCTGCAATTCCTTCCGGCGAAGTTGCGGCGCGGACTCGGGGGAGTGGCGCGTTCCTTTGCCGAAGGCCTCGACGTCATCGAGAACTGGCGCGACTTGACCGCGAGCGTGGCCAGCACAGCGATCCTCTGGGTGGTCAACATCAGCGTCTACTGGTTCGTGTTCCAGAGTCTCGATGGACCTCTCGGGAAACTGTCCTGGTGGGCCGCCACCGTGGTGGGCTTCTGCGCCGGAGTCGGATTGGTATTTCAGCTTCCGGGCGTGGGCGGAGGGTTTCAGTTAGCCATTCTGTTTGCATTGAAACAGGTATTCCAGGTCCCGCCCGACGCCGCCACGAGCGCGGCGCTGCTTCAATGGCTTGTGCTGCTGGTGCCTTGCGTCTCCCTGGCCGTGATCCTCTTGATTTACGGCGGGCTGAGCTTCAAGAAGCTTAAGGCGATGGCCGAGGCGGAGCGGGAATCGGCAACTCGCGAGGCCAGGGCAGAAGATCAAGTGAGAAAAATGATGAATGCGAAGTGACCCAGGATGAATCCAGTACCCGCTACGCTGAATCCTGCAACTCCATGAAGTGTCCTTTCTGCGGACATCCCGAAGATCACGTGGTGGACTCCCGTGAGGCCAAGGTGGGTGACACCATTCGCCGCCGCCGCCAATGCGAGCAGTGCGGCCGGCGATTCACAACCTACGAGCGCATTGACGAAATCCCTTACATGGTTGTGAAAAAGGACGGCCGGCGGGAGAAGTTCGACCGGCAGAAAATTCTGGCGGGTCTTCTGAAGGCTTGTGAGAAACGTCCGGTTCCGATGGTCAAGCTCGAGGAGATTGTGAACGAGGCCGAGGCCTACGTCACCGAGTCGGCGGAACGCGAACAGCCAAGCTCAGCCGTGGGCGAACTCGTCATGGATCGTCTTAAGACGCTAGACAAAGTGGCCTACGTCCGTTTTGCTTCGGTCTATCTGGACTTCAAGGACGTGCGCGAGTTCATGGATGAGTTGAAGGACCTCCTCAGGGCTCGCGCGCAATGACTTTTGGACGCGAGAACTCATTCCCGATTCCAGACGAAGGCTCCGAAGGTGCGAAGAGTCTCAAACCCAAGCCGTTCGTAGAGCCGCACGGCTCCGTGATTCAGATCAGTGACGGTGAGAGAGACTTCTTGATAGCCCCGATGCGCCGCTTCGCCAAAAGCCAGGTCGAGAAGTGCGGTTCCAAGCCCGCGAGACTGGAACGGAGGCCCAACGGCCACCTGGGGGATGTGGGATGTGGTTTGGCGCACGGCCGTCAGAGCCACCAGGCCCGCCAGCTTCTGTGTGGCCCTGTGAACCGCCACCAGCGAAGCTTGCGGCACTGGTTCACCGCATCCGTGCAAGTCGAAGATGTTATCGATGAGCCGTTCGGCGCCTTCAGCGCTCGCATACTGGTCGTTGATGACGGCGTCGACGTGACCGCGATAAGTTTGGTAGATGAATTGAGCCGCCATGCGGTCATGCCTTCGCTCCCAGGGCTCGATGACGAATTCGTCGGCAGCGGTGCGTTCGGCGAGGGGTCGGAGACGGTAAACCATGAAGCGGCGGAGATAGCTTTTGAAGCCGTACTCGCTGAAGTAATGTTCGAGCTCTTGGGCGTCCGCATGTGGAAGCTGCGCTTCCACGCGAGACACGCCCGGTGTGGCCAGCAGCGTTTCGAGCACGTGATCGAGCAACCGGAGCACGTCCGCCCGGGGTGCGGAAGTGTTGGGGACGAAGAAATCGCCAATCAGGCCCTTTCCGCCCTCACACAGGAAGAAGCTATAACCTTCGATGCGGCCCTCGTTAACCAGGGCGTACCCGGAGAGCCGCTTGTCGACGAGACAATTTGTGACGATGCGGGCGGCGGGCCCGTAATCCCAGTGCAGTTCGTCGTTCCAGGCCCGCGATTCGGCTTCGAGCACGGGCGCGAAGGCGCTCGCCTCGAACCGGCGGATATCAATCACGTCTGCCAATACTGCTCCTCGGAGATAGGGATGCGTGCAGCAGGCCCCCAAGTATAACCTACAAGCCAGCTGGAACGGCCCCTGGTGGCAGGCTGGTCTTCTTGGCCCGGTGAGGTTGGAGGCGGCGCAGAAGAAGCAGCCTGGAGAGCGGAAATTGATACCACGTATTTTGCTGACTCAGATGCCCGCAGTCGCTAAGCCTTCCACTTCCGCGCGTCCGGCGTCTGACCACACTGCTCAAAAACCGAAGTTTCGGTACCGTGTCGAATACCTTGCCGCCCTGGGCGTGCTGCGGTTTCTCGGACTGCTGCCGCGCTGGCTCGGAAGGGGTGTTTGTGAGGTGCTGGCTCTGGGCAGCTTCTTCTTCTGGCCCCGGCTTCGGCAGGTGGGCTTGTTCAACCTGCGCTTGGCGTTCCCGGATTGGCAGGAGCGCGAGCGGCGGCGCGTGTTGGTTCAAACTTTTCGGAACTTCGGAAGAATGCTGGCGGACTTCGCTTCTTTTCCCAGGCTCAACCGGGGTAACATCGAGCGTCTGATCGTCTACGATGGCTTTGAGCATTACGCGCGCGCCCAGGCCCAAGGCAAGGGCGTGATTTTTCTCACCGCCCACTTTGGAAACTGGGAGCTCAGCTCCTTCGCCCACAGCCTTTATGGGTACCCCCTCAACTTTACCGTCCGCCTGATGGATAACCCCCTGCTGGATGCGCTCATCACGCGCTATCGCTGCTTGAGCGGGGGGCGGCCCGTCGAAAAGAACGACTTTGCCCGGCGGGCGCTCCAGGCCCTCAAACAGGGTGAAGCGGTTGGCGTCCTCATGGATACGAATATGCTCCTGGCGGAGGGCATCTTCGTCGACCTTTTTGGCCGGCTTGCCTGTACTACCAGCGCGCCGGCACGTCTGGCGCGCAAGACCGGGGCCGCCCTGGTGCTGGGGCTGGCGATCTGGGACTCCAAGCTTCGAAAGTATCGGCTGCGCTTTGAGCCGGTCGATTGGATTGGGCATGACGATGCGGAGACAGAGATTCGGCTCAACACGGCCCACTTCACACGGCTCATCGAGGACAACATTCGGCGCTATCCTGATCAGTGGCTCTGGGTGCATCGCCGTTGGAAGACGCGGCCGCCCGTCGAGCCGCCGCTGTATCCGTTCTGACTCTCTCTTCTTGCAGCCGCTGGAGCAGACCCCGAGGCCTATTATGAGAGTTGATGAGATCGCGCGCTTGGTTAACGGCAAGGCTGAGGGGGAGGTGACGCGCGAAATCCAGGGCGTGGCGGCCCTCGAGATGGCGGAACCGACGGACCTCACCTTTGCCACGGATATCCGTGCTCTGGCCCAGGCTGGCCAATCGCGCGCGGGCTGCATCTTGGTCCCGCTCGACAACTCGCTCCAGGGCCGAACCAAGGTCGTGGTCGCGCAGCCGAAGCTCGCCTTCATTCAGGTTGCGGCGAGATTGGTGCCGGCCAGACGCCCTACGGCCGGAATCGATCCCACGGCGGTTGTGGCCGAGGAGGCCTGCCTGGGGCCGGGAGTCTCGGTCGGCCCGCACGCCGCACTGGAAAAGAGCGTGCGAGTGGGCGCCCGGACTCACCTATCGGCTCGGGTGTTCGTAGGCGAAGGGGTGGAGATTGGGGAGGATTGCATCTTCCATCCCGGCGTCACGATCTATCCCAACGCCCACATCGGCAGCCGGGTGATCTTGCATGCCGGCGTGGTGATCGGCGGAGACGGTTTCGGCTACGTCTTCGCCGATGGAAGACACCAAAAGTTTCCCCAGCTCGGCAGCCTGACCATCGAAGATGACGTCGAGATTGGGAGCAACACCACCGTGGATCGCGGCTCGCTCGGCACGACCGTGATCGGTAAAGGTACGAAGATCGACAACCTCGTGCAGATTGCCCACAACGTCCGGATCGGGAAGCACTGCGTGATCGCCGCGCAAACCGGCATCTCCGGAAGTGTGCGCGTAGGCGATTATGCCGTCATCGGCGGCCAGGTCGGCATCGGAGACCACGTGGAAATTGAAGAAGGGGCGCGAATCGCCTCCAAGGGAGGCATCCTGCCCGGAAAGATCGTGCGCAAGGGCGCCACCGTGTGGGGAATACCGGGGAGGCCGCTAAGCGTCTTCAAGCGGCAGTATGCGCATCTCAGCCGCTTGCCGGAGCTCGCCCGGCGCGTCAGCGATCTCGAGCGGCGGCTGGCCAATCAGGCAACTCGGACGGATTCGGATTCCCGACGGTAGGGGTTGCGGGCGGCCGACGGCGTAACGTCAGCGACCGGCTAGCCTAGAGGCGTCGTTTGGGACCCCACACGCGGCCCGTCCCGTCAGGCGACGGCCTTGGCTACCGAGACGAGGGACGATATCAGAAAAACCGCCGTCCAGATTGCGGCCAGAATCAGGGCCACGATCGCGCCAATGTCGTCCGTGATGCTCACCAGGAATCCAGGCACCATACCCTGCAAAAACGCGACCACAAAAGTTGCTAACAATGTGGTCAGCGTCAGGAGCACCAAACCTTTGTTCTGCAAGAATCTCTGTTGGGCCATTATCAGGCAAAGTGCGAAAAGCAGCTTGAGGGTCATCACCACGCCCAGCGTGACGCGGGCAGCTCCCGTGTCGAAGTTGCCGTAGATGATGAAGTACGCGATCGTGCCGAAGATCGGCGCCAGCAGAAGAGTAATCATGAGCACGAGCAAGGCGATGGCGGCAAAAATCATGACAATTTCCGCCCCCAGCATCAAGAATGAAAAGATCAAGGTCGCAAGCCCCTGGAGGCGGCCCTGAAGGCGTTCCGGGACCAAGAGGCCCAAGCCCATCAAGAGCGAGGTGAAAAGAAGCAGCCCGTCGAGAAATGCGAGCGCAGGAATTCCCTTGCCCGGCGTTCCAGCGCCGAGCGTCGCGGCGCTGGAACTCACTACCGCCAGCTTGGCGGAAGACCCGATCTCGACCAGCAAGGCGATCAGGATCAAGATCAGCGCCGCGATAAAGAAAGGCTTGCGAAGCGTATCCATGTCTGGTCCGGTCATCCATCGATTTGACCGCTGTCAAGCGGTCAGGGTGCGAGGGTGCGAAAGGCCCGCGGCCTGAGATCGCGAGTGCGCCAGGTTTTCTTGCCTCTATGCAAGACCCGTGAGTCGCGGTGCGATGCGCGTCGACAAGATGGCACGGACGCCCGATCCCACTTGGGCACGGCGGAGGCAGGCAAGCCCGAAAAGTACAGGGTAGAGACACGCCGAAGAGTCCGACCATGTTCTCCACCGTGTTTTGGCATTTCGCGCCGATACTATCCTAATTCTTCAGCCATTGTCTACTCGGCTCGAGGTCTTAACCTAGCCTTTCGAGGCCACCCGCCAGAGCCGATGCGGCCGTCCGATCGAATCTCCGTTTATGAACCGAAAAAGCAGAAGGCTGCTCGCGCTGCCATCTAGGAGCCGAAAAGGACGAAGCGTGTCGATGATGAACAAGAGCAGGTCGTTCGCGAAGTTTACGCTGAGCTCCTTCGCCAGGCTCAGGACCGTTCGCGGCGGCGTGCCGAACGGTGGTATTATCCCGAGCGCTATGAGAAGAAAATGGCGCTCTTTCGCGGCTCTGTCTGGATCATTCCTGTTTTCCGTTGTTGGCTCCGCGGTGCCGGCTCAATCCCCGGCCGCATCGACGCAGGCAGTCGTGTTGCACGCTGCCCGGATGCTGGAGATCGAGAGCGGAAGAACGATCACGCCCGGCGAGGTACTGGTGCAAGGGGAGCGGATCGCCGAGGTTGGTTCGGCGGTGAAGCATCCCACGGGAGCGGAGGTCATCGACTTAGGTGACAGTACGCTGTTGCCGGGGCTCATTGATGTTCACGTGCATCTGTTTCTGCATCCGGGCGCCGAGGATTTGCAGACGATCCAAGAGTCGGTGCCACAGCGCACGATTGAAGCGGTTCTGGCGGCGCGGGACGACCTGATGGCAGGCTTTACGGCCGAGCGGGACATGGGAACGGAAGGGGCAGGCTCGGCCTCCACCGCCGTGCGCAATGCGATCGATCAGGGTTTGATTCCCGGACCGCGCCTGAGAATCAGCGGCAATGCTGTGGACATTCTGGGTGGCCACGAAGATGCTATCGGCTACAACCCCGAACAGCGCGTGCTCTCGAACGCCACTTACGCCAATGGCGCCACCGAACTGGTGGCGGTGATCCGGGAGCAATTCAAGGAGGGAGCGGACTTCATCAAAATCTACGAGACCGGTCCCGACTCCATTCGCGACGGTCACTTCTCCACACCCTACCAGTACACCGAAGCGGAGCTCAGCGTTGCGGTGCAGGAAGCGGCCCGCGTCGGCCGGCGCGTGGCGGTTCACGCCATGGGCGAGCCGGGTACGCTGTATGCGGCACAGGCGGGAGTGGCGTCGATCGATCACGCCTATCAACTGAGCGACGAAACCATGCGCCTGATGCGGGACAAACAGATCTTCGCCGTGCCAACGTTTACGATCGCAGAGTACTTCGCTGAGCATGCGAAGTCGGCCGCCGGAGCAGTGCTGGAACGACAGATGCTCGAGTTTCATGCCCGGGAGTTTCAGAAGCAGCTCAACTCTGGTGTCCCGATGGCCGTGGGCTCGGACGTGGGCCCCTTTCCCCATGGCACGCAGGCACGCGAGTATGTGCTGATGGTGAAGTACGGCATCACGCCGTTGGCCGCGCTTCAGGCCGGTCTGCTCAACGGTGCGAAGCTGCTCGGCTGGCAGGATCAGATTGGTACGCTTAAGCAGGGCTATTGGGCCGATATCATTGCGGTTCGGGGTGATCCGCTGCAGGACATCACTGCTTTACAGAAAGTCACCTTTGTGATGAAGGGCGGAGTGGCGTACCGGAAGTAACCGGAATCAAGCGTGAATATCCTGGCATAGCCTTGGCCTGAATCAGCTAGAGTCGCGTGCGCAGCAGCCCGCTTGATGGTGTCGCCGGACTTCACACGGGACTATTTGAAGCGTTCTCGGGACAGAGGTCTTCATGCGTCGACGTTGGCGGCCGCTGGCGGCCACATGGGTTGTGGTTCTTACCCTGAGCTGGCCTGCGAGGGCCCAGCGCAGCCCTTTCCTGCCCGAGGACATCGATCAAAAACTGACCAACGAGATCTCCGGCGATATCGCCTTCGACAATCTACGGTCGCTCGTCCTCTACCACGCGCCAGAGGGCGAGTCCGAAGGCTTCCAGGACGAAGCCCGCTGGGTGGCGGATCGCGCTAGAACCTATGGTATCGAAAACGTCCACTTCATCGACCTTCCGTCTTGGGGCGACTCCTCCGGCCAGCCGCTCCCGGGCTGGACCCTCAAGGGCGGCGAGCTGTGGCTGATTTCGCCGGTCACCGTGAAGCTGGGAGACGTACGCGAGACACCGACTTCGGTTGCGGATTACAGCCCCACAGCCGACCTGACTGCTGACCTGGTGGACGTCGGCGAAGGCACCGACGACGCGGACTACGAGGGCAAAGACGTGAAGGGCAAGATCGTGCTGGCCTACGGCCCGCCCGCCGCCATCGAGCAAATCGCCTGCGCGCAGCACGGCGCGATCGGGATCGTCTCTTATTATTCGACGCGCACCGACCCGTGGACCGATCATCCCGACCAGGTGGCGTGGCTTCAGTCAGGCCCGGCGCTGAGCTCGGCGCCTGTTTTCGTGGTGTCGCCACGCACCGGTCTGGCGCTGGCGCGCTGGATGTCAGGCCGCGCCTCGACGTACATTTTTGCCCCGCCACCGCCCGCCTCACCGCCCGGCCCCTTTCGCGTCCATCTCACGGTTCAAGCCGATGTCGCGAAGCCAGGCCGTCAGGGGATGGTAGAAGGCTTCATCCGGGGCACCACAGACCACGGGCATGCCATCGTGCTAACGGCCCATCTGCAGGAAGAGAAGACCTCGGCCAACGACGATCGCAGCGGTTGCGCTAATCTGCTGGAGGTCGGCCGCGCACTCGAAGCCATGATCAAAGACGGGCGGCTGCCAAGGCCCAAGCGGGACATCCGCTTCTGGTGGACCAACGAGATTGACGCCGAACTCGAATACTTCGCCGAGCACCCGGAGGAGCGCGGCCGGATCCTGGCGGACATCAACCAGGACATGGTGGGCGCCCGGCAGTCTATCGGCGGACGCGTGCAGCAGGTAAGTTTGACGCCCTACTCCCGCTGGAGCCTCGTGGACGACGTTGTGACCAGCATCGTCGAGAGCCTAGCCAAAGGCAATAACGCGTATCTGCCTGCCTGGCAGGCCGGCAATCTTGCTCCGTTCTCGCAACCGATCTTCGCTCACATCGGCAGTCGCGAGCCCTATCACATCGAGGTGGTGCCCTACTTCGACGACACCGATCACCAGGTCTTCAACATCGGAGCCATTGGAATCCCAGGGGTGGACTTCACCAACTGGCCGGACGAATACATTCATTCCAGCGACGACGACCTTTGGCAAATCGACCCCACCCAGCTTCAGCGCAACGCTGATGCCGTCGCAGCGTCAGCGCTCTATCTCGCGAACCTCAGCGAGCCGGACGGAGCGGTCCTGGCAGGGGTGGTGGCGAGCCGCGCGCGCGTGCGAATCTCGCAGGATCTGGCCGCCGCCATCGCCTCGCTTTCCCAAGCCCCACCCGCCCAGCGCGACGCCAGCTATGTGGACGCCCTCAACCTGCTCGACCAGGCTGAAGCCCGGGAGGAGCAAGCGCTACACTCCGTCGAGCCCTACACGAGTCCAGAGATCCACAAGCTGCTCACCCGCCTTATCGAAGACCTCAAACTCACCGAGGTGAATCACAAGCAACGGTTGGAGGAGTGGTACGGAGCGCTCGTCGGCCATGGGTTCAGCGCGCCGGCGCCCACAGATCTCGAGAAGAGTGCGGCCGCGGAGGTCCCGAACAACGTGGAGCCACTGGGCGACTACCTCCATCGCGCGGCTGCGCTCGCCGGGCCGACGACCCTCCACCCGGTGATGGAGGCTGAGGCGCTCAACTACGTCGACGGCCACCGCTCGGTGCTCGACATCTATGACGCTGTGCGGGCCGAGAGCCTGTCCGCCGGCGAGTGGTACTACGGCAAGGTCACGCTCGCCGACATCACGGACCTGTTTCAATCCGCACAGAAGGCCGGCGCGGTCGAGATCGCCAACCGAGGCCATACCGCCCACTGATCACCTGATGCGACGAGGCCGGATGAATTCAGCGAAGCGAGCCTGCTGAACTCTAAGGGATTCTCCACAGAAGGTAAGCCGCCAGAATCGAGCCCACGATGGCTCCGCCGTAACAGAAAGTGTTAATGACTTCGTTGATGTGCTTGATCTGGAGGCCATCGTAGAGGGTATACCGGAATCGGTGGGCCCAGTGGAACAACGGCAGCGTGCAGAGAACAAGCAGGTACAATCGCGTCAGCGGATGCGAGGCCAGCGCCAGCAGGCTCTCGTAACTCGGACCCGGCAGCCACCCCAGCGGAAATGCCAGCCCGAACAGGAAAAGGTGAATCGGGATCAGCATCGCCGCCACCACCCCGCCGGCGCTGAAGAGCATCCACAGAAAAGGTTCGTTCGATCGCTTGCCCATTTAGCCTCGCAGCAGCACCCAGGCTACAACCGCCGATACCGCGATCCAGGCGACGTAGTTCGGTGCTGCAATCAGCAGGCCGGGAACCCGCTTTCCGCCCAGGCGGACGGCCATCGCCTTGGGAGCTAGATTGAACCAGGTGACGGCGTGAAATAGCACGAAGAGTAAGGCGATGACGTTCATGGCGATCAGAACCGGATTCCGCAACCAGTCCTGAAACGCCAGGTAGTCTGACGGCCCGTGCTTCAAAGCCCGAATCTGCAGCAGGGTGATGACGACGAACCAAGCCACGGAGACACTGCTGAGCTCCCGTAGAATAAACTTCAGATACGGCCAGCGGCCCAGCCACCAGTAGGTGGAAACGCGCGGCCGAAACGTCTTCGGCACATACTCGACGGGGGCAGCCATCTCTACCTCCCTCCCCAGGGCATCAGCAGGGATTTGATCCACTCCTTGGTAGCCGTCAGCTTGTACTGCTGAATGGCTCCGGCGGGATCCACGTCCTTGGGGCAGACCTCGGTGCATTCCCCGACAAACGTGCAGCCCCAGATTCCGTCGCTGTGCGAGAGCACGTCCATCCGCTCACTGGCCCCCTGGTCGCGGGAGTCCGCGTTATAGCGCTGCGCCAAGGCGATGGCGGCCGGACCGACAAAAAGCGGATCGAGCCCGTAGACCGGACAGGCTGCGTAACACAGAAGGCAATTGATGCACATGCTGAACTGCTTGAAGGTGTCCAACTGCTCGGGAGTCTGGAGGTATTCGCCTTCGGCCAGAGTCTTTTCGTCCTTCCGGATAAGCCACGGCTTCGCCTTTGTAAGCTTGACCAGGAAGTCAGAGATATCGACGATGAGGTCGCGGAGGATGGGGAAGTTTTTCAATGGCTCCACCCGAACAGGGCCCGGCGCGTAGTCTGTCAGGAACGTGGCGCAGGTCAGCTTGGGTTCTCCGTTGACCATCATGCCGCAACTTCCGCACACGCCCATCCGGCACGACCAGCGGAAGGAGAGCGACCCGTCCACCTTGTCCTTGACGTAGTTCAGGGCGTCGAGAACCACCCATTCCTTTCGCAGCGGAACCTCGTAGGACTGGCGCCTCGGTTCCTCATCGGTCCCCGGATGGTAACGAGTCACTTCGAGTTCGATATTTTCGGCCATCGTCGATTCACTTTCCGTAGACGCGCTCCCCAGGCGGCCAGCGAGTAATGGTGACCGGCGAGTATTCCACTCGGGGCGCCCGGTCTGCCCTGCGATACACCAGCGAGTGCGCCAGAAACTTCTCATCGTTCCGCGCCGGAAACTCGGTTCGCTGATGAGCTCCTCGCGACTCGGTTCGCTGCAAGGCGCACTGAGCCATCGATTCGGCGACGTCGAGCATGAATGAGAGCTCGAGGGCGGAAATCAATTCGGTGTTGAAAATGTGGCTGCGGTCATCGAGGGTAATGTCGCGGAATCGTTCCTGCAGCTCACGGAGCTTGGTGGTGGCTGCGGCCAGTGAATCGCCGGAGCGGAAGATTCCGGCGCCCTTTTCCATGGTCGCCTGCATCTCTTCCCGCAGGGTGGAAATCCGCTCCCGGCCGCCGGTCTTCTGAAGGAACCGCTCCTGCAAGCGCGCCTCCTCATCCACCGCCTGGGCCAAGGCCTGGCGGCCGGGCGGTTCCTGTTCTGCGGCAAATGCCGCTGCCGCGCGACCGGCCCTTGCCCCGAACACCAGCAGCTCCGGCAGTGAATTTGAACCCAGCCGGTTGGCGCCGTTGATGCTCACACAAGCCACTTCGCCGGCCGCATAAAGCCCCGCGAGCGGTGTGGCCCCATTCAAATCCGTGTGGACGCCGCCCATCATATAGTGAACCACCGGCCGCACCGGAATCAGCTCGCGGATGGGATCGATATTCTCATACTTCAAGCAAAGCTCGCGAACGAAGGGAAGCTTCGTGTCGATCAGCTTTCCGCCCAGGTGCCGAAGATCGAGGTGGACCACCGAACCATACGGTCCCTCAATGGTCCGCCCCTTCTCTTGCTCCTTGACGAAGGCCTGCGACAATCGATCCCGCGGCCCCAGCTCCATGCTGCGCAGCACCGGCTTCGGCTGCGGTTTCCCCAGGTTGTAGTCCTGCAGGTACCGGTAGCCGTCCTTGTTGATCAGGTATCCCCCTTCGGCGCGCGCTGCCTCGGTGATCAGAATTCCGGTAAACGGCAGCCCGGTGGGATGGTACTGGACGAACTCCATGTCCTTTAAAGGCGCCCCGGCTCGATACGCCAGCGCCATGCCATCGCCGTTCTTGATAGCAGCATTGGTGGTAAAGCGGAAGACGCGGCCGCAACCGCCTGTACACAAGATAACGGCCTTGGCCGTGATGGCCTGGATCTTTCCGGTGGTCAGTTCGATCGCCACCACGCCCTGGACGCGGCCCTCGTCCACCAGCAGCCGGGTGACAAAGAATTCGTCGTAACGGGTAATGGCGTTGTACTTGAGCGAGGTTTGAAACAGGGTGTGCAGCAGGTGGAAGCCCGTCTTGTCGGCTGCGAACCAGGTTCGAGTCTTCTTCATGCCACCAAAGGGGCGGACAGCGATACGCCCGTTGGGCTCGCGGCTCCAGGGGCAGCCCCAATGCTCCAGGCGCAACAACTCCTCCGGAGCTTCCTTCACGAAGGCTTCGACTGCGTCCTGATCGCACAGCCAGTCCCCGCCCGAGATGGTGTCGTAAGCGTGCTCATCCTGGCTATCCTCGGGAAGGACCACACCCGCCGCCCCGCCCTCCGCGGAGACCGTGTGGCTGCGCATCGGGTAGACCTTCGAGACGACTGCGACGCTGAGGCTCGGATCGGTTTCAGAGACGGCGATGGCAGCGCGAAGGCCGGCTCCGCCGCCGCCGACCAGAAGCACATCGTGAGAGGAGATATCCAGCATAACAACCGAGTGCGGAATGATACGTCTAACCGGGCGACCGTTTCAAGCGGTTGGTGAACTGATCCGGCCACTTTCTCATTGACCGGCAAGTCCAAAAGCTCTTTGCCTATCCAATTGATTACAGGGCACCTCCCAGGTCTGTTCGTCATGGTCACTTGCCGGCCCTCTTCTCTCCGGCCCAAGTCCCCTTCCCGCTTCGAGCCGGGTTCGCTCTCACTTTGGGCTTGCCGTCCGCCGTCGCCGCCCGTGGTTTGCCTCCGAGCTGACCCCAGCGGAGGGGCTGATTCCGGGGCTCATTGACCGGAAGGATAAATGGCCAAATTCCTTTATAATCTTATACATTCCGGCTTTGAACGTCATCCTTGCCCGGGACCCATCGAGCTCCTCCGGCGCCGTTAGCGCCTCGATGGCCGATGACTGGACGAGTTTTTCGAAGTTTGGCTCGGAGAACTGCTTCATCCTGCTGAAACCACATGACTTGAGCTTCGCTTTACCCCTGAACTTCTCCAAAGGACTACCCTCTGCCGACACCAAGCTATGCTGTGTACCAACGAGCTATCTAGCATACATAAAATAGCCTCTGGATGTCAACCCCTGAAGGGGTCGAAGCACGGGGGGCGCATACATGGCGCCTCTTGCCATGTGTGCGGCCTCCGGAGGCAACAATCCCAGGATGCCTCGCCAGCACAACAACCGGTCAAACGAGGGCTGGCTGCCTCGGCCGTGATCGCTCACATCGCAAAGGCGACGATGTCTGCGCCACCCGTGGCCCTGAGAGCAGCGAAGGAGCTCAAGGCCAACGATGCACCTGCTGTATCTATTGAAAATAAATAAAACAGATCCCGTTCGCTTCCCTCAGGGCAGGCTCTTCGCGTTGCTCAGGATGACATGGTCCGAAGGCTTTTTTCCCCTGCCTGCTGAGCAACCACGCACTTGACAAGACTCGATCGATGCGCGATAAGAGAGTCAGGAATAGCGGTGAAGACGGTTTCGCTGTTGGAGAGGTCGCCTGAAAGAAGAAAACAAGAACAACATCTCACGATATGATTAAGACCCAGATTGAATGACCTTCGGGGCGCGGTTGATGCTGGCCGTCCAGGCCAGGGCAGGTCCGAACCCCACGGGAAAAAACGAAGAGTGTGCATGCAAACCCATCAGCTTGAGGTTGCTCTCGAAAGCGACACATTTCCCTTTTTGGAATGACTCCGATCCAGCCACAGGCCAGTCATTGCGAAACTTAAACAAGCTGCCGACGGGCCGGAAGATGGCTTGCTTCTCAGGAGCGTAGTTCTGGGAGCGCAAGCAGGCGAGGCAACAGGATCTATGTCCAATTCGACGTCCAATCCGATCGTCAGGAAACTGCAAGATGAAATCCAGGCTCTCGAACACGAGCTGAACCATGAGCTGCCCGCCGAGCTTAAGCGGGCGCGGGCGCATGGTGATCTCAGCGAGAACGCCGAATACATTATGGCCAAGCAGCGGCAGGACATCGTGAGCGCACGCTTGGGCCAGCTCAAACAGAGGCTCGCTGATCTCTCCCTGGTGAACATGTCCAACATCCCCAAGGACCGGATCGCCTTCGGTTCGCGCGTATTGCTTTACGATATCGATCGCGACGCTGAGATTGAGTACCGGCTGGTGACGAGCGAAGAAGCCGACTTCGCCAAAGGTCTGATTTCCACCACCTCGCCGATTGGCCGCGGCCTGATGGGGAAGCGAGTGGGCGATACCGTCAAGATCACCACTCCCAATGGCGGCATCCGCGAGTTTGAGGTCAAGCAGATGCAGACGATTCACGATCAATAGCGCCGCGGCAGTGTTTTGAAGACCGGCCTTCTGTAAAGGTGTGCATGTTCTCGCCGCTGCTTCGCGTCACTTGACTTGTCCCCGTCGCGACTGATACCCTCCAGGGCACGTGCTCCTCCCACGCTTCGGGTGGCGCATTGAATACGAACCCGCCGGAGGACGAGGTGAAACTTATGTTGAGATCCCATTTGCAACCCAGGCTTCGATTTCTCGTCGCCTTCGTGGCGGCACCGCTCGCGGCCGGACTCCTCATGATCCTGTCCGGCGGCGCCTCACCAAGCGCGCCGAAATCAGCTTCGGCCGCGGCTGCCGCGCCGGCCGCACCCGTCCGGATGGTCACCGATGAGTATTTCGGAGTGAAGGTTTCCGATCCGTACCGCTACCTGGAGAACCTCAAGGACCCGGCGGTCGCCGACTGGTTCAAGGCGCAGAACGACTATACGCGCAGCGTGCTTGCCAGTATTCCCGGCCGGGCGGCGCTGCTGGCTCGCATCAAGGTGCTGGACGAAGGCGCTCCGGCGCGCGTCACCGACGTGCGGCGCCTCCCCGGCGGCCGCTATTTCTATCAGAAGAGGCTCGCCAGCGAAGACCTGCTGAAGCTTTACACCCGCGAAGGTCTGGACGGGCAGGAAAGGCTGCTGGTGGATCCGATGAAATTCGCGAGCGCCGGCGGCCCGCACTACGCCATCAGCTACTACTCCCCCTCCTTTGACGGACGCTATGTGGCGGTGGGCGTGTCTCCGGCAGGCTCTGAGGACGCCATGCTCCATGTGGTGGAAACGGCAACCGGGCGCGAAACCAGCGACGTGATCGACCGGGTGCAGTTCGGCAATCCATCCTGGCTCCCGAACGGACAGTCTTTTCTCTATAACCGGTTGCAGAAACTCGGTCCCGGCGCCGCACCGACGGATCGCTATCTCAACAGCCGCGTCTATCTGCACGTCCTGGGCACGAAGCCGGATCAAGACTCTCTGCTTTTCGGCGACGGTGTAGCGGGCATCAAGATCACTGCGGCGGACATACCTTTCGCCGGCACCTCAGCCGGCACGCCCTACGCGCTGGGGGTGATTGCGCATGGCGTCCAAAACGAGATTACGCTCTACGCTGCACCGCTCGCGAGCCTCAGCGCTCCAGACGTACCCTGGAAGATGATCTGCGACGTCCAGGACGACATTACCGGCTTCGATGTGCGCGGTGACGACCTTTATTTGCAGTCTCACAAAGACGCTTCCCGCTACAAGGTGCTTCACACCAAGCTCTCGGCCCCAGATGTCAGCCGGGCCGACATCGTCGTGCCTCCGGGCGAGGCGGTGGTGCGGAGCATCGCGGCCGCCGAGGACGCTCTGTACGTCCAGTCCTTGGATGGCGGTCTCGGGCGCCTCACGCGCGTGCCTTACGGCAGCCAGCCCGAGCCGGTCGCCCTGCCCTTCCAGGGATCAGTAACGCTGGAGGCCACGGACCAGCGCCTGCCCGGCACGCTCTTGGAGATGACTTCTTGGACCCGAGCAACCCAGATCTACTCCTATGACCCAAGTACGAAACAGATCACCGATACCAAGCTGCAACCGCTGGGACCTTTTGACAATCCTCCCGATCTCGAATCTGCGGAGGTGAAGGCCAAGAGCTACGACGGGACGCTGGTGCCGCTCTCCATCACTTACAAGAAGGGGCTGAAGCTGGACGGCTCCAATCCGACTCTGCTCGAGGGTTACGGCGCCTATGGCATCACCCTTGATCCGTACTTCGATCCGCGGCTGTTGGCGTGGTTTGAGCGCGGCGGCGTCTTTGCCGTGGCGCACGTGCGGGGCGGGGGCGAGTACGGCGAGGACTGGCACCTGTCGGGGAAGATGCTGACCAAACCGAATACCTGGAAGGATTTCATCGCCTCGGCCGAGTACCTGATTGACCAAAAATATACTTCCACGGCGCGCCTGGCGATCGAAGGCGGGAGCGCGGGTGGCATCACTGTCGGACGTTCCATTACCGAACGGCCGGACCTGTTCGCCGCCGCCATCGACGCTGTACCCATGTCCGACGTAGTCCGCGCTGAGTTCACGCCCAACGGTCCTCCCAACATCCCGGAGTTCGGCACTGTGAAGAACGAGGACGGCTTCAAGGGATTGTACGAGATGAGCGCCTACCATCACGTGAAGGACGGCACGCCGTATCCCGCCGTCCTGGTGACCACGGGATTCAACGACCCTCGGGTCATTTCGTGGGAGCCGGGAAAGATGGCGGCGCGGCTGCAGGCCGCTACCTCCAGCGGCAAGCCCGTCCTGCTGCGCGTGGACTACGAGGCGGGGCATGGCTTCGGCTCGACCAAGACGCAACGCGAGCAGGAACTGGCCGACTCGATGAGCTTCGTGCTCTGGCAATTCGGGGCGCCGGAGTTCCAGCCCGCCAAGCCGTAGGGCCTCGTGCCGGGTATACTAGACTAGTTTCTGGTGCGAAACGCAAAAATTGGTGTTAAAAAGGCGCATTCTACCAGGAAATTAGAGGCGTTGGGGTGGCGGTTGTTGGCCTTAGGGATGCGGAA